>QHVV01000077.1:0-2977 GCA_003222385.1 Acidobacteriota bacterium
TGTGGAGGGCGTGTCCCGCGACGGCCTCCGCCGCTTCGTGGATCGCCTCCGAGAGCGTGGGATGCGCATGGATCGTGCGCACGAGCTCTTCGGACGTCGCTTCGAGCTTCAACGCCGCGCCCGCCGCCCCGATCAGCTCGGTCGCCCGGGGCCCGACGATGTGCACACCCAGGACTTCGTCGTACTTCTTCTCGCCCACGATCTTCACGAACCCCGCGGTCTCATTGACGATGCGCGCCTTCGGGTTCGCGGAAAACGGGAACTTCCCCACCGCCACGTCGTAGCCGCGCTCCCGGGCAGCGGCCTCCGTCAGGCCGATGGAGGCGACTTCGGGAGCGCAGTACGTGCAGCCCGGGACCTGGTCGTAGTTCAAGGGGCGCGTTTCGCCCTTCGCCATGTGCTCGACGGCCACGACTCCTTCCGCCGACGCGACGTGCGCGAGCCAGGGGGTGGGAACGACGTCGCCGATCGCGTAGACGTTCGGGACGTTCGTCTGCATCCACTGGTCGACCCGGATGTACCCGCGGTCGGTCGCGACGCCGAGCGCCTCGAGGCCGATCCCTTCCGAAAGGGGCTTCCGGCCCACGGCCAGCAGGATCTTTTCCGCCCGGAAGGTCTCGGTCTTGCCGCCGGACGACCGCGCGATGACCTCGACACCTGCGTCGCTCCGGGTCACGCGCTCGACGCGGGTATCCACGTAGACCGCGATCCCCTGCCTCTTGAAGGACGCGGCGAGCTCCCGGGAGACCTCCTCGTCCTCGAGCGGGACGATGCGGGGGAGGATCTCGACCACTGTCGTCTTGGATCCGAAGCGGGAAAACATGGAGGCGAACTCGACCCCGACCGCTCCCGAGCCGATTACGAGGAGGGACTTCGGGACCTCCGCGAGCTCGAGAATCGAGTCGGAGGAGAGCACGCCTTTGTGGTCGATCTCGATCCCCGGAAGGGACCTCGGCGTCGAACCCGTCGCGATCAGGACGTTCTTCGCGGAGTAGGTCGTCTCGGCGCCGTCCGGGCCGGCGACCGACACCTTTCCGGAACCGGCGATCCGGCCGAAACCGGTCACGACGTCGACCTTGTTCTTCTTCATCAGGTAGGACACGCCGTTCGTCGACTGGCGGACCACCTTCTCCTTGTGCTTCATGGCCGCCGGAAAATCGAGCCGGATTTCGCGCGCCGAGACCCCCACCTCACCGCCGTGCCGCGCCTCTTCGAGAAGGTCCGCCGTATGGAGAAGGGCCTTCGTCGGAATGCATCCGCGCAGCGTGCAGACGCCTCCGAGCTTCGGCTCGCGCTCGACGATCAGGATCGACATGCCGAGCTGAGCCGCGCGGATAGCGGCGACGTAACCGCCCGGCCCCGAGCCGATGATCGCGACGTCGTACGTTTTCGATCCGTTCATCCGGTTCTCGTCAGATGCGCGCGAAGCCTATCAGCGGGTTCGGAATTCCGGCCTCTATAATCCGCGCGTGTCCGGGCGCCGCTCGCCGATTCCGCTCCTGGCGCTCGCCGGAATTCTTTCCCTTTCGAGATGCGGAGGCGAAAAGACACCGGGAGCGGAGGGCATCCAGGTCGGCTTCTATGGAGCGTTGACCGGGCCGACCGCCACGTTCGCGCTGTCCGGGAAGAACGCGGCGGCGTGCTCGGCGGCAAGCGCATGGAGCTCCTGGTCGAAGACGACCGCGGGGAGGCGACCGAAGCGGCTTCCGCCGTCTCGAAGCTCATCACGCGCGATCACGTCGTCGCTCTCATCGGAGAGCAAGCCTCTTCCCGTACGATCGCCGCCGCTCCGATCGCCCAGAGCTACCGCGTCCCGATGATCTCTCCGACTTCCACGAACGTCGAGGTCACGAAGAAGGGGGACTACATCTTCCGCGTCTGCTTCACCGACCCGTACCAGGGCGCCGTGATTTCGACCTTCGCGCGCAACAACCTCCAGGCGAAGACGGCGGCGCAGCTCGTGGACGTGCGCAACGACTACAGCGTCGGTTTGGCGCAGGCTTTCCGCGAGTCGTTCACGAAGTCGGGCGGCCGCGTGGTCGCGGACTTGAAGTATTCCGAGGGAGACAGCGATTTCTCCGCGCAGATAACGGCCATCCGCCCGCTCGACCCGGACGTGCTGGTCGTCCCCGGGTACTACACCGATGCCGGCTTGATCGCGCGCCAGGCGAAGGCGCTCGGGCTCCGCGCCGTCCTCCTCGGCGGCGACGGATGGGACTCGCCGAAGTTGACCGAGATCGGCGGAGACGCGGTGGAGGGCGCGTACTTCTCGAACCACTACTCGGCGGATGATCCCTCTCCGGCGGTGCGTCGGTTCGTCGCCGCATATCGAAAGAAATACGGCGTCGCGCCCGATTCGATCGCCGCTCTGTCCTATGACGCCGCCAGGCTGCTCGCGGACGCGATCTCGCGGGCCGGCTCGACGGAGGGAAAGCGCGTCCGCGATGCGCTCGCCGACACGAAGAGCTACGCGGCGGTCTCCGGCACGATCTCGATGGACGCGGACCGCAATCCGGTCAAGCCGGCGGTGGTCCTCAAAGTCGAAGGCGGCCGCTTCCGGTTCGTAGCGTCCGTGGCGCTGTGATCAGGGACAGGAGCCAGACGTGATCGACACGAGCTCCGTGCGCTCGTCCCCGCCTTTGACGGTCTCCGCGAGGATGAAACCGACGCCCGAAGCGTAGTACTTGTTTTCCACGACGGCCGGGTCCAGCTGGCTCGTCTCTTTCGTCACGAGCAGGTTGTCGAACGAGCCGTAGACGACCGTCGCTGATCCATTCAAGCTGATCACTTTCGCCTGGTCCACCGCCACTTTGGGGGCGAACTCCTGATAGTAGCGATCGCCCACTCGCGGGTTCGCTTCCATGATGACGCCCGGGTCCGCATCGTTCACTCCGGCCCGCCAGCTGCCTTCCGTGCTACCCGTCGCCACCTCGATCGTGTCTTCCCCGAAGTACCAGACGTTGCCGTCCTTGTCCTG
>QHVV01000077.1:3092-24794 GCA_003222385.1 Acidobacteriota bacterium
CTTGCGTGACGTTGGTGTTCGGTACACCGTCCTTCTCACCCGTGTAGTTGAAAGTCGTCCCCGGCACGAGCGGGAAGAAGGGATTGGGGTTTGCAATCGGGTAGACGAAGTCGGCGGGGTTGATGTCGGGCGGGTGAGTCGTCGCCGCGCCGATCGACGGCATGGCCAGGGTCATCACCAGCCCGGCCGCGAAAGAAAACGAGAGCCTCTTCCATTTCATCGGACACCTCCTGGATCGTGCAACTCTTCCAATCCTGTTCCGCACAGGCGACTTTTAGGGTGCTCGCCCGAAGGCGCCGTCGTCACAGGAGTCAGGATCAGCGATGCAACGGACGCGCCAGCGATCCGGGCGGCGGCTCGGCCCTTCGCCAGGCCCCACCGTTACAGCGGACCGATTTCAGCGGTCTTCGCTATCGCGAAGGCGTCGCAGCGGGCTCGAAATCGAACTCGTCGAATGACACCGCCCCCGGGCCCATGGTGGCCAGGCCCACGCGCCCCGACGCCGGGTGCGGATCGTTCCCTTTCAGAAGCGGCTTGTTGTTCCAGCGCGCGGAGATCGAGGGTCCCGAGGCGGTGATCGAGAGAGTCCCCCACTCCTGCGACTGCTCCGCCTTTCCGTGATCGAGCTCAGTCGCCTTTCCGCCGCCGCCGTGATACGACCAGAGCCGGGCGTCGCCGCTCCCGACGTCGACTAAGAGCAGGAGGAAATCTTTTCCGCCGGAGGAGGCTCGCAGGACGATCCCGCCCAGCCCCGATCCCTTGCGCAGGCCGACCGAAACGGTTCCATCCTCGAAGGAATACGTCCTCCGCAGCGCGACCGCGATCGAGCCCGACGGGCGCGTCTCCAGCGTCTGCAGGAGCTTGTTGGGAGCGGAAGGAGGGTTGAAATCGGCGAGGACTCTCCACTCCGCCTCGCCGGGAGCTCCCCAGACCAGGAGGTCGAAGAAGCCCGGCTCCCGCATTGGAGCGTCGGAGTCGAAGTGGTTGCGGATCTTCTCTCCCCGCGCCGGCAACGCGAAAAGGAGCGCGGCGAGCGCGACAGAGACGGTGATTCGAGACCGGGACATCGAGGACGTGAAAGCCGTCCGCGACCGTTAAAATTCCCCGGGATGGCCGCTTCGAGGAGGAACGTCCGCTATCGCGTGGAGCGCGAAGGGTTCGCGTTCGTTCTCGATCCCGACCAGGTCTCTGCCGTCAAGGCGCTTCCCGACTTCGAGGGCCGCGAAGAGCCGGCGGTCGCGGAAGAATTCCTCCGAACGCACGCGGAAGGCTGGGCGGACGCCCTCGCGGCCGCGGGCGCGGCGAAGGGCGACTATTCGGTCCGCGTCGATGGACGGCAGGGGAAAGCCCACCTGTCTCAGGCCGGGACGCTGGTCTTCTCAGCGGACCTCTGAAGGTTTTTCGACCTAGAAGCTGACGATTCCCCTCACCCGATTTCCGAACGCGAGGAAGGCCTGTCTCGAGTACGGATCCACGAGGACCCGGACCAACGCCGGCGCCGGCAGATCTTCCGCGATCGCAGCGACCAGCCGATCACCGTGCGTTTCCAGGAATTCCCTGCCGAGCTCTTCGTCGGTCTTTCCGCGGGCGTCCGGGAGCTCTCTCAAGTTGGCGAGGTCCGGAGGCTCGAGCTGAAACGAGTAGCCGGCCTGCTCGCGAACGACCGGCGACCGCTCCACGGAGAGGGTCGGCCGCGAAGAGGGCCGCCCGCCGGGAGCCGCCGCCTCCGACCGGGGGGCAGACGCCGCGGCGTCCGGCTCGGCGGGGTCGGTCGACTGTCGCACGCCGTTTTCCGGATCGCTCATCGGCCCGCCAGGATGTTCTTCGAGATCACGATCCGCTGGATCTCGCTCGTTCCTTCGTAGATGGTGGTCACGCGCGCGTCGCGATAGTAACGCTCGACCGGATACTCCCGCGAGTACCCGTATCCGCCGAAGATCGCCACGGCTCGCGCCGCCACCACGTTCGCCATTTCGGTCGCGAAGACCTTCGCCATCGAGGACTCCTTGGAGTACCGGACGCCCGGAATCTCGGAACGCACCGCGGCGCGATAGGTCAGCCACCTCGCGGCCTCGATCTGCACCCGCATGTCCGCGATCTGGAAGGCGATCGCCTCGTGCTCGGCGATCTTCTTTCCGAAGGTCTGGCGCGTCTGAGCGTACTCCACCGAGGCCTCGTAGGCGGCGCGGGCGATTCCCACCCCCTGCGCCGCGATCCCGATCCGCGAATGATCCAGGGTCGCCATGGCGATCGGAAATCCCTGACCTTCTTCGCCCAGCCGGCGCCACGCGGGAATCCGCACGCTCTCGAGATAGACCGCCGCCGTTTTCGAAGCGCGCAGACCCATCTTCGCTTCGGGCGCGCCCACGCGGACCCCCGGGTCTTTCGCGGAGACCAGGAATCCCGTAATGCCGTGCGTTCACCGGTCAGGCTGGGTCATCGTCATCACGAGGTACCACTCGGCCTCTCCCGCATTGGTGATCCAGGACTTGGCGCCGTCTAAGACGTAGTCCTCGCCGTCGCGCCTCGCGCGCGTCTTCTGGTTCGCCGCGTCCGAGCCGGACTGCGGCTCGGAGAGGGCGTAGGCGCCGAGGGCCCGCCCCGACGCCACCTCCGAGAGGATCTCGCGCTTCTGCCGTTCGGAGCCGTACTTCCAGACCGGATAGCAGAACACCGAGTTGTTGACCGACATGATGACGGCGGTCGATGCGCACACTCGCGCGAGCTCTTCGACCGCCACGATGTACGAGAGCGCGTCGAGGCCCGCGCCACCGTATTCCTCCGGGACCATCATCCCGAGAATTCCCATCTCGCCGAGCTTCCGGACGATGTCCTTCGGAAAACGCTCGTCCCTCTCCCTTTCCGCGACTCCCGGCGCGATCTCGTTCTCGGCGAAATCCCGGACGGCTTGTCGGATCCGCTCCTGATCCTCGGAGAGGTCGAAGTTCATGGCGTCGGCGGAGACTGTCCTCCACCGCCCGCGCCCCGACCGCGCCGGCGACGGCGGAACCGCCGCCGGCGACCCTCGGCCCGGCCCGGTTCGGCGGAGCGCGCCGCTTGCGGAGGCGGCGACGTCGCGACTGCGGGATGCGCGGGCCGCGGCGTCTTCGGCGCCGGGGGCGGAGGCGCGGCTCGGGGCCGCCCGCCCGACTTCTCGCCGCCTGCTAAGCCCCGAGCTTCTCCGCGGCCGCGCCGGCGCCGCGGGCGATCGCGGCGCGGCTCGGGAGTGTCGATCCATCCCTCCTCGAGATGCCGGAAAGTCACGACGATCTCGGGGCGGCCGCCGTGCGACCTCAGGTGCTGAACGATCCTCTCGCGCAGAACGCTTCGGGGATCGGCGAGAAGGGTCGGGATGCGCTCCGCGTCGAAGAGCACCATGCGGGTCCAGCCGACCCGCTTGCGGCGTCCATCCCGCCCCGCGAGCTCTATGACGAAGAGATCCCGCTCGTGATCGAGAAAGTGACTGGAGTACTCGAACTCCGGCAGCGCCTCGCGGCAGAGTCCCTTCAGGAGCTCGAGGTGCTTTTCCCCGCCTTCGAGGGTCTGCTCCATCGAGACGACCCGGTCCCGGAACATTCGCGTCTGTGGCATTCCGTTTCCTCGGCTCGATTATTTATTGGTACCGAGTACGAATACGGCTCATCCGATTGTCAGCCTCGTGTCCTTGAAAATCTCCCTCGCGATGATGAGCCGGTGGATTTCACTCGTGCCTTCATAGATCTCGGTGATCCGGGCGTCCCGGAAATTCCTTTCGACCGGATATTCCTTCGTGTAGCCGTAGCCCCCGTGGATCTGGAGCGCCCGGGTGGTCACGCGCTGGGCCATCTCGGCCGCGAAGAGCTTCGCGATGGCGGCTTCCAGCGAGAACCTGCCTCCGTTCTCTTTCGCGCGATCCTTCGCCGCGGCGGCGCGCCGGGTCAGCAGGCGCGCGGCCTCGACGTCGGTCGCCATGTCGGCGAGGTAGAACCGGATCACCTGGAACTCGGCGATCGGACGCCCGAAGGCGCGGCGGCCGCGGGCGTAGTTCAACGCCGCTTCGTACGCCTCGGTCGCGATCCCGACGGCCTGGGCCGCGATCCCGATCCGGCCTCCGTCCAGCGTCGCCATCGCGATCTTGAACCCGTCCCCCTCTTCGCCCAGCCGGTTCTCCGCCGGCACGGACACGTCGGAGAGAAAGATCTCGACCGTGCCCGACGCGTTGACGCCCAGCTTGATCTGGTGACGGGAGCGGTCGAACCCGGGGCTGTTCGCGTCGACCACGAAAGCGGAGATTCCCCGGGGTCCTTTCTCCGGCTGCGTCATCGCGAAGAGAAGGCACAGATCGGCTTTCTGCCCGCACGTGATGAACACCTTCTGGCCCGAGATCCGGTAGGCGTCGCCGTCGCGCACGGCGCGCGTCTTCTGGTTCGCGGCGTCCGACCCCGCGTCCGGCTCGGTCAACGCGAAGCAGCCGAGCTTCTCCCCCCGCGCGAGCGGCGTCAGGAAGCGGTGCTTCTGCTCGGGAGTCCCGAACTTCTCGATCGGGTCGCAGACGAGCGAGTTGTTGACCGAGAGGATCACCCCGGTGTTCGCGCAGACCCTGGAGATTTCCTCGATCACGATCGAGTACGAGACGGTGTCCATTCCGGCGCCGCCGTACTCGGCCGGGACCGAGACCCCCGCCAGGCCGAGCTGGCCTGCCTGCGCGAAGACGTCGCGGGGAAACTCGCCCGTCTGGTCGATCGAGGCGGCGCCGGGTCGGACCACCTCCTCCGCGAACTCCCGGACCGCCGAAAGGAGGAGCGACTGGTCCTCCGTCAGCTGGAAATCCATGTCCGGAGGCAGTTTACCCTGCGTCGGCGCGGAGCTCTCGCGAGCTGCCGGGCCGCGCGGCGGAGCGCAGGAAAGCGAGGAGGCGATCGGCGTAACGCGGCCACGACGCGTCCTCCGCGGCACGCTCGAGCCCGGAAGCGTAGGCGGAGAGACCTCGGTCGAGCGCGACCCGGACCGCCGCCGCGAGCTCGGTCGAGCTTCCCGCTGAGAACAGCTCGCCCGTGACGCCGGGCACGACCGTTTCCACGAGACCGCCTACCGCCGCGGCGCAGACGGGGCGGCGCGCCGCGATCGCGCGCGCCGCAATGCCGCTGCCGGAAACGTAGCGATACGGCAGCACGACGACGTCGCACGCCGCGAGCCAGCGCGCCATCTCCTCCTCGGGGACGTACTCGTCCCGCCAGAGGATCGCGTCGCGGACGGGGCTTCGCCGGCGGCGTTTGTCGAGGTCCCGCGCTTCCGGAAAGACCTCGCCGACGACCGCGATCCGCGCTCCGGTTTCGGAAACGATCGCGGGCGCCGCGTCGATCAGGAGGTCGACCCCCTTGTAGCGGCGCACGAGGCCGAGAAAGAGCACGAGCGGCGTCGTGATTCCGAGCTCGCGCCGGGCCCTCTCCCGGTCGGGCCGCGGCGCGTCGACCACTGGATGAGGAAACACCGCGACCGGCCGCGGCGGCGCTCGCCGCGAGAGAAGGACGCGGTCGGACTCGGCGTGGACGACGAAAGCAT
This sequence comes from Acidobacteriota bacterium, assembly GCA_003222385.1. Classification (GTDB taxonomy): domain Bacteria; phylum Acidobacteriota; class Thermoanaerobaculia; order UBA5066; family Gp7-AA6; genus Gp7-AA6. Next base: position 8,634 of record QHVV01000077.1, read on the forward strand.
CGGACGAATGGAACGCGCCGAGCGTCAGGAACCGCTGGAGCCAGCCGGACTCGTGATCGTCCACGTTGTGACACAGAAGCGTCCGAACCGTCGCCGGAGACCGCTCGCGCAGCCGGCGAAAGGCCGCGCGCAGCGGAAGTCCCCAGAAGGATGTCCACCACGGCGCCAGCAGGGCGTCCGGGGCGCCGGCGGCGATTTCGTCGGCGGTCGTCCGCCACGACCGCGGCGAGAGGTAATCGAACAGCGGCCGGATCGGTACGGCAGTCCGACCCGAGCCGGGCACCGAGTCGAAACGCCGGGGATCGAGCCAGCGCGGGTACGGCCGCGAGAACGTGAAATAGGAGACCTCGACGCGGCTCGAGAGCTCTTCCGCGAGGATCGCCGTCTCGCGGGCGATGCCGCCGCGATCGGGCGGCGCGGGACCGAGGATCGCGATCCGATTCATTCCCTCATCCCTGACGGACGAGCCAGAAACCTTTCAGATACTCCCCCTCCGGACAGTCGAGCGAGACGGGGTGGTCCGCACCGGCGCCCCGACGCGCCACGAGAGCAAATGGACGGCCCGCCTCGAGGCTCGCCGAGAAGACGATCTTCTGAAAGAGATCGGATGAAAGCAGCCCGGAGCAGGAACATGTCAGAAGCCATCCCCCCGGCGCCACGAGCGACATCGCCAGCCGGTTGACGTCCTGGTAACCGCGAGCGGCGCGGGAGAGGTCCCCGCGCTTCTTCGCGAACGCGGGGGGATCGCAGACGACGATGTCCCATACCTCGCGGGCGGCGGCGCGGCGCCGGAGGTCCTCGAAGACGTCGGCCCGAACGAAGTCGGCCGCCTCCACCGGAAAACCGTTGACGCGCCGGTGCTCGCCCGCGAGAGACAGGGCGGCGTCGGAGGAATCCACGTCGACGGCGCGGCGCGCACCTCCCGCGAGCCCCGAGATCGAGAACGCTCCGGAGTACGAGAAGAGGTCGAGAACGCTTTTCCCGCCCGCGAGAGAACGGAGCCGCGCCCGATTCTCGCGTTGGTCCAGGTAGAAGCCGGTCTTCTGGCCGGAAGAGACGTCGGCGATGAACCGGAGCCCGTTTTCGAGAAAAGGTACTGGGGTGAAGTCCTCCGATCTCGCCGACACTTTCGAGCCGCGATCCCGCTCGGCGCCGGTCTGCCGTACGACGAGCCTTCCCGGAGTGAAGATCTCGCGCGCCGCGAGCTCGAGGTCTTCCCGCCAGCGTTCGGTACCCTCGGTCAGAAGTTCGATGACGGCGACCTCCCCGAAGACGTCGACGAGGACCCCTGGGCACCGATCCCCTTCGGAATTGACGGCGCGGTAGCCGGTGGTTTCGGCCGGCAGAACTTCGAAGCGGAGCCGGCGCGCCGCGGCGAAGCGCTCCCGGAAAAGATCGACGTCCGGAGCGCGGCCGTCGAAGCTCCACAGCCGGGCCACGATCTGGGAGTGCGGTGAGTACGCGCCGAGGGCCATCGAGTTTCCCGCGGAGTCGAGGACTTCGGCGCGGCCGTCGGAGCCGTCACCTTCGCGCGATGCGACAGCGCCGGAGAAAACCCAGGGATGTCGGCGCGAGACCGACGCTTCGCGGCCGGGCTTCAAAAAAAGCCGGATCATGGACCGAAAATACACGCGGGATCCGGGAATTCGGCCGAAAAAGAAAAGGCCCCGCGAGCGGGGCCCGGGAAAAGGAGATCAGCCAGTTCTACGGACCTCGAGCCGATCGCGTTTGGCCGATTCCGCCGACTTCGACCTTGCGACCGACGACTTCGGCCGCTGATTGAGAGCCCAGTCGTAGTCCAGGAAGGTCGGTACGGGCGGGCTGCCCGCGAGCCAGGCCGCGGTCTCGGAATCGGAGGCGTACCGGGCCACGTATTTCGCGATCGATCCCGCGTCGCGCTCGAACTCCTTTCGGTTCCAGTCGAAGATCTTCGACAGGGCAACGATCCCTGTTGAGCGATCGAACGCGTTTCGCTTCGGATCGTCGACGAACGCCCGCGCCTGCCGGTCGAGCGCCGGTCCGACGGATTCGGGCGTATAGGCGCGCGGCGCGAGCGGCGGGCAGGATTCCGAAGCGCAGACGATCGCGAAGTGAATGCGGGGATCGCCGAGCGCTCGAAGCCGGTTCTCGATCTCGTCTAAAGAAAGGATCTCGCCGCCGATCTTCCGCCGGATCCTCTGGAACGCCCCGTCGACGTCCCGGATGCTCCGGATCGGGTACCGGTCGAGGACGATCGAGATCGCCGTGGCGTTGTAGGCGTTGATGTAGAACGCCTTCTTTTCGTCGGCGTTCATTCCGGCGGGGCTCGCGTCTCCGAGGTTTGCGAGGTAAGCCGAGAGACGCTTCTTTTCCTGACCGGTCGCACCGCGGTAGTCGAACCCTCCGTCCCTCGCTCCGGTTGCGAGCACGGCGTCGAACGGCGCCGGATCGGGCAGGCCGGACGCGGAGAGCGCCCGGACAGGCGCGAAACAGAGGACGAGGATCGCCAGCCTTCTCAGAAATCAGCCGCCGATGATCGAAAGCACCCCGTACGAGAGAGCTCCGATGACCGCCGCCATCGGAATGGTCAGGATCCACGCGTAGACGATCCGGCCGGCCACGCCCCACCGCACCGCCGAAAAGCGCTGTGCCGCGCCCACGCCCACGATGGCCCCGGTGATGGTGTGCGTCGTCGAGACCGGAATGCCCCAGTGCGACGCCGCGAGGACCGCCGTCGCAGCCCCGGTTTCCGCGCAGAACCCGGAGAACGGCTTCAACTTGGTGATCCGGGTGCCCATCGTCCGAACGATGCGCCACCCGCCGGTCAGGGTCCCCAGAGCGATCGCGGCGTGTGCGGCCAGGATGATCCATAACGGGATCTCCTTCAAGTCGGCGAGGTACATCCAATGAAACCGGTGCGACGGGTCGGCAAAGGCCGCCTGATTCGCCACCAGGAGCCCGGCGATGATCCCCATCGTCTTCTGGGCGTCGTTGGTCCCGTGCGACCAGGAAAAGGCGGCCGCCGACGCGAGCTGGGCCCTTCGGAACCAGCGATCGACCGATCCGTAGTTTGCGCGATGGAACGCCCAGGAAACCCCGACCATCAAGAGCCAGCCGATCGCCATCCCGATCAGAGGGGAAAGGACGATGAACGCAAGGGTCTTCACCCACGCGGCCCCCGGCACGATCGCCCGAATGCCGACCCGCGCGACCGCGGCCCCGGTGTAGCCCCCGATGAGCGCGTGCGAAGAAGAAGAAGGGATCCCGAAGTACCACGTCAGGACGTTCCACACGATCGCCCCGAGGAGGCCTCCGAGAACGACGTCCGAGTTGACGACCGAAACGTCGATCAGCCCCTTCCCCATCGTCTTCGCGACGGCGGTGCCAAAGGAGAACGCCGCGACGAAGTTGAAGAAGGCCGCCCAGAAGACCGCCTGGAACGGGGAAAGGACGCGCGTGGATACCACCGTGGCGATCGAGTTCGCCGAGTCGTGCATCCCGTTGATGAAGTCGAAGACGAGCGCGACCGCGATGATGAAGAGGACGTAAGTCATCGGAGAAGGTGCGTCTGGCCCGGCTCTTCGAGACTCGAAACGCGGCCGTCTAAGAGTGCTTCAGGACGACGCTCTCGAGCACGTGCGCAACGGTTTCGCAGTGATCGATGCACTCCTCCATGTTCTCGTAAATGTCCTTCCACTTGATGACTTCGATCGGGGAGATCGGCTCGCGAAACAGCGATCCGATCGCCTCCTGGTAGACGATGTCCCCTTCGTTCTCTCTTGATGCGGATGCAGTGGTCGATGACGCCCTTCTGTTTCCGCAGCGCCCCGACCGCTTCGACCATCTCTCCCGTGGCCTGGACGATGATTGCCGAGAGCTTGCGCCCCGCCGGGGTCGGCTCCGAGATGTTGAACACCGAGAGGCGGCGCACGGTCCCGTCGATCAGGTCGATGACGTCGTCCAGCCTCACCGCCAGCCGGTGAATGTCTTCCCGGTCGATCGGCGTGATGAACGTCCGGTCGATCCCGCGCAGGATGTCGTGAGAGATCTCGTCGCACTCGTGCTCGAGCCGCTTGATCTGATCGGCCACGGTCGAGACCGGCGCGGCCTTGTCGAAGAACTGGTCGAGGATTTTCGCGCTCTCGTGGATGCGTTGCGCCATCTCCGTGAACCGCTCGAAATACTTCTCGTCGCGGGGAAGGACGTTCAGCATCGACCGCCTCCGTGTTCGCGCGGGATGCTATCGGAACTTCACGCGGTTTTGCGAACTTCTGGACACGCATTCGAACCCGGACGCGTGAAGCCCGGATGAAGAAAAGCCCGGCGCGGGTGCGCCGGGCTCCGAATCCGACCGGCCGAGAGCGTCAATCGACGTACACGACGTCTCCGGTCTTGTTGTCCACGACGGCCCCGTAAACGAAGATCGGAATCGACGACTCCCAGCCGACGTAGAAGTCCGACTGGACCTGGTCGCTTGCCGCGACACTCGAGATGAGAGAGAAGACGGCCTGCTGGAGCTGCGAGAGCGACGCGATCGTGACGGTGACCGATCCCAGAATGACGCCGTCGCTCGCGCGGCGTGCCCGGAACGTCGCGGCGGCGGCCGAGAGGTTCGGGTTGAACCAGCCGATGTTCGAGCGGAAGCCGAGGCCGGCCTGGATGTCGTCGGTGCTCGCCTGCGACAGGAACGGCAGGATCCCCTGGGTCGCCGCTCCCTGGATGTCTTTCCGCCCGATGAAGAAGCCGGTCGTGCCCTGACCGATCGCGCGCAGGTCGTTGAATACCCGCACTCCGATTCCCAGGCCGGCCTCGTGACCGACCTTGAGAGCGCCGAGACCGGTCGTGGAGAACGTCGAGCCGACGACGTCGTTGATCACGGCTTCCGCGCCCGGCGCGATCGTCACTCCGCGGGTCGCGGACGCGGCGGACAGGCCGGCCGTTCCGCTCGGAAAGAACTCCAGCTCGACCGGGGTCGCCGTGCTGTTCGTGTTGACGATGCGGAGGTCGGTGACGAACCGCGTGTTGTTCAACCCGTCAGCCCTCCCGACGACCGGAAAGTAGGTCGCCAGCGAATATGGCTGGAACTGGAGCTGCCCCCGGATCGCGCCGTTCGGAAACTCCGCGTTGTGGATGTTGAAGTAGAAGCCGGACGGATTGCCGAAGATCTCGTCCCGGAGCGCCTCACTGATCGTCACGGTCCCCGATGCCCGATCGCCCGGGAAGGCGCTGGCGAGGGTGACCACCACCGGACCGGCCACTCCGGCCGCTCCACGATGAAGGTGCGAGGCGTTCGGTTCCGCGATGCTCTGCTCGAGCAGGTTGTAGTTCAGGGTCGTCCCCCCTCCGGAGGCGGTGAAGACCGCCATCCCCAGCCCGTCCGGATCGCCGGGTCCCGGGAATTCGTTGGCGCCGGTCGCGACGGCGAACGCACCGGTCGAGAGCTGAGCGCGGATCGCGCCGTTGGGAAAGTCGGCGTTGTGGACGTTCACGTAGAAGCCGGAGGGATTCCCGCGGATCTCGTTGATCAGGTCGGCGCCCGCCGAAGCGATTCCGGACGCGAAGTTGTTCGGGAAACTGGATGCGAGCGCGATGACGACCGGACCGGCCACGCCCGCGGCTCCGCGGTGAATGTGCGAAGCGGTCGGCGTCGTCAGGTGCTGGACCATGATGCTGTAAGCGACAGTCGTCCCTTCGATGCGGAACCCGGCGAGCCCGAAACCGTCCGAATCTCCGGGGCCCGGGAATTCGTTGGCGCCGTTCAGGACGCCGACGAACGTCTGCGCCAGAGCGGCCGAGGCAAGACACGAAGCGAGCGCGAAAGCGACGAGGATCGATCGACGCATGGGATATCCCCCCTTCTCCGGCGTCCATTCGATAACAGACGCGACGTCCGGCCGGCGCATTTACAAATCCTTTACGCTGGATCGTCCACGCCCAGCCGCCTTTCGATCGCCTCCCGCAACCGCACGGCATCGCGCGGGGCGTGTCCGCCCCAGTCGTTGTTGAAGTAAGCGTAGACGTCCCGCCCTCGCCGGACTTGACCGGCGAGCCTCTCTGCCCACTCCCCGACGGCCGAGTCGGGATAGCGGCCGCCATACTTCTTCCCGGACCCGTGAAAGCGGACGTAGACGAAAGGACCCACGAAGCGTTTCGGGGCCTCGGAGCCGTGCAGATCGTGCAGGCAGAGGGTGATGCCCGCCTGCTCGAGGGCGCGATAGGTGTCTTCCGCGTACCAGCTCGGCTCCCGGAACTCGACGGCGTGTCTTCGCCGCTTCGGCAGAGCAGCGAGAAACTCCTCCAGACGGTCGATGTTCTTGGGCCAGCGCGGCGGAAGCTGGTAAAGGACCGGCCCGAGCTTCCGTCCCAGGCTCCGCGCGCGTTCGAAAAACCGGGACAGCGGCTCCTCCGGGCCCTTCAGCTTCTTCATGTGGGTCAGGTAGCGGCTGGCCTTGACGGCGAACAGGAAGTCTGACGGGACGCGCTCCTTCCACGCCTCGAAGGTGGAAGCTTCGGGCAGGCGGTAGAAGCTGTTGTTGACCTCGACCGTCTCGAAGACGGACGCGTAATGTTCGAGGAAGAGGCCGACGGCCAGATCCCTCGGATAGAAGCTTCCCCTCCAGTGGAGGTATTGCCAGCCTGAACAGCCCACGCGGAAACGACCGGGAGCGCGCGGCACGCTCCCGTCGCCCGCAAGAAGTCTGCCGGGCCTTTCGCTAGAACGTCACCTTGGCCGCGAGCTGGAACGTACGCGGACCGGAGGAAGCGGAGACCGCGGTGCACGGGAGACCTCCGGCGCACGGCGTGCCGAATGTCGCCACGCGCGTCAGAGTTCCGTTCGCGTAGTTGTAGTAGTTCTCCTGGACCCCGATCAGGTTCGTCCGGTTGAAGAGGTTGAAGGCCTCGCCGATGAGCTCGAGGCTGACCGGTCCGATCGGGATCCGTTTCGCGATTCGCGGGTTGAACGAAACCTGCGTCGGAAGACGGAAGCTGTTCCTCGAGAACCCGGGGGCGCGGTCGTTGCGGGTATTGCCGTCCCCGTTCAGGTCGCCGTTCACGAGAGCGGAATAGGGCTGGCCGGTCTGGACGATGAAAACGCCGGACAGCGTCCAGCCGGACGTGAGGAAGCCGGAAAAGCCGGAGCCGTGCTCGCCCAGGTCCCAGACGCCGGAGAGCACGACCCGGTGCCGCGCGTCGAGGTCTCCCGGCGCGTCGTCTGCGCCGAAATCCAGCGGGTCCGAGGCGAACTTGTTGTCGTCCGAGCCCTGCGGCACGACCGCGGTGGCATCCGGCTTGGTGTCGGTGACCTTTCCGTACGTATAGGCCAGTCGGGCCGTCCAGTTGTGCGAGAACCGCTTAACGAGCTCGAACGTCAGTCCGTTGTACTTCGATTCGGCCGAGCTCTGGAACTCGATGATCCGGGCGAAGTTCGTGAACGGCCGCGCGGTCGAATACTGCTTGACCATCGCGGTCCCGTTTCCGGTGATCGGCACCGCCACGATCGACGCCGGTCCCAGGTTGATGTCGGCCGAGCGCGGCAGATCTTCCCCCTTGACGTAGATGTACGAGACCGAGACCCCGAGGTCGTTCGTCAGGGCGCGGTCCACTCCGACGCTCGCCTGCGTCACCTTCGGGTTCTCGAAATTCGGATCGAACAGGAAAATCGTCGGCTTCGGGATCGAAGCTCCGGTCGGGATCGAGGAGAACGTGTCCGGATACGTCGGGACCTGGCTGCCCGTAAAAGTGATCGTCTGGACGTTGATCCCGTTGTTGGAATGCGCCGTGCCGACCATGATCCCGGTCGTCCGGCCGTAGAAGATGCCGTAGCCACCGCGGACGACCGTCCGGCCGTCGGTTCCGGGGCTCCACGCGAAGCCGAGGCGCGGGCCCCAGTTGTTCTTGTCCTCGCGGACCAGTCGAGTGTTGAGCCCCGCCGCGGCGAGCTGTGGGTCCGGGTTGCGCACGTTACCCTGCGCGATGTTCTGGAAGTCGTAGCGGAGGCCGAGGTTCAACGTCAGGTGGGGCGTGACCTGCCACTCGTCGGTGACGAACCCCGCATAGTCGGTCAGGTCCGGGTGCGTCGTCGCGCCGGACGTTCCGGGCCCGGCGAACGCCTGGACGTACCGCTCGCCCGCGCCGTTCGGCGTGCCGCGCTCGAAGGAACCGATGCTCGCGAACGTGTAGGCGCCCGCGAAGTTGCCCGGAAAGAAGTTCAGGATCTTGTCCTGGTTGTAGTCGAAGCCCGCCTTGAGCGTGTGGCTCCCGAAGAGAACGGTCGCCGTATCCGCGCCCTGCCATCGCTTGATGGTGGTCTCGCGGGGCGAGAAGAAGTTGCGCCCGATGGTCAGGACGAGCGTCCCCGCCTGCCGGATCGTCGCCTCCGGATTCGCGCTGTTCGCCGTGCCCGGTTCGCTGTCCTTCGCGTATTGCCCGCGGAGCTCGTTGAAGATCCGCGGAGAGAGGGAGCTCGCGAGCGATCCGCTCAAAGTGTCCGTCTTCACGATCGAGTCGCCCGTGTGCTCGAACGAGTTCTGCGTGCCGCCGTTCTCGAATCCCTGGCCGGTGAAATCCTGCCGGTTGTAGCGGAGCGAGAGATGGTGACTCGAAGAGATCTCGTAATCGGTCTTCAGGAGAAAAACGTCCTGGTCCTGTTTGCGATCCCAGGACGCGGCGAGCGGCGTCAGGCGCGCGATGCCGGCGAGCGTGTCCGCGTCCGTCGGTGTTCCCGGCGGGACGTTCAGGACGACCGTGTTCGGCGTCTTGTTCCGCTGCCCGTCGTAGTTCGCGAAAAAGAACAGGCGGTCGCGCACGATCGGCCCGCCGACGCTCGCCCCGAACTGGTCGAAGTGGTACGGCGCCTCCGGGCGATGGTTGATCTCGTCGATGTAGTCGATCTCCTTGATGCTCTTGTCCCGGTAGAAATAGAAGGCGCTGCCGTGGAAGTCGTTCGTGCCCGATTTCGTGACGACGTTGATCACGGCGCCGCCCGCGCGCCCGTACTCCGCGGAATAGGCGTTCATGTTGACCTGGAATTCCTTCACCGCGTCCTGGCTGAACTGGTAGGGCGCTCGCCCGGACCCGGTACGGCCGAGAGCCTGCCCGAAGAACGTGTTGTTGTTGTCGGCGCCGTCCACGACCAGGCTGTTCAAGGTCCCCCGTTGCCCCGCGAAAACGATGTCGCCGAGGCGGGCTTCGTCGCGGACGACCCCGGGCGTCGAAAGGACGAAGTCGATGAAGTTCCGCCCGTTCGTCGGCAGGTTCGCGATCATCCGTTCCGTGACGACCGAGCTGACCGCGGTTTTCGACGGATCGATCAAAGGCGCTTCGCTCGAGACGGTGACGGCTGCCCGGACCCCCGCCGGCTCCAGGACGAGCTTGACGTTGGCGTCGCTGCCGATCTCCACGACGACGTTGGCCACGCGTCCCGCCGCGAAGCCGGCGAGCTCGGCGCCGACCTCGTAAGTCCCGACCGGGACGAGCGGAATCGTGAAATTCCCGTTCGATCCGGAAACCGTGTTCCGGACGGAGCCGGTGTCGACGTTTCGCGCCGTCACCGCGACGTTCGGAATCATCGCGCCGGAGGTGTCCGCGACGGTCCCGCTGATCGATCCGGTCGCGCTCTGCCCGAGCGCGACGGAGACGAAAGCGATCGCGACGAGGAAGCAAGAGGCGAAGCGGTTCATCGGGCCCTCCTTTCCGGGATCCACCGCCGCCCGCGGGGGTCGCGGAGAGACGCACGTTTTCGAGATTCGTTTCCGACCGGGGTCAGGTGGTCCGTAGATACCACCGCGGGCGAAGTCGGTCAATGCAGCGAAAGCTGTGCAGCGGAGACGACCCCGTAGAATCCGCGGCGGTGCCCCGAACCCCGAAAATCGCGATTCGCGAAACCGTCGAGGAAAAGCGCCGCCGCGCCTCCGCCGTCTTCCGCCGACTCGCGCGCGCCTATCCGGACGCGCGGTGCTCGCTCGACTACTCGAGTCCGCTCGAGCTTCTCGTCGCAACCGTGCTCTCGGCGCAATGCACCGACGTCCGCGTCAACCAGGTCACGCCGGCGCTCTTCCGCAAATACAGGACGGCCGCCGACTACGCCCGCGCGCCCTCCGGGGCGCTCGAGCGGGACATCCGGCAGACCGGCTTCTTCAACGCCAAGGCGCGGAGCCTGCGCCGCGCCGGCGCGGCGATCGCCGCGGAGCACGGGGGACGAGTGCCCGAAACGATGGAAGAGCTCGTCGCGCTGCCCGGGGTCGGACGCAAGACGGCAAACGTCGTTCTCGGCAACGCGTTCGGCAAGGACGAGGGCTTCGTCGTCGACACGCACGTCGCCCGGGTCTCGCGCCGTCTCGGGTTCACCCGGCAGGTCGACCCCGTTCGCATCGAAGAGGACCTGAACGCCCTCGTGCGCAAAGGCCGGCGGACCATGGCCGCCCATCAGCTCATTTTCCATGGCCGCCGGATCTGCGTGGCGCGGCGGCCCCGCTGCGAGATCTGTCCGGTCAACCCTCTGTGTCCGAAGATCGGCGTCCCTTCGTGAAGGCCTACCTCTCCGGCGCAATCGAGCATTCGGCCGACGGAGGCCGGAAGTGGCGCGAAGACCTCGCCGTCTTCCTGCGTGAAGGGCTCGGCCATGAGGTTTACGACCCCGCCGCCGACGAGAGAAAGAACCTGACCGAGGAGGAGCTCGCCGGGTTCCGCCGGTGGAAGCTGGAGGACCCGACCCGGTTCCGGGAGGTGGTCCGCAAGATCATCGCCTGGGATCTCGATCGCATCGAAAGCGACACGGACTACCTGGTCGCCCTCTGGGACCGCGCCGCCTCGGCGGGCGGCGGGACAGCCGCCGAAGTGACGCTGGCCTATCGGCTCGGCAAGCCGGTCTACCTCGTCCTCGCCATGCCCGCGGCGGAGGCCTCCGGATGGGTCCTCTCTGCCGCGACCGAAGTGTTCGACAACCTCGGAGCGCTCGAAAGCCGGCTTCGCGAAAACTTCGGGCCCGACTCCCGGCGGGAAGACTCCGCGCCCCTCCGATAAGATCCGCCCCCCATGGCCCTCGTCAAGACGCAGCTCGGCTGGATCGAGGTGATCTGCGGCAGCATGTTCTCGGGCAAGAGTGAAGAGCTCATCCGTCGGCTGCGCCGCGTGATCATCGCGAAACAGCGCGTCCAGATCTTCAAGCCGACGATCGATTCCCGATTCTCGGACGCCGAGATCGTCTCCCACAGCGAGATGCGGATGCCGTCGATCTCGGTTGGATCGAGCGAGGAGCTCTTCGCAAAGGTCGACCACCGAACGGAAGTCATCGGGATCGACGAGGCGCAGTTCTTCGACCCGGGACTGGTCGGCGTCGCGCAGCGCCTGGCGGATCAGGGAAAGCGGGTGATCGTCGCCGGACTGGACAAGGACTACCGGGGAGAGCCTTTCGGACCGATCCCCTCCTTGATGGCGGTGGCGGAGGACGTCACGAAAACGCTCGCGATCTGCGTCCGCTGCGGCTCTCCCGCCAACAACACCCAACGCCTGGTCGAAAGCGATGAGCTCGTCGTCGTGGGCGCGCAGGGCGTGTACGAAGCGCGCTGCCGCCGCTGCTTCGAGCCTCCGGCGCGGGGATAGAAGCTCCGAGGGTCGCCCGGACCTGGCGGCGGAAGGTCTTCGCCGCGGCGAAAAACCTCCAAAAAACCGGTGACAAACCAGTTTTCCGAAGCCACGGTGGAAAAGCCTGCCGAAATCTCTGTGGAAAGCGCTCGAATCGCGCGAAGTTTCGCGGTCCCCGCCCGGTTTGCACCGAGTCCTGTGCGAAGGAACAACTCATTCATCATGAGCGACTTAAATCAAAACTGGAGATTTTCGAAGCGCACCGGCCCGTCCCGGGGCAAGCGTTCAATTTTTTTCCACATGGACAAGCGCTTTTGGCGCTTGGACTTAACTGCAAATTTACGAGCGGGAGGCCTCCGCGCACCCTGGACTTCGGTCTACGTGGTCGCGCGGTGCTCTCCGTAGACGGTTTTCAAGGTCGAGACGATCTCCCCCAGGGTCGCGCCGGACCCGACGGCGGCGATAGACCCCGGCAGGACGTTGCGGTCTTCGCGCGCGTCACGTTCCAGGGCCGCGAGATCCGCCGCCGCCCGCGCCGGATCGCGGCGCGACCGAAACGCCTGAAGCCGTTCGATCTGATCCCGCTCGATCTCCGGATCGACCGTCAAGACCGGAGGCGATTCGATCCCCTCCTCCCGGAAGGCGTTCATCCCGACGACGATCCGCCGCCCGTCCTCGATCGACCGCTGCGCGACGTAGGCGGACTCCTCGATCTCCCGCTGCACCCAGCCGCTCTCGATCGCGGCGACCGCGCCTCCGAGCGCGTCGATCTTTTCGATCGACTTCCGCGCGCGGTCGCGAATCTCCCGCGTCCACTCCTCGACCAGGGCGGACCCGCCGAGCGGGTCCGAGACGTCCGCCACTCCGGTCTCGAACGCGATCACCTGCTGCGTCCGGAGCGCGAGTCGAGCTGCCGCCTCGGTCGGGAGCGCGAGAGCCTCGTCGGCCGCGTTCGTGTGGAGCGACTGCGTCCCACCGAGCACGGCCGAGAGCGCCTGAAGGGCCACGCGGACGACGTTGACGTCGGCTTGCTGTGCCGTGAGCGTCGATCCGGCGGTCTGGGTGTGGAAGCGCATCCGGTGAGAACGGGGATCCTTCGCGCCGAAGCGGTCCCGCATGATCTCCGCCCAGAGGGACCGCGCCGCGCGGAATTTCGCGATCTCTTCGAAAAAATTTGAGTGCGCGTTGAAGAAGAAAGAAATCCGGGGAGCGAAGGCGTCGACCGGAAGGCCCCGTCCGACCGCCGCTTCCACGTAAGCGATCCCGTTGGCCAGCGTGAACGCAACCTCCTGAACGGCCGTCGCGCCCGCCTCCCGGATGTGGTAACCCGAGATCGAAATGGTGTTCCAGCGCGGGACCTCGCGGCCGCAGAACTCGAAGATGTCCGTCGCTATCTTGAGCGAGGGCCGCGGCGGAAAGACGTACGTGCCGCGCGCCGCATACTCCTTCAGGAGGTCGTTCTGGACGGTTCCGGAGAGCTCTTCCCAGGCGATGCCCCGCTCGCGAGCCACCGCCAGGAGGAGCGCGAGAAGGATCGCCGCGGTCGAATTGATCGTCATCGAGATCGAAACGCGGTCGAGCGGCAGGCCTTCCGTCAGGAGACGCATGTCCTCGATCGTCGAGATCGCGACCCCGGCTCTTCCGACCTCGCCGCGGGCGAGCGGATCGTCGGAGTCGTAACCCATCTGGGTCGGCAGGTCGAACGCCACCGAAAGACCGGTCTGGCCCTGCTCGAGAAGGTATCTGTATCGCCGGTTGGACTCGCGCGCCGAGCCGTATCCGGCGTACTGGCGCATCGTCCAGAGGCGGGACCGAAACATCTCCGCGTTGATCCCCCGGGTGTACGGAAATTCGCCGGGCGCGGGCTCTCCGTAGAACGATCGGATGGGAATGCCGGAGTCGGTTTCGGCGGCCGGCGGAGGGTCCCTCGGCCGTTGCTGGCGAACCGAATCGATCGGCGGGCGCGCCCGTTTCCCCTTCACGCTTCGATTGTTGCATACCCTCCGCGAACGGAAAGTCCGGTTGCACCGCTCTACAATCTCGTTCGTGATTCCGCCTTTCCAGGGGCAACTCTCCACGTTCGGCTTCCCCGACCTGCTCCAGTGGATGGAGATGAATCGGCGGTCCGGACGGGTCACGTTGAGACGCGGAAGAGACCGGAAGGTCGTCATCGATTGGAAGAACGGCGAGATCGTCTACGTCTCCGGCTCGCACCCGCGAGAGAGGCTCGGCGTCTATCTCCACCAGACCCGGGCGATCCCGCCGGCGACGCTTCACGAGCTGCTCGTGCGCAATTTCGCATCCGGCGCGAACCTGACCCGCCTGATCTTGGACGGCGGGCACGACACGCTCGCCGGGCTCTCGAGAAAGGTCGAAGCGCTCGCGCGCCGTCTTCTGTTCGAAGTCTTCGAGTGGCGGAACGGGGTCTTCCGGTACGACCCGGATTCACCCGTCGAGAAGATCCTTCGGATCCGGTTGAAGTTGAAGCCGCAGGCCGTCGCCTTTCAGGCCGTCAAGAGGATCGACGACGCGCACCGGCGCCGAAGACGCCCGAAAGTCCGCGGGTTCCGAGAGGCCGTATTCGAAGAAGACGAGCTCGAGCGTCGCTTCTGGGTGGTCCTCGAACGCGTCGGAACGCTGCTCGAGCCGAAGGATGCCCGGCTCCGCCTGGAAGACCTTCGCGACTTCGCGGACCGCCTCCGCCGCCGGCTCGGGCGCATCGAGTTTTTCCGGCCTCTGCACGAAGATTCGGCCGCGCTCCTCCGGGATCTCGTCAAGCGGGAGTCTCTCGAGCTTTCGGCGGTCGCGCCGATCGCGGCCCTCGATCCGTACCTGACGCTCGATCTTCTCATCGTGGCCAACAGCCTCGTCGTCGACAGACGAAGATCGTTCGCGACCGCCGAGGATGCCCTCGAGCATCTCGGCGCGGCTCCGGTGACCGTTCTCGCCGAGCGTCTCGTCGGTTCCGATTTCCCGCGGGCCCGACAGGGGGACCGCGCGGTGGCGGCGGTGCGCCGGGCCAGCCTGGCGGCGGCCGTCGCTGCGTCCCGTCTGGCGCCGGAGTTCGGAATTCCGCCGGACCGGGCGTACGCCCTCGGCCTTCTCCACACGATCCCTTATGCGGATCTCCTCGCCGTCGTCGAGGACATGAAGATCGCGCCCGGCCCTTTCCGCGCCGCGCTCATCGAGACGTATCGACCCCTCGTCGGACGTCTGCGCGCAGAGGGCTGGACCCTTCCACGCGATCTCGAGGCCGTCTTGACGGACGAGGGGGCAGATCCGCGGCCGGCGGCGGCGCTCGTGCGAGCGGCGCGCGCGACTCTTCCCGACTGCGCGATCGGCCACCTCGCCGCCGGAGCGAGCCCCGCCCGCGACGCCGGGTCGATCGCGACCGAAGTCAACCGTCTCTTCGCGTTTCTGGGCCTTCCGGCCGCCGCCGTCCGAGCGGGCCGGACCCGCTAGAAGGGCCACTCTTCCTTTAACGAAACCTTCATCGAAGAAGGCCCCCATCAGGAATCGGCGGCGGCGCGAAAACGTTCCCAGAGCCGAGGATGAAAACGATGAAACGACGACGGATTTCCCGGGTTTTCTCTGCGCTCCTTCTGGCGCTCCCGACGGGCCTTCTCACCGCCCAACAGCCTCCGACCTTCACCGAAGAGGTCGAGGTGCGCGTCATGGACCTCGACGTCACCGTCACCGACAAGAGCGGACGGTCGGTGCCGGATCTGAAGCGCGAGGACTTCACGGTCAAGGTGGACGGCAAGCCCGTGCCGATCGACTACTTCGCTCGGGTGGACCAGGGGACGATCCACGCCCCCGACCTCGCGACGGCTTCTCCGGATCAGGTCCTGGCCGCCTACCGGCGGGGGGACGAAGCGTTCGTTCCGCGCCACTTCCTGATGTACGTGGACCTCGGTCACCTGGCTCCCGACGGGCGCAAGCGCGCGCTCGAAGGGCTGCGCGACCTCATCACCCGGATGGGCCCGAACGACCAGGGACGCGTCCTGATGTTCGATCGGCGCTCGAAAGAGCTGACCGCGTGGACCTCGAGCAAGGAAGANNNCGCGTTGACAAGGATCGAGAACGCGGGAGTCGGGATGTCGCGGCTCCTGACCGAACGTCAAACCCTGCGGGACATCGACACGGCCGGCCGGAGATCCACGCGCGCTTTCCTGGCGCGGCAATATGCCGAGCAGGAGCGGGCCGAAGTCCGCCAGATGCTCGACGACGTCGGCTCCCAGCTCTCGACGCTCGCGCCGCTCGCCGGAAAGAAAGCGTTCCTCTTCGTCTCGGGAGGCTTCGACTTCCAGCCCGGCTACGCGATGGCGAGCTACGCGCTCGGGTCTCCGAGCCTTCTCGCGCTGGACGTCCGCAACGTCTCGGACGAGCTGGATCAGGTCGTGCGGCGCGCGAACGCCTCCGAGATCACGTTCTACACGGTGGACGCCCGCGGCCTCCAGGCCGAGGGGATTTCCGCCTCCAACGACGATCCGCTGCTCGCCCGTCCGGGCGTCGCGTTTCTCGCGCGGCAGGACAGCCAGGCGGGTCTCGTCGAGCTCGCCCGCGAAACGGGAGGCCTCGCGTTGCTCAACTCGAACG
>QHVV01000077.1:24825-28591 GCA_003222385.1 Acidobacteriota bacterium
CTCGGTGTGACTCTCTCGAAGCTTCCGGCGGCCGGATACAAAAAGGTGCTCGTCGACGTGAACCGTCCGGGCGTCACGGTGCGCACGCGGCGCGGCTACGCGGCGCGCAACGACGCGGACCGCGCCCGGGATCGAGTGCAGGCGACGTTGAGGACGAACCTCTCCTACACCGGCATCCCCGTCGCGCTCCGCACGGCCGCGCCGACGAAGAAGGGAAGCCGTTACGCGCTGCCGATCTCGGTGACGATCCCCGCATCCGGGTTGACGTTCACGGGTGGGAAGGCCGCGGCCGAGGTCTACATCGGGGCGATGGACGACAGCGGACGGATGAGCGACATCGCGCGCGAAGAGACGACGTTCACGATGCCCGCGGGGCAAGAGGGGCAGCCCCTGGTGTACACGGCGACGCTCGAGACCCGCAAGGGAAACCACCGCATCGTCGTCAACGTGCGGGACCGGGCGACGGGAAGGATGGGGACGGCGAAGGCAGATTTGCGGATCGAGTAGCGAGGTCGCGATTATTGGCCATGGGATGCTGCCCCGCCGCCGTTTGCTCTCTATCGGCCGCGTCGAGCGGCCGCTCAAGCGCCTCGAGCCGCCGCTAAGAACGACCTGAGAATCGAGTAATCTCGAGGGTCGGGTGCGTTACCGCAATATCCCCGGCCTGATTCTCTCGGCAGCCCTTCTCTCACCGGGCGCCGCCTTCGCGCAGGAAACGCCGACCTTCACCGAGCAGGTGGAGGTCCGCGTCATGGACCTGGACGTCGTCGTGACCGACCGTGACGGCCGGCCCGTGCCGAACCTCGCGCGCGAGGACTTCACGGTGCGCCTCGGCGGAAAGCCGGTGCCGATCGACTACTTCGCCCGGGTCGACGCGGGTGCGATCCGGGCGCCGGACCTCGCGACGGCTGTCCCCGACCAGGTCGTCGCAGCTGCTCCGGCGGCCCAGGAAGCGTATGTCCCCCGGTATTTCCTGGTCTTCGTCGACGTCGGGCATCTCACGCCGCACGCGCGGAAGGCCGCCTTGGAGGCGCTGCAGGGCCTGGTTTCCCGCCTGACGCCGAACGACCGGGCGCGCATCCTTCTCTTCGACCGCAGTACGCGCGATCTCACGCAGTGGGTCTCGAGCAAGGAAGTCCTTTCCGCGGCGCTTTCCCGGATCGAGAAGGAGGGAGTCGGGATGTCGCGGCTGCTGGCCGAGCGTCAGACCCTCCACGATATCGATTTCGCGAGCGCGCTCACGTCCAGCCACCGGCGGGGGTCCCAGATGTCTTTCGTCGAGCATTACGCGGAGCAGGAGAGGGCGGAGGTTCGCCAGATGCTCCAGAGCATTCGGTCGGAGCTCGCGACGCTCGCTCCTCTTGCCGGAAAGAAAGCCTTTCTGTTCGTATCCGGAGGCTTCGAGTTCCAGCCGGGAAACGTCATGGCGTCATACGTGATGGGCTCTCGGTTGAGCCTCCTCGCAGTCAATGTCCGCAATTTCTCCCAGGAGCTCGAGGAAATCACGCGGCGCGCCAATTCGGCCGAGATCACCTTCTACACGGTCGACGCGCGCGGGCTGGAAGCGGGCGGCGTGGGAATCTCCGCCTCGGAGATCGACGAGCCTCTTCAGTCGCGATCGATGGTGTCGTCCCTCGCCCGCGAGGACAGCCAGGAAGGCCTCGTAATGCTGGCGCGCGAGACGGGAGGCCTCGCGCTCATCAACTCGAGTGACTTCGAGAAGGGGCTCGCCCACGTCTCCCAGGACACGTCGGTGTACTACTCGCTCGGCATAACCCTGTCGAAGCTCCCCGGGGTTGGCTACCAGCGGGTGCGCGTGGACGTGGCCCGTCCCGGAGTCACGGTGCGGACCCGGCAGGGCTACTCCGCTCTGACGGAGGCGGAGCGGGCGCACGACCGGGTCGAAGCGACGCTGAAGACGAACCTCTCCTATTCGGCGATTCCCGTCGCGCTGCGCGCGGCTGCCGCGACCCGGGCCGGACGGTACTACTCGCTTCCGCTTTCGGTCACGTTTCCCGCGACCGCGCTGACGTTCGTAGCGGAAGGAGCTTCCTCGAGAAGCGCCGCGGAGGTCTGGATCGGGGCCGTGGACGAGGAAGGGCGCGCGAGCGACGTGACGCGGGAGGAGGCGACCTTCACGATTCCGAACGGACGGCCAGAGGGGAACGCGCCGTTGACCTATACCGCGACCCTCAAGATCCGAAAAGGTGCCCACCGTATCGTGGTGAACGTCCGTGACAAAGCCACGGGCCGGATGGGAACGGCAAAAACCAGGGTCCGAGTCGAGTAGAGGTCGGCTTACGAGCCATGGGGTGTTGCCCCGCGGCCGTTGGCTCTCTACCGGCGGCGTCGAGCCGCCGCCAAAAGGTCAACTGAGCCGGAAGCTCGTTTTCCGGTGCAGCGGGCTGTTCTCGTGGCCAATCACGAGCCGGGTGATCCAGTCGGATTCCGTCACGAGCAGCCGCGGGTACTCCACCTTCTCGGGCAGATCGAATACCAGCCTCGTCGTATAGGACTCGCCCGGCAACAGCGAGCGCGTGAGCGGGTTCGAGGGGCCCTCCGCAATCTCCAGGGCTCGTTCGCCTGCCGGATCGGGCGGGTAGATCCTTCCCGACCCGTCCAGGACCCGGACGCATCGGGGATTGGGGGTCAACGACATGTCCTGCGGGCGGTGGACGGACGTGGTCTCCGGATCGAAGCGCACGCGCATCGTCACGATCCGATAGAGGCCGCGCGCGGTCACGCGGGACGGTCCGCTCCCCAGGCTCTTCGATTCGCGGACTTCGACGACCGAATACGCGAGATGGCAGTCCACTTCGCAGAAATACTTCTCGTCTCCCCGCCCGGCGACCTGCTCACGGCTGGCGAGAGAGAAGACGAGGAGCACGGCGGCGTAGAGACCGGCAGAGGCGCCGGAGACGATGACGACCCGGCGGGCCGCCCGGCGCTTCCGGCGCGCGAAGAGGACGAGGGCGGTCACGCCCGCGACGAGCTCGAGGAAGCCGAACCCCAGAAAGGCCAGGACCCCGAAGACCGCATTTCCCTGGAAGTTGAAGAACATGTGCCGCATGGATTTCTCCTTCCTCGATCTACCTTTGCAAAGTACTCTATATTACAAAGTAGTACGCTAAAAAAAGGGCTCAGCCCCGGCGCGAGGCGCGGATCACGGCTTCCATGTGGTCGAGGTATCGGGACAGCGCCCGGCGCCCCGCCGCCGTCAACCGATACGTCGTCTTCGGCATGCGGCCGTCGAAGCTCTTCGAGCAGGCCACGTAGCCCGCGTGCTCGAGCTTGCGCGCGTGAACGCTCAGGTTCCCATCGGTCGTGCGGACCAGGCTCTTCAGGTCCTTGAAGGTCAGGGCGTCGTTGACGGCGAGCGCGCTGACGATCCCGAGTCGCACGCGTTCGTGAATCGTCCGATCCAGCCGCTCCGGCGCCGACGGACGCTCCGCCGGCCGTGCAGCTTCCGGCCTGCGCTCCGCTTTGCGCCCGGGTCGCGCGCTACCCACCGTGCCTCCGGGCGATCGCGACTCCGAAGATCGCCAGAAGTCCTCCGAAGCCGGCCGCGAGCATCGTGTCGCCGAATCGGGGCGGGCAAATCAATGCCGCGGCGCCCAGGGCGAAAAAGCAGAGACCCATGGTCCGAACCAGGGGAACCGACAGGGCGCCTCCGGTCACGACGGCCGTGCCGAAGAGGAGAAGCCACAGCCCCGGCAGCGGATTGTAAAGCCTACTTGACACCATTGCCGCGGTGAGGACCGCGCCG
>QHVV01000078.1 GCA_003222385.1 Acidobacteriota bacterium
GAAAATGCCGGAAGCCAGAGAGGAACACCGTGTCGAAGCTTCGCGTCGGTAGCTTCTCGATCTCGATCGACGGGTACGGTGCGGGACCGAACCAGGACTTACAGAATCCACTGGGAGTCGGCGGCCCGGAATTGTTCGACTGGTTCTTCCACACGCGGACCTGGCAGCGGATGCACGGGAACGAAGATGGCGAAACAGGCATAGACGACGACATTGCAGCGCGAAGCCTGTCCGGACTCGGCGCCTGGATTCTCGGTCGAAACATGTTCGGCCCCGTCCGCGGCCCATGGCCCGACGACAGCTGGAAGGGCTGGTGGGGTGACGAGCCGCCGTATCACGTCCCCGTCTTCGTGCTGACTCATCACGCGCGGGCGCCGATCACCATGAAGGGCGGCACGGTCTTTCACTTCGTCACCGACGGTATTCACTCCGCGCTGGACCAGGCGAGGGACGCCGCGGGCGGCCGCGACGTCCGGTTGGGCGGCGGCGTGTCCACGGTCCGGCAGTATCTGCGCGCGGGCCTGATCGACGAGCTGAACCTGGCCATCTCTCCCGTCCTGCTCGGGACGGGGGAGCATCTCTTGAACGGGATCGATCTCCGAGCGCTGGGCTACGAGTGCGTCGACCATGTCGCGGGCACTCGCGCCGCCGCGCACGTCACTCTCCGCAAGACTGTGACCCCGGGGCGGGATACCGCAGAGGCCTGACTCGAGGGCCGCCTGACATCCCCTACAAATGGAGAAGGAAAACCGGGGCCATCGCCGCGAGCGCGGCGCCGACCTGCAGGGCGAGGATCGGGAGCGCCCGCCTGGGGTTCTCCGGAAGCCACCGGATCGCAAAAAACCCGATGATGGGCACCTGGCCGGCCATCAGGAGCTGCCAGATGTGCGCGGCGGCCCCTTCGTCGCTCTCATGGGCGGTGCCGAAGATCGCCACATGAACGACGAGCGTGGCCAGAGCGACAAATGACATCGCCAGTGGGAGAAAGGCGCTCGGACGTTTCAGCAGGGTTGCGGATATCATCGCGCTTCCAAGTATAAAGTACTTTGTACTGCCAAGGAGACAGGTATCCCTTTGGCCCGAGAGGCACCCGAAAGGCAGCTCGACTCGCCTGACGCGTTCGCATGAGTCAGCCCGATTCCGCCGACCGCCATCAGGAGCGATAGTGAAACGCGATCCGATCCTGCGGGCCGAACTGGCCACGTTCCTCGGTCTCACGTTCCTCCTGAGCGCCCTCTGGTACGGGTTGATCATCGCCGCCGGCGGCCTGGCGCACGCCCCCGGATACGTCAACCTGCTGATGTGGTCACCGGCCGTCGGTGCGCTCGGCACGCAGCTCGTTTTCCACCGGACCTTGCGCGATCTCGGATGGCGTCTGCCAGCCTTTCGGTGGGCCGCCCTCGGGTACGTCCTGCCGCTGGCATACGCGACGGTGGCTTACGGCACCGTGTAGCTCGCGCGCCTTGGCGGTCTGGACCTGGCCCGAGGTCCTCGCGACCCGCTGAAGTTCGTTCTCCTCGGGACACTCGTATCCCTGCTTACCGCCACCGGGGAGGAGCTCGGGTGACGCGGGTACCTCGTCCCGGCGCTCGCGCGCACGATGTCCCTGGCTCGCGTCGCCGTCGTGAGCGGTTTCATCTGGGCCGCCTGGCAGCTGCCTCTGATCGCCTTCGGTGGCTACAACGCCGGGACCAGCACCTGGTACGCCGTGCTCTGCTTCACGATCAGCGTCGTCGCGCTCTCCTTGCCGATGGCGTGGCTCCGCCTCCGGTCGGGGAGCGTGTGGCCGGTGGCTCTCCTTCATGCGTCGCACAACCTCTACGTACAGGGGTTTTTCGACCGGGTAACCGTGGATACCGGGTCGACGCGGTGGCTCACCGGCGAGTTCGGGGCCGCGCTCGCCGTCACGATCGGCGTCACCGCATGGCTGTTCTGGCGAGTGCGCCAGGCGGTGCCCGTGCCCCGCAACGCCTCGGCAAGCGGCAGCTGACGAAGTAACCTTTGGAGGCCGTAAAGAGGAGAAAGGACATATGAACAAACTCTTCATGGGACTCGCTCTGGCCCTCCTGGCGACATCGCCCGCCGTCGCATCCGACAGGACCGATGTCCTCGGCCACGTCCGTCATTTCGTGGAAAGCTTCAACAAGGGGGATACGAAGGCGGCCGCTGCGGCTTGCGCGGACGAAACATCCGTCATCGACGAGTTCCCATCCTACGCCTGGCATGGCGCGGGCGCCTGTACAAAGTGGATGGAGGACTACGACGCCGACGCCAAGAAGAATGCCATCACCGATGGAGCCGTGACGCTCGGCAACCCCCGTCACGTCGACATCACGGCAGACCAGGCCTATGTCGTCGTCCCCGCGAGCTACACGTACAAGAAGAAGGGAAGGCCGGTCAAGGAGACCGCCTCGACGTTCACGCTCGTCCTGCAGAGAGGGAAAGAGGGTTGGCGTATCACCGGATGGGCGTGGGCGAAAAACTGAGCGCCCTCGAGGCACTGTCGAGAGCGTACCCGCTCCTGTAGAAGGGAAGACGTGATGCGCAGCGTCGTGATCATCGCCGGCGGCCTGGTGCTCCTGGGTCTCTTCGTCTTCGTCGCGCGCTGGCTGGGCGGCGCGAGCGCAGGGTCGATGGTCTTGGCGGCAAAACTCTTCCTGCCGGTCTGGCTCGTGCTGGCGCTCATCAACATGTGGATCGGCGTCGCGCGCGCCGGGTATTCGATCTCCGAGGAGCTCCCGATCTTCCCGGCGATCTTCGGGCTTCCCGGGCTGGCTGCGGCCTTCCTCTGGTGGAAGTTTTCGTAAGGAGTCCGGATGCCTCCCACTCTCGCGAACGGCAAGATCTGCTACGTCGAAATTCCCGCGACCGACGTCGGGGGTTCGGCCGACTTCTACGGGAAGGTTTTCGGCTGGAGGATCCGGCGGCGCGGCGACGGCTCGATGGCATTCGACGATTCGGTCGGCGAAGTGAGCGGCACCTGGGTCACCGGCCGGCCGCCTTCCGGCGAGCCGGGCCTGCTCCTCTACGTCATGGTCAACAGCGTCGCGGCGACCCTCGACGCCATCCGGGCGCACGGGGGCGAGGTCGTCCAGCCGATCGGCGTGGACGCGCACGAGGTGACAGCCCGATTCCGTGACCCTGCGGGAAACGTCATCGGCCTGTACGAGCAACCGGGCTCCCTGTAACTCGGAAGCGTGGACCGAACTCGCGGAACACGATTGCCGCTGGCGGTGTCCATCTCGGCATGCGCCTTCTCCTCGCGCTCCTCGCGGCCCTGACTGTCCTGCGTCCTGCCGTGGCGTGGCCGGAGGAACCGCCGCCCGTCTACGAGCTCGAGCTCGTTTCCGTCGGGAACAGCGGCTTCCGGACCGTCGAATCCGTCGAGAGCTTCCTCGCGACCCTGCCGTCCGGCACGACGCTCAAATGGAGTCCCGGCTGCGTCCGTGTCGGAGGGGAGCCGCTGTTTTCGTCCGAGAGCGAGATGGAGGCATTCCGCGCGTTCTGCCTGGAGCATCGGGTCGACTTCGTGCTCGTGCCCTCCGGCTGAAAACCGCCTGAATTGACTCGCTTCGCGAGCCGGCCTTAGGCTTCCCGAAAACGTTTCCGCGGTCCTTGGAGGGAAAACCGATGGCCACTTCTGTTCGCCGACGGATCGCGTTCGTAGCCGGGGTCGTGGCGGTCCAACTCTCGCTTTCGGGAATCGCACTTGCCCAGGAGGTCATCCGGATCAGCAGCTATCGGGCCAAATTCGGCCGCAACGCGGAGATCTCGAAGGTCACGGATGCCGAGATCACCGGCATGTACGCCGGGATGAAAGGCTTGAAGTGGGTGAAGTTCTACTACGACCCGGTGAGCGGCGATCGCGGTTCGGTCACGGTCTGGGCCGACCGCGCGGCGTTGGATGCCTACATGAAGTCGGAGGAGCGAAAAGGCATCCTCGAGAAGCTGCGGCCCTTGATCGAAGGGGAGGTCACGAGCCGGATCTACGTCGTCTACCAGCCCGGGACGGCTTCCGGACCGTGATCTTTGCCTTGCCGCCTTGACCGGAGTCGAGAAGCCTCCTAAAAACGGAACGACATCTCCGCCGTGAAGCGCCGCGGCGGAGCGACGTAGAACTGGCTGTCGCCGATCTCGCTCTCCGCGACGTAATGACGGCTGTCGCCGAGGTTCCGTCCCACGACCGAGATCCGTCCCCACCGGAAGTCCCAGCCCACGCCGGCGTCGCTCTCGAAGAACGAGTCGGTGAAGTCGACGTTGCGGCGGTTCAGCGGCCTCCGGTTCTGGTGGCGTAACGCGACGAACGCCGACGGACCGCTCCCGGTCGCGTAATCGACGCGCGCGTTCCAGAGGTCCCGGGGCACGAGCTCCAGCTGCTTGCCATCGACCACGCGGAGCTGTCCCTCCGCGTTCAGAAACGAAAACCGGACGAACCGGGCGTCGTGGTGCGCGTAGCCGGCCAGGACCGAGAGGCCGGGCAACGCCGCCGGACGGAACCCCAGAGTGAACTCCGATCCCTGGAAGCGCTCGCTGCCCGCGTTCAGGAGCTCCGGCTCCCCCGTCGGGCCGACGTTCGAGACGACCAGGTTCTCGAAGATCATGTGGAAGAGCGACACGTCGAAGGACAGCTGGCGATCGAGCCAGCGGGTCTTCAACCCGACTTCGCCGCTGCGCGTCCGCTCGGGGTCCAGGATCTCCGCGTTTTCGGCCTCGGTCAGGTTGGGCGCCGCCGGCTTGAAGGCGGACTTCGCGGCGACATAGAGGTTCGCCTCGCTCATCGCGCCCGACCCGTCCTGGACCAGGCGCCCGAGCGCCGAAACGCCGCCGGACCACTGCCCGTCGGAACGGGAATCGCGCGAGACGTCGGCCTCGGGATCACCCACCTCCTGGCCCTTCGCGAACAGGCGCTCCGACACGCGGTCGTACCGCGCCCCGCCGGTGAACGTCAGGAACCGGGCCGGAGTCCACTCGTCGTTGATGTACACGCCGAAGAAGGTGCGCCGGTCCACGAATGAGCGGTGATCGCCGGCGGGAGTTTCGGCGAAAGTCGGCACCTCGACCGGATCGATCTGGAGGTCGATGTCGAAACCCGTCCCCTCCGCGGTCGTGCGTCCCCAGGTCAAAGCCCCGCCCGCGACGATTCGGTGCGTCCCTGCCGCCGAAAAATTCATGGTCGCGTGAAGGTCGTCGTAGACGTCGGTCTCGCGGGGCTTGAGCGCCACGCCTTCCGCGGTCGCTTCGTTTCCTTCGACCGCGTTGATGAACGTTCGGATCGAGATCTGGTCGTCGCGCGTCACTCCGAGCACGTTCTCGAGAAGGACCGACCCGGACAACGGCTGTTGCCAGCGCGTCGTGAGCGAGTAAACGCGGTGGTCGAGCCGCGCGCCTCCCACCTCGTAGTTGCGGTCGATGCGGAATCCGGGAAGGGGCTCGCCGGCGTCGACGGGAATGGGGGAGCCGAAGAACTGCGTGTCGCGGATGAGGTCGAGGGTCAGCGAGAGCTTCCCGGCGCCGACCGGCGCGTCGAGCCGGAGCCCGCCCCGGTCGCCTTTGTAGTCGGTTCGGTCCTGCCATCCATCGGACCGATCGATGCTCCCGAAGAGACGGAGCGTGGCCGCGCCCACGCTCATGCCGTGCGAGACGGAGAGACGCCCCGTCGAAAAGGAGCCGAACGATCCGCGGACCTCGGTCCCCTTCGCGGATTCTTTCGTGAAGACCTGCACCATTCCGGCGAAGGCCGAGACCCCGTAAAGAGTCCCCTGCGGACCCTTGACGATCTCGATCCGATCGATGTCCTCGACATTGATCTGAGAGAGCGACGGGTTGAACGGCCCGCCCGCCGGAACGCCGTCGACCATGATCAGGAGTGCGTCGAACTCCTTCAAACCCCAGAGTCCGATGTTCGGGAGCCGCGCGCCGTTGTCGCTGCCGCCGCCCGTATCGAGCCCGACGACGTCCTGGAGCGCGTCGGCGAGTGTTCGGGCGTTCGACCGGCGAAGCTCTTCTCCCGTGACGACCGTGGCCTGGCCCGGGATCTCGGTCTCGATCTCCGGGCCGCGCGTCGCCGACACGACGACATGCTCCGAGACGGGAGCCGGGGTGGGCTGGGGAGACGGCGGCGGAGTCGTGTCCTGCGCCGAGCCGATCGAGACCCGCAGGAGTCCCAGAGCGAGCAATAAGAGAGAGACGTTCTGGAAACGCATGAATCCTCCTTCGTTTCGAGCCGCAGGAAGTGCGGGAACGAAGGAGGCGTCTATTGACGCAGGGGGATCGAAAGAGCGGTGAAGCCCGGTGGACCGGAGCGTTCGGTCTTTTCGGGTCGGACGGCCGCCGCCGGCGCGTCGCATCTGCCGCGAGCCGGCTCGGACAGCGCCGAACCCGGCGGTTCGGCCGCGCCGTCGGACGGCGGAGCCGCGCGCAATTCGTCCGGAGATGCCGCGAGGCTCCCGTCCGGCAGATCGTTCGGTGAGCCCGCCGCCGCCTCCCGTGTCCGCCATTCGCCGTCCACCCGGGAAAGTTGCTCCAGCGGGTCGTCCGCGCCTGCGAGGATCGTGAACTCGGAGCTGACGGCCCGGATCGTCTCGGACTCACGCATCTCCCCGACGCCGGCGCGCAGCGCGATTACCGCGTGTTCGCTCGGGAACTTCGGAACCCGCCACAGGACGGAGTCTTCGGCGGGAGAAACCGCGGCCGTCACCCGCAGAGGAAAGTTCCGGCCGCCGTCGAGCGACAGGACGAGCTCCGTCTCGTCGAATTGCCGGTTCGCGTCGACGTCCGACGTCCACGAGACTCGCGCGATCTCCCCCGGCCGGAGGCGCGCGCCCGTGACCGGCTCGAGGACCCGCGCCGGCCGGACTTGCGCGAGAGCCGCAGCCGCGCAGCCCGCGAGCGCGCACACGAAGACCGCGGTCCCTCGCAAGACTCGCATCCCGCCCGCATCCTAACGTGCCGGCGGTAAGCTTGGCCGCGCCGCCATGAACTTCGTTCGCAACTTTCTCTCGATCGTGGGAGCGGCGCTCGGCTCGTCCGTTCTGGGAGGCATCTTCGGCTCGGTCGTCGCGGTCATCTCGCCCGAGTTCGTGAAGAGCCTGACGGCGCCCCCCGAGGCGGGCTCCCTCGTTCGATACGCCGGAACGGCGGTCATGGGCTTCAGCCTCCTGATCGCTGCGATCGTCCGGTTGACGAAAGCGCTGGACGCGAATCGCTCGAGGGACCGCGTCGCCTGAAGCGCCCATCCGTTTCGCTATGAACCGCGACGGCGCCCTTCGCACTCTTCTCTCGAAACTCCTCGACTGGGAGGACGCGCACGCCGCCTTCGACGCGGCGATCCAGGGACTTCCGATGCACTCCCGCGGGGCGCGAGCCGAAGGCGCGCCTCACTCGCCCTGGCAGCTCCTCGAGCACCTGCGCATCTGCCAGAACGACATCCTGGAGTTTTGCCGGAAGCCGGATTACGTCGAGCGGAAGTTCGAAGACTACTGGCCTCGAGCTGCCGCGCCCCCGAATGCCGACGCCTGGGACGAGAGCGTCGCCGCCTTCCGACGTGACCGCGACGCGCTGAAACGGCTCGCGGCGGACGAAACGATCGACCTCTTCGCCGCGATCCCGCACGGCTCGGGACAGACATACCTCCGAGAGCTCCTGCTCGTCGCGGACCACAATGCGTACCACGTCGGTCAGCTCGTGCTGCTGCGTCGGCTCCTCGGGGCCTGGCCGAAATCGGAGTGACCCGGCCCCGGCTCTCTCTCGAGCGGATCGCGGGGGCCGCTTCCGTCATCGACCCGGTCTTCCTCGACTCGCCGCAGTTCCTCGCGGAGTCGCTCGGTCGGGAGCTCGAGTGCCGCCTTGTGGTCAAGGTCGAGACGATGAACCCGATCCGCTCTTTCAAGGGGCGCGGGACCGAGTTTCTGACCGCCTCGCTCGACGGGTCTCCCCGCCTCGTCTGTGCGACCGCCGGCAACTTCGGACAGGGAATGGCGTGGTCCGCCCGCAAGCGTGGTCTTGCGCTCACCGTCTTCACGGGCACGACCGCCAATCCTTTCAAAGTCGAGCGGATGCGCGGGCTCGGCGCCGACGTACGTCTGGTCGGGAAAGACTTCGATGAGGCGCACTCGGCGGCGAAGGAATTCGCGGCGGAGAGCGGCGCCCGGTTGGTCGAGGACGGCCGGGATCGGGAGATCGCCGAGGGCGCGGGCACGATCGGCATGGAGCTCATTCGCTGGCCGGAATCATTCGACGCGATCGTGGTCCCGCTCGGGGACGGAGCGCTGCTCGCCGGAATCGGCCGGTGGGTGAAGGCGCGTCGATCGGCGACCCGGATGATCGGGGTGTGCGCGAACGGAGCGCCGGCGATGGAGCGGTCGTGGCGCGCGGGGCGCGTCGAAGAGCTCGACCGCGCCGACACGATCGCCGACGGCATCGCGGTCAAGAGCCCGTTCCCCGAAGCGCTCCAGGACGTCACGGACGTAGTGGACGACGTCGTCCTCGTCGACGACGATGCAATCGTGGCGGCGATCCGTCGCGCGCACGCGGATCTCGGGATCGTGCTCGAGCCGGCCGGCGCGGCGGCCCTGGCGGCGGTGTCCGCCCACCGGGAGAGGTTCCGAGGCCGGCTCGTTGCCGCGATCCTCTCGGGAGGAAACGCCACCGGCGATCAGATGCGACGATGGCTGGCTTCGTGACCTTCGCCCTTCGGAAGGCCACGCTGGAGGACCGATCCGCCCTCGAGCGCCTGATCGCGGAATCCGCGCGCGGCCTCTCCCGGACCGACTACACGGCGGCGCAGGTGGAGGCGGCTCTCGGCTCCGCGTTCGGCGTCGACACCGAGCTGATCCACGACGGGACGTACTTCGTCGCCGAGGCGGACAGCGGCATCGTCGGGTGCGGCGGCTGGAGCCGGCGGGCTACTCTCTTCGGAAGCGACGCGCAGCCGGGCCGCCGATCGGAGCTGCTGGATCCGGGGCACGATTCCGCGCGAATCCGGGCGTTCTTCGTCCATCCCGACTGGGCGCGCCGCGGGATCGGCCGGGCAATCCTCGAGAAATGCGAGTCGGAGGCGAAGGAGCACGGCTTCCGTTCGGCCGAGCTTCTGGCGACGCTGCCGGGCGAGCGGTTCTACCGTGCGCTCGGATACTCGGGCTCCGAGCGAGTCGAGCACCGTTTGCGCGACGGCGTGCCGATCGAGTTCGTGCCGATGAAGAAGGATCTCGCGTGAAGTGCGGCGTCGCGGCTGTTTCGGTCGGCGCGCTTCTCCTGGCAGCGGCCTGCAATCACTCCGGCGCTTTCGGCCACTTCGTCGGAACCGTCAAGACGGAGTGGATCGAGCCGAACCGCCGCATGCGGCTCCTCGACGACTTCGCTTACGTCGATGCCAAAGGCGTCGAGTGGAAGGCCCCGAAGGGCTCGGTCGTGGACGGGGCCTCGATCCCGCAGGTGCTCTGGAGCGTCGTGGGATCGCCCTACACCGGCGAGTATCGCAACGCCTCGGTCGTCCACGACGTCGCCTGCGAGAAGCGCGACAAACCGTGGCAGGACGTCCACCGCATGTTCTACGAGGCCTGTCTCGCCGGCGGTGTGGCCGAGCAGAAGGCGAAGCTGATGTACGCGGCGGTCTATCACTTCGGACCGAAATGGGCGCCGGGCGGCGCGAGCATGTATTTCATG
The DNA here is from genome assembly GCA_003222385.1 of Acidobacteriota bacterium. Classification (GTDB taxonomy): domain Bacteria; phylum Acidobacteriota; class Thermoanaerobaculia; order UBA5066; family Gp7-AA6; genus Gp7-AA6. Next base: position 9,664 of record QHVV01000078.1, read on the forward strand.
CGCGCGATTCCGGTCGAGAAGGAGTTCGAGCAGTTGAAGACGTACGTCGAAACGCAGAATCCGTCCCTGGAGCAGATCGAGAAATTCGAGGCGCACCGATGAGTCGACGGCTTCTTTCGAGCCTGCTCCTTCTCCCTCTTCTCGCCGTCCCAAATCCGGCTCCGGACAAAGCCGTCGCGGACTGGCCCGCCTACGGCCGGGACGCCGGCGGGTCGCGGTATTCGCCGCTGGACCAGATCAATCGCTCGAACGTGAAGCAGCTGCGCGTCGCCTGGACGTATCACACGGGGGAAGACCCCGGTCGGAGCGTCGTCGGGGAGAAAGCCGCGTTCGAGGCCACGCCGATCCTGGTCGACGGCGGGCTCTACCTGAGCACTCCGTTCGATCGCGTGATCTCTCTCGATCCGGGGACCGGAAAGGAGCGATGGGTCTTCGATCCGCGCGTCAGCATGACCACGCGCTACAGCGAGGTGACGTCGCGCGGCGTCTCGACGTGGCCGCCGCGCCCGGCGAAGCCCGGCGAGCGGCGCCGGATCTTCGTGGCGACGATCGACGCCCGGCTGATCGCCCTCGACGCGGCGACGGGCCAGCCGATCCGCGAGTTCGGCAAAGAAGGACAGATCGACCTGACGACTGGAGTGCGGCTGGTCGACCCGGGCGACTACCAAGTCACTTCTCCTCCCGCCGTGATCGGCAATCTGGTGGTGGTCGGCTCGTCCATGGGCGACAACCGCGGAGTCGAGCTCGAACGTGGCGTCGTGCGGGCCTACGACGCGCGCACGGGCGCGCTCGCCTGGAGCTGGGATCCGATCCCGACGGATCCCTCGGACCCGGCGCGGCGCACCTGGAAGGGCGACAGCGCGGAGAAGACCGGCGCGGCAAACGCTTGGGGAGTGATCTCGGCCGACCCGGATCGGAATCTCGTGTTCGTGCCGACGAGCAGCCCGAGCCCCGATTACTACGGCGGCGAGCGGATCGGTGCGAACTTCTACGCGAACTCGGTCGTCGCGCTCTCCGCCTCGACCGGCAAGGTCGCCTGGCAGTACCAGGTCGTCCATCACGACCTGTGGGACTACGACGTCGCGGCTCAACCGCTGTTGCTGACCGTCCGGAAGAACGGCAAGAGCGTGCCCGCGGTCGCGGTCGCGACGAAAATGGGGCGCATCTTCCTGTTGCATCGGGAGACCGGCGTTCCCCTGTATCCCGTCGAAGAGCGGCCCGTGCCGGCGAGCAGGGTCGCGGGCGAAGAGGCGTGGCCGACGCAGCCCTTTCCCACGTTTCCGCTTCCTCTCGTCCCGGAGAAGTTTTCGGCAGGGGATGCCTGGGGCGCGACCTCCGAGGACCGGCAGTGGTGCAGCGAGCGTCTGAAGCCCCTCGAGTCCGAGGGCATCTTCACGCCGCCCTCCCTCGAGGGCACCGTCGTCTTTCCCAGCAACGTCGGCGGCGTGAACTGGGGAGGCATCTCGCACGATCCGAAGCGCGGTCTCCTGATCGCGCCGACGAACCGGGTCGTGCTCTTCGTCCGACTCATCCCGCGAAAGGAGTACGAGAACCTGCGGGGAACCGACGCCGCCAACCGGATGAGCGGGGAGTTCGGCCGCCAGCGGGGTACGCCCTACGCGATGTACCGGGAGTTTCTCCGCGCCCCCGGCGGCAGCTTCTGCAATCCGCCTCCGTGGGGAACTCTCTCCGCCGTCGACCTCACGACCGGGAAGGTGCGCTGGGAAGTGCCCCTGGGGACCATCCCGGGCCTCGCCGCGCCGGCCGGATCGACGTCGTGGGGATCCGTGAACCTGGGCGGTGCGGCCGTGACCGCCGGCGGTCTCGTTTTCATCGCCGCCGCGATGGATCCGGTCTTACGCGCCTTCGACGTCGAGACCGGCCGCGAGCTCTGGAAGACGGATCTGCCCGCGGGCGGCCAGGCGACGCCGATGACCTATCGGTTGCGCAGAGGTGGAAAGCAGTTCGTCGTCATCTGCGCCGGAGGCCACGGCAAGCTCGGGACGAAGATCGGGGACTCGGTCGTCGCGTTTGCGCTGCCGTAGAAATGGGACAGATTTATTTTCGGATTTGGAAACGAAGTCTGTCCCCTTTTTTTACCGCTTTTATCGCTTCTCGATCGGGACATAGGACTGCGGGTACTCGGGCCCGATGTACTCCGCGCGCGGTCGGATCAGACGGTTGTTCTCGTACTGCTCCAGCACGTGCGCCGTCCAGCCCGCGATGCGCGAAATGGCGAAGATCGGCGTAAAAAGGTCGGGCGGGATTCCGAGCATGTAGTAGACGGACGCGGAGTAGAAGTCGACGTTGGAGTTCAGCTTCTTCTCCTCGTTCATGATCTTTTCGATCCGCCGGGACATGTCGTACCAGCGCGTCTCGCCCGACGACTCCGCGAGCGCCTTCGACATCGCGCGCAGGTGGGTCGCCCGCGGATCCTCGGTGTGGTAGACGCGATGCCCGAACCCCATGATCTTCTCTTTGCGCTCGAGCTTGCCGTGGAGGAAATCGTCCACGCGATCGAGCGATCCGATCTGGAGCAGCATCCGGATCACGGCCTCGTTCGCGCCGCCGTGCAGCGGTCCCTTCAAAGTCGCGACCGCCGAGGTGACCGCCGAGTGCATGTCCGCGAGCGTGGCCGCGGTGACCCGGGCGGCGAAGGTCGAGGCGTTCAGCTCGTGATCCGCGTGGAGGACGAGGGCCATGTCGAACGCCCGTTTCGCTTCCGAGCTCGGCCGTGCTCCGTTCAACATCCGCAGGAAATCCTCGGCGTGGGAGAGCGAAGGGTCCGTTTCGACGACCGGCTTGCCTTCGCGCAGCCGGTGATGGGCCGCGACGATCGTGGCGATCTGTCCGGTCATGCGCAGCGCCTTGCGCATGTTTCCGGGGCGGCTCATGTCCGCTACGTCCGGGTCGGTCTCGGCCAGCGCGGAGACCATCGTGCGCACCGCGTCCATCGGGGTCAGGTGTGGGACGAGCGAAGCGAGGAGCTCGAGCATCGGCGGCGGAAGGGCGCGCTCGGCGCCGATCGAGCGCCGCAGTAAGTCGAGCTCGTCGCGGCGCGGCAGCCTGCCTTCCCAGAGGAGGAAGCAGATTTCCTCGAACGTCGAGTGCTCCGCGAGCTCGTGGATGTCGATGCCGCGATACGAGAGGATGCCGCGATCTCCGTCGATGTAGCAGATCGACGAGTCGGCGGCGACGACGTCTTCGAGCCCTTCCTTGAACCCCTTGACCTCGACCATGGTGCGGACTCCGATCCTCTCCGACGCCTTGCGGTCTCGCCCGGCTGTTACTTCTCGATGGCTCTCGGGATCGCCGGATCGAGCCCCGGGAACTGGCCGAGCCACTGGCGCCGCTCGCCGCGGAGCCTGTCCACGAGCTCCCGATACTTCTCCGGCGTGTAGTAGGTCTTCGGGTCGTACTTCGCGAGGTCGACGCCCGGTACGTTCACGGGCACCTCGTAACCCCAGTCCGAATCCTTTTCCCACCCGATGCCTTCCTTGGCGATCTGCTTCATGATCTCGGTCGACACCCGGATCGAGACCTTCTCGCCCGGGAATCCGTCGCTCGCGCCCACCGAGCCGGTGTTCAGGATGTACGCCTCCATCTCCGGGTTCTTCCGGAAGATCTGGAGGAGCCGGTTCCCTTCCTCGGCCTCGGGCCCGACGATGAAGGGATTGGTCCCGACTTCGCGCTTCGCCTGGCCCGCTTTCGTCGGGTCGCCGGCGGACGTCTCGATGGACTCGCCCAGCATGAAGTACGCCGCGGCCTGCTCGTCGGTCAACCGCGCGCAGACCGGGACGACGTCGTTTCTCCGCGTGATGAAAACGATCTTGTTCGCTTTCTCGAGATCGATGCCTTCCCCCGTGCCCTTGATGTACTTCCGCAGGACCACGCCCCGGCCGTTCGACGTGATCGAAGTGTCCAGGAAGTCCACCTTCCCGGAGTCGTCCAGCTTGATGTTCTCGTAGACCGCGGTCGGGTGCGTGGCCGCGCCCCACAACACGGTCTGCGACGGCTCCAGCCCCTCGGTCTTGATGTAGAAGCCGTCCTCGGTCCCGAAGGCCTCACCTTCGGGGGTCATCAGGACGACGTCGTCCTGCTTGATGATCGCGCGCTCCGGCTCCTTCAACCCGTGGTCGTGGAGGGTCAGCGTCGTCTTCCCGGTCCCGGACAGCCCGAAGAGCAGAAACCCGACGTCGCGAAGCTCGCCGTCCGGTCCGATGACCCGCAGGACCTTGGAGCCGGCGTGGAGACCCAGACCGCCGCGGCGTTTGATCCAGTACATCGCCTGACGGAGCATCGACTTCTTCGCCTCGGCGGGGTAGTCGGTCCCGAGGATGTACGTGTAGCCCTGGTCCACGTCCAGGAAGATCAGGCGCTCCTTCCAGTCGGGGACGTAGACCGAAATGAAGTCGGGCTCTTTCGACGAGTCCGACGGAAACAGCATGTTGTGCCACATGAAGGCGATGCGGGCGTAATCTTTCGGGACGTAGAGGCGGCAGTGGATCGGCACCTCCGGGCTCATCCCCATCCGGCGGTCGACCTGGAGGAGCTCCATCCCGGCCAGAGTCTCCTGGACCTCGCGGATCGTCTCCTCGGCGCGGTCGCGCTCGATCGGCTGCTGCATCACGCCGATCGGAGCGCCGTTGCCGACGACATAAGTGTTCTTCGCGGAGCGGTTCTTGACGCGGGTGGCGTACACGGGGGAGCCGTACTCGCTGGTCTTCTCGCCCGGGCGGGCGAGCTCCCGGAGCTCTTCGCGCGTCAGATCCTTGAAGATCCGCTTCGCTCGAATGGTGCGGGGAGAAATGACTTCGACAGTGGCCATTGATCTTCCTTTCGGTCGTCGGCCAGCCCAGTCCGAAAAAGGGGACATCTATCCTACCAAGAAGCGGATCTGAACCCTTCGGGGATCAGGCCGCTACAGCCCGATTTCCCCGGCGATTCCCTTCAGCGCCTCGATCGTGAACGCGATGTGGTCCTCCAGGGGCCGGGGCAGGCTCGCCGCTCCCCCGGAAATGTCCTCCCGGTTTACGGAGCGCGCGAACGCCTTGTCCTTCAGCCGCTTGACGACCGAGGAGACGGGCAGATCCGCGACCCGCTTCGAAGGGCGGACTTTGACGCAGGCGCCGATGAACCCGACGAGCTCGTCGCACGCGTAGATGGCCTTCTTCATCGGCGTATCGCGCGGCACGTTCATGTAGTTCGCGTGGGACTCGATCGTCGAGACCATCTCTTCGTCGTAGCCGCGCTCGCGGAGGATCCCGCCGCCCACGTGGAGATGGCGGTCCTCGGTCGGGTTCTGCTCGTAATCGAAGTCGTGGAGGAGCCCGACGACCCCCCAGCGCTCGACCTCCGCGGGATCCGTGACGCCGAACCAGCCCGCGTAGGCGCGCATGGCTTCTTCGACGGCGCGCCCGTGACGCCGCAGGGCGTCCCCCTGAGTGAACTCGAAGAGAAGGTCCTCCGCCTCCTGCCGCGAGGGCCATCGGCCGTCGGTCTCCGCCATGTCCGGATTTTACCCACCGGGCGAAACGGATCGATGAGAGTGGTCAGTGGAGGCCTGATCCCCGTGAGGAAATTGCACAGCCGGTTGTGCAAGTGGGCCGGATTTTCGATGTCACCCTGCAAGAAAAACGTTGCTTTCCACACAAATGACCTTAGAATCTTGCAAATCTTGCGAAAAAAGGAGAGCAGAATGCCGAAGGCGAAGATCCTCAAGTTCGACGCGGCCGGGCCGGGTCTGACGAAATCGGAGATCCTCAAGGTCTGTGACGCGGAGAACGTCCGATTCCTGCGGCTGCAGTTCACCGACATCTTCGGTGTGATCAAGAACGTCGAGATCCCGAAGTCGCAGTTCGAGAAGGCGCTCGACGGCGAGATCCAGTTCGACGGCTCTTCGATCGAGGGATTCACGCGGATCGAGGAGTCGGACATGAACCTCGTCCCGGACCTCCCCTCTTTCGCGATCTATCCCTGGGCTCACAACGGAGGCAACCAGGTCGCCCGACTGATCTGCGACGTCTACAACCCGGACGGCTCTCCCTTCGCCGGGTGTCCGCGCCAGACGTTGAAGAGACAGATGGACCGCGCCTCGGCGCTCGGGTACGTCATGGTGACCGGGCCGGAGGCGGAGTTCTTCCTCTTCCGCCGGGACGCGAACGGCGAGCCGATCGTCGACACGCACGACGAGGGCGCCTATTTCGACCTGACCCCCGTGGACCGGGGAGAAGAGGCGCGCCGGGACATCGTCCTCGCGCTCGAGCAGATGGGCTTCGAGGTCGAGGCCGCTCACCACGAGGTGGCGCCGGGACAGCACGAGATCGACTTCAAATATGCCGACGCCGTCACCACCGCCGACCGCGTCTCGACCTTCCGTTTCATCGTCAAGAAGGTCGCGCTCGACCACGGCCTCCACGCGACGTTCATGCCGAAGCCGATCTTCGGCGTCAACGGCTCCGGAATGCACACCCACCAGTCGTTCCTGGACAAGCGTGGCAACAACGTCTTCTACGACCCCAAGGCGAAATACCAGCTCTCGAAGACCGCGCTTTATTACACTGGCGGCATCCTCCGGCACGCGAAGTCGTTCGTCGCCATCACCAACCCGCTCGTGAACTCCTACAAGCGGCTGGTGCCCGGCTACGAGGCGCCGGTCAACGTCGCCTGGTCGATGCGCAACCGGTCGCCGCTCGTCCGGATCCCGGCGCGTCGCGGGATGGGAACGCGGATCGAGGTCCGCATGCCGGATCCGTCGTGCAACCCGTACCTCGCGTTCACCGTCATGCTGGCGTCGGGTCTCGACGGCGTGAAGAACCGGATGGACCCGGGCGAGCCGGTGGACCGCAACGTCTTCAAGATGAGCGAGCGCGAGAAGCGTCGGCTGCGCATCGACCAGCTGCCGGCGAACCTGTCCGAGGCGCTCGACAACCTGTGGAAGGACGAGGTCGTCAAGGACTCGCTCGGCGACCACATCCTGAAGCACTTCATGGAAGCGAAGCGCGGCGAGTGGGCCGAGTACATCTCGCGCGTTCAGCCGTGGGAGGTCGAGAAATATCTGGAGACCTACTGAGCCGTCAGGCACCCTTATTTAATAAGGCTGAGCATGTGCTCAGCCTTATTTTTTATGCCACCGACAGCTAGCCGGTTTCGCGAGCGTCTTCGCAGCGGACGGCGGATGATCCTGGACGCCGCGATGGGGACCGAGCTCCAGAGGCGCGGCGCCGATACCCGACTGCCGCTCTGGAGCGCTCGGGCGCTCGTCGAATCGCCGGAGCTCGTTTCGGCGATCCATGCCGACGAGGTCGCCGCCGGCGCGGAGATCCTGACCGCGAACACGTTCCGGACGCACCGGCGGACGCTCGAGAAGGGCCGCCTCGGGGAGAAGAGCCGGGAGCTGACGACGCTCGCCGTGCGTCTCGCCCGGGAGGCGGCGGACGCCGCTGGAAGGCCGGTTTTCGTGGCGGGCTCTCTCTCGCCGCTCGAGGACTGCTACCGGCCCGACCTCGCGCCCGACGACGAAGCGCTCCGGATCGAGCACCGCGAGCAGGCGGAGTCGCTGGCCTCCGCGGGCGTCGACGCCCTGCTGCTGGAAACCCACAACACCGTGCGGGAGCTCGCCGCGGCGGCGCGGGCGGCGATGGAGACCGGTCTACCTTTCGTGGCGTCGATGGTGACGGACGGGAAAGGGCGCCTCCTCTCGGGAGAGCCGATCGAGGACGCCGTTCGCGCGGTCCGGTCGCTCGGACCGGACGCTTTTTCGATCAACTGCGTCCCCGCCCGGCGCCTCGCCTTCGACCTCTCGCGCCTGGCCGGAGCCGCTTCCGACGTCCCTCTGGCGGCTTACGGAAACCTGGGGCTGCCAGCGGACGACCGCGGATGGGAGTTTACGGACGAGCTCTCGCCAGAGGGATACGCGGCGGAAGCGCGGGAATGGCTCGCGATCGGCGCTCGCCTCGTCGGCGGCTGCTGCGGCACGACCCCGGCGCACACCGCAGCGCTTCACTACGCGATCAACATCGCGTCGCCGTAAGAGTAGAAGAGGTATCCGTGCCGGATCGCGTCTTCGTACGCGGCCAGGACGTTCTCCCTTCCCGCGAACGCGCAGACGAGCATGAGCAGGGTCGAGCGCGGCAGGTGGAAGTTCGTCAGGAGCGCGCCGACCACGCGTAAATCGAACCCCGGCGTTATGAAGAGGTCGGTCGAGAAATAGAGGTCCATCGAACCCGGAGCTCGACCGGCCGGTCGGAGCGCCCACGCTTCCAGGGCACGCGTCACCGTCGTTCCGACCGCGACGACACGCCGTCCGGAGGCTCGAGCGTTCTCCAGGGCGAGAACGGTCTCCTTCGGAAACCGGACGTCTTCCGGGTCGAGTCGGTGGCTGGCGGTGTCGGGCGCGGTGACCGGCTTGAAGGTTCCTGCGCCGACCGCGAGCGTCAGGTCCGCAACCTCGACCCCGCGCGAGTCCAGCT
>QHVV01000196.1 GCA_003222385.1 Acidobacteriota bacterium
TCCGGCCCCATACGCCGAACCGGCGAATCCTCTAACGAGCCATGTCGAGCCGACCGAAAGCAAGAGCAATCCGAGTACTCCACCCAAGGCAACCAAAAGCAGCGATGCCACGACAACTTGAACACCGCTGCCTCCCCTGGCCCGCCGAAATGCAACCTTTGGGAAGAGAACCACCGCTACTCCAGTCGCTCCCCAAAATATGGCGCGACCAATTGCAGCAACCGCAGCATAGTTTCCAGCCGCATGGGCTGAAAAGTAGTGCTTCACCAAGAGGACGTCGGAACTTAGAAGAACCGCCACTGCGAGCGTGCTAGGTAGGACCACGGCCAAGTAGGCTGCTGCGGGCCTCAACCATGGCAGGCTGGAATGAATCGATATCTTCCGGCGCACCATACGTAGTGCAATTCCGTAAACGATGATCGTTGCCAACGAAATGCCGGCGATAACGCCTAGCGGGCCAAATACAATCCCCAATCCCCAACGCGATCGCCACAAACAGTTTCAAGCCGGCCTGGCCGGTCGAGATCAAGGCGTAGGCAGCAAACCTTTCTTCACCCTGCAATTCGCCTAGCAGCACTGGTAGCGCAAAAGAAAATGGAATGCCCACCGAAGCAGCCAGCAATAACTCGACAGGCACCGCGAGGAATCTAGAAAGCAACAGCGAGCCTGTCGCTATCGAGGCGCCCAAGAGAAAGCCCAATAACATCAGCGTGCGGCTCGCGCCGCGCAGAAGCGCTGCGCTTGAAGCCTGGTGACCCGACGCCCGTCCGCGGCTTGTTTCCCTGGCCATCATCAGCGTGAAGGCGCTGGCCGGCAGACCAATGAAGGTAATCAGCGTCACGACAGCGAAAACGGCGCCGTAGTCTGCTGGCCGCAACTGATGCGAGGCCAACGACTGGAAAGCAACCCCTAACACCCCGGCGGCAATCGTTCCGCCACCCACAATGATGTTGTGCGCGAGAACACTCTCGCTACGCAAAAAGCCGAACGGACTCCGCTTCCAATAGCTTTGAGTCGTGGCGGACACCCCTTATCAGATCCTGATTGCCGTTTCGTCCCGAGCCGACTATCTACCTGAAGCGAACAAGCGTGTCGAGCCGAGCGCCTGGTTGGCCGAAATACTATATGGCCCTTAAGAGTGCTGCGGGAGCCTGATTTTGGCGGCCGGCATCAGTCTTAGTCGGGCATACGGGGGATGGAGGGACGGGCTCCTGTGGTCCGCTTTCCTCACGTTGGCGGTCGCCGGCCCATGGCTTTGGCCAGTTGGATACTTGTTCGGTACAGACTGGCCTGGTCCCCGCCGTTTCGATTGGCCGTCAGTCCTTTCGGCCTCGGTGCCGCTTAGGGAGGCGCTCGCGCTCCTGTCGAGGCTAATTTCAGCTCGGGCCACGGGCGAGCTCTTCGTCCTCGCCACGCTGTTTTTGATTGCGCTGACGGCCTTCCGAGCCGTGCCCTCGCCAAGCTTTGTTGCACGAGCGTCCGGCGCCGCGCTCTATTCGCTCAATCCTTTCGTATACGGACGGCTGCACTATGGCCAGTTCTTTCTTTTGGCCGGCTACGCCGTGCTGCCTTGGGTTGCGATTCGACTTCGAGAGTTATGCCGGGAGCCCAGTTGGCGCGCTGGGATACTGTTCGGGACCAGCATCTCCCTGGTCGCGGTATTCACGGTCCATCTATTTCTCGTGTCGGCGGTCCTCGCCGTGGTGGTCGTGCCGACGTACCTAGTCGTGGCCAAGTTCGGGGCGGATTACACCAAACGCCTCGGCCAGGCCCTTGGGCTGGCTGTTGGAAGCACGGCTCTCTTGAGTTCGTACTGGGTGGTGCCATTCGTCTTGGGCAGAGGTTCAGAAGCCGCAGTAGTAGGCTCAACGGGCCCTCAGCTGCTCGCCGCGTACGCTGCGGTTCCCGATCCAACCGTCGGTCTGGTTCCAAACCTGGTTGGCCTCTACGGTTTTTGGGCCGAGAACACCGGCCGCTTCACCTCGATGAAGGCCTTTGTGGGGGCTTGGCCGGTTGTTCTCTTGATTGTTCTGGTCATCTCCGGCATCGGTGCCTATGCAGCAGTGAGACGGAAGGACAACCTGGCCCCTTGGGCTGTCGGCCTTGTGTTGGTCGCAGTTGTCGGATTGATTCTGGAAGTTGGAATTTCGCATCCTTTGACCGCAGGTTTCGTCCAGTGGCTCGACGCGACTGTGCCGCTCTACCGGGGCATGAGGGATGCGGGCAAGTGGGCCGCGTTGCTGGCGCTTGTTTACTCACAGTTGTTCGGCCTAGGGGCGGCCGCGATTCTGAATTGGGTCCGACAGCTCAAGGTGCCGGCGCCCCAGCTCGAGTCGCTTGGGGCGGTGACGATCGGTTTGCTGCTTGCTTTGCCGCTTTACTATGGCAACGGCCTGCTCTTCGGGATGCATGGCGAGATCCGGCCGTCGGAATACCCCGCGGGCTGGTACGCGGCGGACCGGACCTTGGCGGCAGATCCCCACCCTCGCCGGACTCTGTTCCTGCCCTGGCACGAGTACATGAGCTTCGATTTCATCCAGAACCAGAACCGGGTTGTGGCGTCGCCGGCGCCTGAGTTTTTCTCAGTACCAATCGTCGGCAGCGCCAACCCCGAGGTTGCCGGCTCGGCTCCCACCGATCCGGAGCAGGTCGCGATCTCGAGCCTGGTCAGGGCGGGAGCCACAGGAGACTGGGGCCACCAGTTGGCTCTTAGAAACATCAAGTACGTCCTTCTCGCCCGCGAGGTCGACTGGCAGGGATACGACTATCTGAACGGATTACCAGGCTTAAGTCTGCTTCACGACTATGGCTCGATCCTGCTGTATCGAAATGACCTCGTCGCCTGAGGATGGACCTGAAACGGATGTTAAGAGATCGGTAATTGACACCCAAGTGGGTAGGTGTTAGAAATTGCGCCAGCGCAATACTTGCGCGCGCTGTTTTCGGGCTGGGAAGGCCCGCCGACCCTATGTGTTCCAAACGCCGCCAGACTCGGGTTTCAGTAGGGAGCGAGCCTGAATGACTAAGTCCGCGATAGCCGCCAGAATTCTGCCTGTCGCCATTGTCGCCGCCGTACTGGGCGCCTCGCTGCTGGTTCGGCCGGTCACGATTAATTCGAACAACGCCGCACTCTGCGGGTACCAGACCGGCTATGGATACGGCACCACGCCCGCTGTCGACACAGTCACGCCCAACACGGGCTCGACGGCCGGCGGAACGGTTGTAACCCTCACCGGCTGTGGCTTCACAGGGGCGACCGCGGTGACATTCGGAGCCACACCGGCCACGACCTTCACTGTGAACTCCGACACCAAGATCACCGCTACGAGCCCGGCTCACGCTGCCGGGACCGTCGACGTGAGGGTGACCACTCCTGCCGGAACAAGCCCGACCCAGCCTGGTGACCAGTTCACCTACAGCGCGGCGGGTACTTGCTCCTCAGTGACTCTCTCGGCTGCGCCGGCATCGCCGTCGCGGGCTGGCACTCAGATCGTCCTCACGGCCGTCGCCTCGGGCTGCCCCAACGCGCTCTACGAATTCTGGGCACGCTGGACCGGAACGACGACGTGGGTCTTGCTCCAGGCCTACTCCACCAACAACCAGTACCAC
>QHVV01000200.1:0-4872 GCA_003222385.1 Acidobacteriota bacterium
GCAACTACATCTACGGAGGGCAGCTTCCCTCCGACCTGGATGGTACCGGGGTCGGGGCCAACTTCCGCGGCGCGCCCCCCGCCGGTGAGCCGAACTTCTTCATGCAATTCGTGGACAGCACGACCGCCGGGAAAGACAAGCTGCTCCTGTTCAAGTTCCACGTCGACTGGACCAACCCGACGAACTCGACCTTCGGCAACGGAAAGCCGAACGGCAATGGAACGCCGATCGAGATCCCGGTGGCCGACTTCGGTCTGGTCTGCAACGGCGATCAGACCGTGGAGGATCGCAACTGCATTCCGCAAGTGGACGCCGATCCCAACGCCGACTACTCGCTCCCTGGAATGCCCGACATCGGGGATTACCTCGACTCGATCGGCGACCGGCTGATGTACCGGCTGGCGTACCGCAACTTCGGCGATCACGAGTCGCTGGTCCTGAACCACACGGTCAATGCCGGCCCGGGCGACACCTGGGTCGGCAACGGCCATGCGGGTATTCGGTGGTACGAGCTCCGGAGCCCCAACGGGATGCCCGCGGTCTACCAGCAGTCCACCTTTGCCCCCGACGCGGCGCACCGGTGGATGGGCTCGATCGCCATGGACAGCGCCGGCGACATCGCGCTCGGATACTCGAAGTCGAGCGTGTCGACGCACCCCGCGATCGATTACGCGGCCCGGCTGGCCTCCGACCCGCCGAATCAGATGACGCTGGGGGAGGGGACGATCATTAACGGAACCGGATCGCAGCAGGATACCGGTCGCCGGTGGGGCGACTACAGCTCGATCTCCGTCGACCCCAACGGCTGCACTTTCTGGTACACGCAGGAGTACTACGCGGGCACCGGCACCTTCAATTGGGCCACTCGCATCGGCTCCTTTACCCTCCCGATCTGCGGCGATCCGCAGTTGAGCCTGAGCGCGTCCTCTTCGCTCGTCCGCGAACGCAGCGACTTCACCTACACCATTGGCGTCACCACGGGGCAGAGCCCGGTTCTGGGCGCGACGGTGTCGGATGTTCTGCCGAGCGCCGTCACGCTGCTATCAGTGACCTCGAGCAGGGGTTCCTGTCAGGGCACGGGCACCGTCGTGTGCAACCTGGGCGACCTTCCTGCCGGCGATCTCGAGACGATCACACTGAACGTTCACTCGAAGGCGGCGGGCAATCTCACGGACACCGCGACGCTCTCCTTGTCGAGCCCGGACCCGAACCTCGCGAACAACACGGCGAGCGTCGTCACTCAGGTGTACGACCCATGCGTGCCGCCGGGGGCGGTCGTGGCGACGGACCCAACCGGCGACCAGACGGGAACGGCGCAGCAGGACCTGACCTCGGTGGCGATCGCCGAGCCCTACTTCGCGCCGAACACGAACAAGCTCGTGTTCACGATGAAGGTGCAGAACCTGAGCCCGGCCCCGCAGCCCAACGCCTACTGGTACGAGCACTTCTCGTACGGCGGCGTCACCTGGTTCGTCGACATGGAGACGGCGAGCAATCCAACGACGCAAACCTTCAACTACGGTTTCTTCGCGCCCGACCCCACGACCGGCGTCAACACGGAGAACGTCGTCGGTCTGGCGGACTCCGGCACGTTCACTCCGGACGGGACGATCACGATCACCCTTTCCAACAGCAAGCTGGACCCGGACGGACCGACGCCGCCGCCGTCGGCGGGCTCGCTCATCTCCGGCATCCACGGTGAGACCCGGAACCTCGTCGGAGTCCTTCTCGTCCTGGCCGACTCGACGGCGGGCGGGTCGTACACGGTTTCCGGCAACGACTTCTGCGCTCCGAACACTCCGCCGACGGCCGCCCTGACGGCCGTACCCAACAGTGGCCCGGCCCCGTTGAACGTCACCTTGAGCGGGTCAGGGTCCTCGGATCCGGACGCGGGCGACTCCATCGCCTCCTACACCTTCTACTTCGGAGATGGCGCTCCTCCGGCGACGCAGCCCGGTCCGACCGTCGCCCACACCTACAACAACCCGGGGACTTACCACGCCACCCTGACGGTGACGGACTCGCACGGCCAGGAGAGCACCAACGCAGCCAGCGTGGACATCCAGGCCACGGCTCCGCCCTCGGCGGATCTGGCGGTCGTCAAGGCGGGCCCGGCGACGGGTCACGTGGGTCAGTCCATTACTTACACCATCACGGCGCATAACAACGGTCCGTCGACGGCCACTGGAGTGACGCTCGCCGACACCATGCCGAAGAACACGGGGTTCGGCTCGGTGAGCTCGACGCAAGGCACTTGCGCTCCGAGGCCGCATTCACAGGTCGTCATGTGCAACATCGGCACGATGGGGAATACGGCCACGGTCACGGTGACCCTCACGCTGAAGCCCACGACGAAGGGCAAATTCACCAATATGGCCTCCGTCGCCGCCACGTCGCCGAACGATCCTGTTTCCACAAACAACACGAGCAGCGTCACCACGACGGTGTCGCCATGAGGTCGATTTGAATTGCCAGACGAAGTCGCAGTCTCTTCCGGCGGGCCCGCGAGGGCCCGCCTCTTTTTGCGGGTCAAGAAGGAGAGCCAGCGTAATCGCCGCTTTCTCCGGTTATCAGTTCAACCCAGTGACTGCTCCGGTCGACCGGTACGGCCTGGCGAACTGAAGTCATCGTGCCACCCAAATTGAGGCCTTCTCCTCATTGACCTTCTCCGACGAAAGGACCGAGAGTGGAAGCGCCGGATCACGATGCAACCGAATGACTCCCCTGCCCGCAAGAGTGCGGACTCGAAAGCCGCTCGGCCCGGCTCCGTCGTCCTCCTCGTCGAGGAGGAAGACCCGCTCCGGGCGCTCCTGCGGAGAATCGTCGAATCGGAGGGGCACGAAGTGGTCGAGGCGCGCAGCGCGGAAGAGGCTCTGGAAATCCTTTCGGGCGCCGGCAAGTCGGTTCGCCTCGTGCTGGCGGACCTCGCGCAGCCCGGAATCGCGGGACCGCAGGGCCTCCGAAAACACATCCCGCGCGGAGTGAAGTTGCTGATGCTGTCGATATCCAGAAGAAGCCTCCGGGACCTCCGGACCGGGTCGCGTTCTATCTTTCGAATCCCTTCCAGCCGGACGCGCTGGCCGCCAAGCTCCGCGAACTGCTCCGGGAGGAGTGACTCTGGAAAATGAGGTGTTCTCCTCATTGTTTTCGAGGTCTTTGCTTCCTATCGTAACTGCCATGCGATCGGCTGTGCGCGCACTCTTCTGACGATCCTCCTCCCCGTGGCATCGGGGGGACGGGCCTCCGGGCTTTCGAGCCTGGGGGCCCGTTTTATTTGAGCGCGGACTGAAAAATGAGGCCGCCGTCCCCCTCGTTCTGAGGAGTTTCCCTCATTGGTGTGGCGTCCTTCCTGCTCCTAACGTGCGATGCCATCGGAAGCGGGCGCGCGAGCGTGCGGCTTCCGGCGTCGAAAGGAGAACACCGATGCCACGCCTTCCTCGCGTTCTACTGGCGGCTCTCGCTCTGGCCGCTCCGACGGTCCTGCTCATTGCGGCCACGCCGCCGTCCGGCACGGTCTCGCAGGGAAGTCCCACGGTCGCCTGGTCGGGCGAGTTCCTCGTCCCGACCGCCGGCGGCTGCGGTTCGGACGACAATCCGTCCTGCGACAACTTCAAGCTGACGATCGTCCCGCCGGCGAGCTCCTTCGGGCCGTATCTCGTGACCATCACCCTTCAGCCTGCAGGCAACGCCGACTGGGATCTCGAGGTCTACGGCCCGGACCACAAATTCGTGAACGGTTCGGGTCATGCCGCCGGACAGATGGAGACGGTCATCCTGACGAATCCGGTCGCCGGGACTTACACGGCGACGGCCGTCCCCTTCTCCGAGGCGCCGACGACGCCGAGCTACACGGCGCAGGCGACCCTCGGACCGGCGCCCCCGAACCCGA
This sequence comes from Acidobacteriota bacterium, assembly GCA_003222385.1. Lineage (GTDB taxonomy): Bacteria > Acidobacteriota > Thermoanaerobaculia > UBA5066 > Gp7-AA6 > Gp7-AA6. Next base: position 3,890 of record QHVV01000200.1, read on the forward strand.
ATCCCGCGCCGGTCGGAACCGGCCTTGCGGCGCGCTACCAGAACCTGACCCCGACGGCTGCCCAGCTCGCGGCGGGCCTCGGCGCGGGCTCCGGCGAACCCTCGATCGGAGTCAACTGGAACTCGGGCAAGGTCCTCTACGAGGGCGGCATCGTCCAGACGCTGCGCGTCGGCTTCGACGACATCTGCCAGATGACGCCGGCGTCGACCTGGGAGGACAAGAGCGCGCCGACGTCCGCGCAGAGCTTCGATCCCATTCTTTTCACCGACAGCAAGACCGGACGCACGGTGGTCTCGCAGCTGATCATCAACGGAAGCCTGTCCTCGGTGTCCGATACGGACGGCGACGTCTGGATCCCGAGCCGGGGATCTGGCATCGACGCCGGAGAGGACCATCAGACGATCGGCGGCGGCGGGCCTTTCCACGCCCCGATCCCGACCGGCGCCGGATACCCGAACCCGATCTATTNGGGCGCCGCGAACTGCGCGCTCTCAGTGGATGGCGGACTCTCGTACGGGCCCGCGGTCGTCGCGTACACCCCGGCCCAGTGCGGAGGGTTGCACGGGCACATCAAGGTCGGTCCGGACGGGACGGCGTACCTTCCCAACAAGGACTGCTTGGGAAGCGAGGCGGTCGTGGTCTCCGAAGACAACGGCATCTCCTGGGAAGTGCGCAAGGTCGCGGTCTCCGCAGCGTCGAACAGCGATCCCTCTGTCGCGATCGCGAAGGACGGTCGGGTCTACCTCGGGTACGCCCACTCCGACAACTACGCGGTGGTCGCCGTCTCGGACGACAAGGGAAAGACGTGGGACTCGAGAAAGATTTTCGACGTCGGCGCGGCCCTCGGGATTCACAACGTCGCTTTCCCGGCGATGGTCGCCGGCGACAGCAACCGGGCGGCGTTCGCGTTCCTCGGAACGACGGCCACCGGCAACATCCAGGACCCGAACTTCCCGGGCATCTGGCACCTCTACGTCGCGCAC
>QHVV01000200.1:4888-7932 GCA_003222385.1 Acidobacteriota bacterium
CCACGCCCAACGATCCGGTCCAGCGAGGCTGCATCTGGTTCCTGGGCGGCTCCAACATCTGCCGGAACCTGCTCGATTTCATGGACGCGACCGTCGACAAAGAAGGCCGCGTTCTGGTGGGTTACGCCGACGGTTGCGCGGCCGGATGCACTCAGGCCCCGGCCGGAGCCACCGGAAACGGATACACCTCCAACGCCGCGATCGCGCGGCAGACCGGAGGCCGCCGCCTGTTCCAACAATTCGATCCGTCCGAGCCCACGGCGCCGGGCGCGCCCGCTCTCACCGTGACGCGCAACGGCGGTGTGGCGCACCTTTCCTGGTCCGAGTCGGAGAACGGAGGCTCGGCGGTCTCGACCTACAAGATCTATCGCCGACTCGGGAGCGGTCCGGCCGCTCTTCTCGCGACGGTCGGAACCTCCACGCGCTACGACGACCTCACGATCGCCCCGACGGCGACGTATTCCTACAGCGTGACCGCGCAGAACGGCTTCGGCGCTTCCTGCGGCAGCAACGAAGTGACGTCCGTTCCGGTCGGAAGCTCCTGCGCCCTTCCGGGCATCCGGGTGGTGACCGATGCGACGGGCGACGGCGCAGCCGTGGGCAGCCCGGCGCTCGACATCCAGTCCGTCTCAGTTGCCGAGCCGTACGGTTCGGACGGCTCCAGCAAGCTCGTCTTCACGCTCAAGATGACGGGCCTCGCGACGCTGCCACCGAACGCGCAGTGGAGGATTTTCTGGAACTCGCCCGCCGCGCCCTTCGGGATCTACTACGTCGGGATGAGCACCGACGCGAATTCTCAGGTCACGTACGAGTACGGCACGGCCAAGGTCGCAGTCGTCGGTCTCGTGCTCGGGGTTCCTTCGACGACGAAGGTAGGCACACCCGACTCCGGGAGCTTCAACCCCGATGGAACGATCTCGATCACCATCGCCAACGACAAGGTCGGAAGCCCGAAGGCCGCCGACCTCCTGGGCTCGATCTACGCACGGACGTTCGTTCTCACCGGCGACCAGACCACCCGCTCGAACACCGCGGTGGACCTGACCGGGACGGGTGACCCTTACGTGCTCGTCGGAAACGCGGCGTGCGCCCCTCCCTCGACGACCTGCCTCGAGGACGACGATTCGCACATCGCGTACTCGAACGGCTGGCACCTGGTCAGCAATCCGAACGCGAGCGCCGGCCACTTCCGCATGAACACCGGCAGCGACAGGCAGAACGGGGCTGCACTCAACTTCACTGTCGCATCCGGGCGAACCGGCCGGATGGAGTATCGATTCGCGAAGAGCACGAAGGGCGGGACCGCCGACGTCTACTTGGACGGCGTCTTCCGGCAGACGGTTTCTTACAAGGGATCGACCGGGACGATGCAGTCTCCGCAGTTCGGATCGAGCGTCTCGTACCCCGGTCTCACTTCCGGGTCCCACGTGTTCGAGCTTCGCAACCTCCAGGGCGTGGCCTACGTGGATGCTTTCTGCCTGGAGAGCTCGTCCTCGAACGCGCAGCCGGCGAGCGGCCCCGGGCAGACGACGAGCGGCAACTCGACTCTCGCAGTCGGACAGCAAGCCATCCAGCAGCTGCCGCTTCCGGGCGGAACTCAGGCCATCGCGATCGTCGCAGAAGCCTCGGCGAACGTGCCGATCCAGCTGGTCTTGATCGATCCGTCGGGATCGGTCTTGACGACCGCGAACAGCTCGGCCGGTCTCGCCGTGATCGAGATGCCGGTCTCGACGGCGGGAACCTACCTGGTGAAGCTCGTCAACGTCAGCGCCGGACCGGTGACGGTCTGGACGGCCGCGACGCCGCTGGTCGCGAGATAGGCTTCGAGGAGGATGCATGGCGCTCTGTCGACCGTCCTTCTCCTCGGTTCGGTCTCGCTCGCGGCCCCGGCGCCGGCACCGGCGACGAAGGACTTCGATCCCTGCTCGCTCCTGACGGCGAGCGACATTCGGTCGGTGCAGGGCGAGCGCGTGAGCGCGACGAAGGCGAGCCGGCCCGAGAGGGGCCGGTTCGCCGTGTCTCAGTGCTTCTTTTCGCTTCCGACCTTCTCGAAGTCGATCAGCCTCGAGGTGACTCGGCCGGAGGCGAACGAGAAGGAGAAGCCGTCGGACCAGTGGAAAGCCATGTTCCGCGCGGCGTCGGCGACAAAAAAAGAGAAGGAAGAAGAGGAGAAGAAGGCGCGGGCGCGAAGGGGCGGCAGGGGCGAAGAGGAAGGGGAAAAAGAGAAGGAGTCTTCTCCGCCCCGGAAAGTCCCGGGCGTCGGGGACGAGGCGTACTGGGTGGGACCCTCCATCGTCGGGGGCCTCTACGTCCGCAAGGGGGACTCTTTCTTCCGCCTGAGTATCGGAGGGCCCGATCGCGAAGAGGTCAGGATCGAGAAGCTCAAGAAGCTGGGTCGAAAAGCGGTCCAGCGGCTGTGACCCGGTCGACACTTCGCTCGTGAGCGCGGCGCGCCTCGAACGGTGGGACCCGAAAGACGGTCCTCCGACCGAGAAACGGATGATGGGCCTGATGGAAGCGGAAGGCTACGAAGTCGCGGTCTACGCCTATCGCGAAGGGACCGCGTTCCCGCCGCACGAGCACTCGCAGGCGAAGTGCGACGGGGTCCTCGAAGGGGTCCTCCGCATCACCGTCGGCTCCGAAAGCTGGGACCTCGGCGCGGGGGACCGGCTCTATCTCCCGGCCGGAGCCCGCCACTCGGCGCAAGTCGTCGGCGCGAAGACGGTCGTCTCGCTCGACGGCACACGCTGGTAGCGGCGGCACGGTAGACTCGGCCGCAAGCGAACCCCGATGTCTTTGACGTCCGTTGAACGCGAGGAGCTGATCCGGCGCTACGAACGCGGACCCGCGCTGCTGAAGGCCGCGCTCGCGAAGGTCCCCGCCGAGGCGAGGAAGTGGCGTCCCGGCGAGGGGAAGTGGTCGGTCCACGAAGTGGTCTGCCACTGTGGCGACTCCGAAGCGAACGGCGCGCTGCGGATCCGCTACCTCGCCGCCGAGAAGGATCCCCTGATCGTCGGATACGACCAGGCGCAGTGGGCACGCGT
>QHVV01000197.1 GCA_003222385.1 Acidobacteriota bacterium
ACGACCGGCAACTCGACTCAGGTCGGGAGCACCGGTTCCACCAACAGCGCCGGCAGCGCCAACGGAACGACCGGGAACAGCACCAAGGTCGGCAGCACGGGCTCGACCAACAGCGCAGGCGCTCGACCAACAGCGCCGGCAGCGCCAACGGCACGACCGGCAACTCGACCAAGGTTGGGAGCACCGGTTCCACCAACAGCGCCGGCAGCGCCAACGGCACCACCGGCAACTCCACTCAGGTAGGCAGCACGGGTTCGACCAACAGCGCGGGCAGCGCCAGTGGCACCACCGGCAACTCGACCCAGGTCGGGAGCACCGGCAGTGTCGGCAGCGTCGGCAGCGTTAGCGGCACGACCGGCAACACCACCAGCGGTGGCGGCACGGGCGGCACCGGCGGCACCGGCGGCACCAGCGGCACAACTACGGCAGGCGGAAGCGGCCAGGTCTCTGGCGCGACCGCGACCACAGGCGGCACAGGCCAGGTGCTTGCTGCCACGGGAATGCCCATCGTGGGCGGTATCGTGGGCGGCATCATGGTCCTGCTCGGCGCCCTCGGACTGCGTAACCGGCGGCGCTAAACCAACGGCAAGAGACCGGGCTCGCAACGCGCGGGCCCGGTCTTTTTGTGCCCGGTCCGCTGAATTCGGTTTGAGCTCGGTAGGGCGGGACTCCAGGGCGTTTCTTAGGTGTGCCTGCCTCGCAAGAGGCGGGCACACCAGTTTCCAGGCCAAACCCCGGCCGAATCTACCTCACTTGTACGGTGACGAACCCACCCCCAATTCGATTTGATGTAGGTCGGAAAATCGCGCCCAGGGGGAAGAGTGGAAACAGCTGAGCTGGCGGTGGCGGGCAAGGTAGCGCTCGGCGCCAACGGCGTCCCGCGCCCAAAGCGCTCCGCCCAGCAGGTTGAGCGGTCGCACGAGTCGGCGCTGGCGGCTGTGGCCGCCGTTTCCTCTTATCTGGACTCGGACGAGGACCTGCCCGCCTTCTTTGCCCGCCTCGGCGCCACCATCGCCAAGCAGACCCACGCCCGCCGGGCAGCGTTCTGGCGTCTCGGCCCCCGCGGCACTCTAGCCCTGCAACCGGTTCCCTTTGGCTTTGCGGACGAGTCGCCGGTGCATGAAGTCCGGCTCCATCTGGGGGCGAAGGGCGAGGGGATAATGGAGCGCCTGGTCTTCGCTGACGAGCTCGAGCTCTTGAAGGGCACCTCGCCCCAGCTCGATGCGATCTGGCGGGAGTCCGGCCTGCATGAGGTCAAGAACTCGATCGCAGCGGCGTGGCGGGCCGGTGAGCGACACATCGGAGCCATTGCCGTTTATGACTCACCGCACGGCTTCACCGCGCACGACCTATGGCTGCTGAGACTCACCGGCGCGGCGGCGGGACTGCTGTGGCAGTACAAGGAAGCCGAAGACGAGCTCGGCCACACCGCCGGGCGCCTCGAAGAAGCGATGGCCGCTCGCCGGCACCTCCTCAACAACATCGCGGCCGGCGGCGACGAAGCCCGGCGCCGCTTCGCCAGCACGCTCCACGACGACTCGCTCCAGCTGCTGACTGCGGCTGAGCTGCAGCTCGAGCGCGTCCGCGCCGACTCCATAGGGAGTCACCAGGCGGTCCAGCTGGAGCAGCTCCGACACACACTCAGAAAGGTCGAGGATTCGCTGCGCCGGCTGCTCACCAATGTCAGCCCGGAGCCGCTTCAGCTGGCCGGCGACCTACGCGACGCGATCAGCGAACGCCTGGAGACCATGCGGATCCGCGCCGGCATCCAGCCCCACGTCGACAGCCGCCTGCCTGCAGATGTGCCTCCAGCGATCCAGGCGATCATGTTGAAGAACATCGCCGAGGCGCTGAACAACGTGGAAAAACACGCCCGCGCCACCAAGGTGACGGTGATCGCGGACCAGGTCGAGGGAGGAGTTCACATCTCGGTTCACGACGACGGCACGGGCTTCGTCGTGTCGGAGTCGGTGCGTGTGCCCGGACACATCGGCCTTGTGGCCATGCGGGAGCGCGCGCAGCTTGCCGGCGGCTGGTGTCGCATCGAAAGCGACCCGGGTAACGGCACGAAGATCGAATTTTGGGTTCCGCTGAGTCTATGAGCCACCAAACGAATCACTAGGCAAGGAAGGAAGGAAGAATGGCGACCAAGGCAGCAGTCAAGACCGCTACCCGTCATCTAAATGGCGTGGACAGGGCCGGCGGAGAGCTCGACAGCAAGGTCGTGCTCCGCGTCCTGGCGGCAGTCCAGCGCGGCGATTTCTCCGCGCGCATGCCCAGCGATTGGACGGGCTCCGCCGGCAAAGTCGCGGCGGCTCTCAACGCGGTCATCGAGTCGAACGAGCGCCTGGAGCACGAGATCCGGCGCCTGAACCGTCATGTCGGCAAGGAAGGTCAGGTCAAGCGTGCGGGCATCATCCACTCCGGCGGCGCATGGGCTTCCACGCTCGATGCCGTCAACGACCTCGTCGAAGACCTCGCGCGGCCGAACACCGAGATCGCCCGCGTTATCAGTGCCGTCGCCAACGGCGATCTGTCGCAAACCATGGCGCTGGAGATCGACGGCCGGCCGCTTCAAGGCCAGTTCCTGAGCACCGCCAAGACTGTCAACACCATGGTCGGGCAGCTCAACGCGTTCGCCGGCGAGGTGACGCGCGTCGCGCGCGAGGTCGGCACCGAGGGCAAGCTCGGCGGCCAGGCCCATGTCCGCGGCGTGGGTGGCGTATGGAAAGACCTCACGGACAACGTGAACCTCATGGCCGGCAACCTGACCAGCCAGGTCCGCAACATCGCGGAGGTGACGACCGCCGTCCAGAAGGGCGACCTCTCGAAGAAGATCACCGTCGACGTCCGCGGCGAGATCCTCGAGCTCAAGCAGACCATCAACACCATGGTCGACCAGCTCAACGCGTTTGCGAGCGAGGTCACGCGCGTGGCCCGCGAGGTCGGTACCGAGGGCAAGCTTGGCGGCCAGGCCGACGTGAGGGGCGTGGGCGGGATCTGGAAAGACCTGACCGAAAACGTCAACTTGATGGCCGGCAACCTGACCAGCCAGGTCCGCAACATCGCCGAG
>QHVV01000198.1 GCA_003222385.1 Acidobacteriota bacterium
CGAACCTCGACCAGCGCTCGGCGAACGGAATGTGCACGGCCTCGTAGTCGGCCTGGGTCGACCCGGGCGTGAGGCCGACGCGGAGCCGGCCCCCGGAGAGATGGTGGAGCGCGACCAGAGCCGATCCGAGCGAAGCCGCGCCGCGCACCACCAGGAGCGCCGCGGTTGTCATCAGGGTGATCGACCTGGTGCGCGCGGCAGCGGCTCCCAGCGCAACCAGACCGTCAGTCCAGGGAACGGAGAAGAGGATGTGGTCGTTGGCGCACAGGGTCGTGTAGCCGAGGGCCTCCGCGGCTTCGGCGCACCCGATCAGGGTGAAGGCGGACGGCCGCTCACCCCCAAAGCCCGCGATCGGTAGATGGGCCCCGAAGCGCATGGCGCGACGGCTTACCTGTCGGCCGACCTCCTCATCCGATCCCGAGCTCCGAACGGCTCACGGTGCTGAGCACCTGCTGCTGGTAGTAGACCTTCCCGCCGCCCTGGGCGGTGACGCCAGATGGGTAGTGCGTGGAGACGAAGAACGCGTAGACGTTATTTGCCGAGATGGCAAGCCCGAAGTAGTCGCCGATGAAGCCCCGGTTGCAAGGGGTCCGGTGACCCGCGCAGGCCACCTGGGGCAGGCCATCGATGGTCTGCAGGGGCTCCGTCGGGTCCCACGAATATTTCGAGATCCGGACGTTGTCGCTTGTGGCAACGGCCCCGGCCCCGCTGTCCTTGAACGCCTGCAGCGTGGTGTCGATGCAGAGGTTGGCCTGGCCGGCATGGCCGGCGCCGACGCTGGCGTCAGCTGGACATGTGAGGCGGCGGTCATAGAAGGCGATCGCAACCGCGCCATCAGGACCTGCTGCGATCGAAGGCTGGAACTGGTCGTTGGCGTCGGCATCGTTCACCTGCATCGGTGACGACCAGGTCACGCCGGAGTCGGTCGACTGCGCAAACATGATGTCCGCCTGGCCGCTCGTCCACTGTTCCCAGGTCAGGTATAGGTGGCCGGGATAGGTGGGGCTGGCGGCGAAGTTTTCCAGGATGCCATCCCGGAAGCCGCCGTTCAGGCAGCAGTCCGGTGGGACAGTAACCGTGAAGCCTGGGATCGGCGGCGTGGCCGCCATCCAGGGTCCGAAGGTGGAGCCGTCATCGGTCGACCGGGCGACGTAGATCACCTTCTGGGTGCCCTTCGGGGAGTTGGAAGCGATGGAGAGGTAGAGGTCGCCCGCGGCGTCGATCATCGGGTAGACGTACTCGTTCAGGGAGCCGGTTTGGGCGGGCCTGGTTACGGTCGCACGCTTGGTGAATGTCTGCCCCCGATCTCCAGAAACAGAGATGTTGATCTTGGCCGTCTGGCCGTTGTAGACAGTCCAGGCGGCATAGACGTGGTCCTGGTATTTGTGGCCCTTGATGTGGTTGACGGCGACCCACTGCTTGTCCTCAACAAAGCCGACCGCAAGGCTCGAGTTGATCGCGGCCTCGATCGGGCGGCCGCCGTTGCCCAGGTGCCAGGTCCGGCCAAGGTTGTCGCTGTAGACGATGCCGATGTTGGAGTTCGGATGGAGGTTGGTCCAGAAGGCGTTGAACGGCAGCGTGACCTGATACACGCGATTCTGGCTGTCGAAGGCGGCGTTTGGATCCGTGTTGTTGGTCCAGCTCGGCGGCATGTTCTGGCTGCCGGTGGAGATGCAGTCGTAACCCGTGACCATGCTGCTGCTTTCGTAGGCGCCGTTAGGAAATGTGTGCCCGCCCAGGTGGAAGTCGTAGAACGTGCTGTATTTCTCGAAGAAGATCTTCGAAGTCCCCACCAGGTCCTCGGTGCCTGGATTGACGGCGATCCACGATTCCGACCGGTTGGCGTTGTAGGTGCCCATGCGGCACGTTCCCGGGGTTGGCGCGGTTGCGCCCGCGGGAACCGGATATCCACCGCCCAAGACCACCTGATCGGCGACCTGGTTGGTGAAGGCAACGCTCGAGCTCCAGGTGCCAGAGGCCGCAGCCGGTGTTGGCCACAACATGACGGTCAGAGAAGCAGCGGCCAGGGCCGCCCGCAAGCGCATGTTCACAGTCCCCACCTCCGCGCCTATGGCGCCAAGAACACGCTTGGTCGTTCAGCCCATTATCGCGAGTCGCGGCTTTCGCCTTAAGCCGCCAGGACCAGCTCCTTCAAGGAGGCGGCGACCCAGCGCTCGAACTGATCTGGTGTCCAGCCGCTGTAAGTCACCAGCTTGCGGTACATCTCGATGCTCGAGACCGCCCAAAGAATCGACGCCGCATCCTCAGGATCCAGTTCGGGCCTGAGAACGCCCTTCTCCATCAGGCGGTCGACGAGCATGCGCATGCCCCAGCGCTGGGCGTCGAGCATCTCCTTCCGCACCGCCGCCAGCTCAGGCTCCCTGCTCGCCGCGAAAAACTCATAAACGTCGCCATGCTGCTCGCAGATGTAACGGCCAATCCTGGCGACGAGCTCGAGCTGACGGGCTGGGTCAGGCTCCGCAAGCATCTCCTGGAAGCGGTGGGGGATATCCGCTTCGCGCTCGAGCAGGAAGCGGAACTCCTTGGCGATGGCGGCTTTGGAGCCGAAGGCCGCGTAGACGGTCTGCGGAGCCACCTCGGCCTGGGCCGCGATCGCTTCGATCGTGGTGCCGGCGAAACCGCGCTCGGCAAAAAGGAATCGCGCCGCCTGGAGGATGGAGTCGCGGGTCGCCTGGGCGCCCAGGCGCCGCCCCGCCGTCTGGTACCGGCGCCGTGGCTTTGCGGTACCCGGCATGACCATTGACATAGTATTACTCTAATACGTTAGAGTTATACTCTAATTCGTTAGCGCGTTGCTCTACGGGAGGGGTCGCTGATGGTTGGGGTCATCGTCGGGTTGAAGCTCCTGCACGTGGTGGCCGGGATGTGGCTCGTGGCCGGCCTGGCGGGACGTACGCTCGCACTCGCAGCAGCGCGCCATTCGCGGGACATCGGGGTCGTCGCCGAGGTGAGCCGGCTCGGCGGGCGGTTCGACCGCTTCCTTGTCATCCCCGGGGCTCAGGCGGTCCTGATCACGGGCCTGCTCACCGCCTGGCTTGGCGGCTACCCGCTTTTCGGCTTCCTGCAGGGCGCGCACGCGAATTGGCTGCTGCTTTCCTTTCTTCTCTATGCGGC
>QHVV01000199.1 GCA_003222385.1 Acidobacteriota bacterium
CGGAACCCGGTCACTGGGGAGACGATCCACCCGCGCGTGGTCCTGCCCGAGGGCCTCGTGGTCAAGGAGGCTGCACTCGTCGGCACCAAACAGTTCAAGGTGAAGGACGACCACGTGAGCTACGACCATTCAGGCCGATACGGCGCGTTCGGCTTCTTCCAGTACTTCGGTCCCTAGCAGACAGAGATGGCGGGGCATGACAGCGGGACCTGAGCTTGGTTCGGGTAGGCGGAGCGGGAGGGGTCTCGCCTCGGGCGTCAACTCAGGACCGCCGGAGGGCTATAGGCTGATCCTCGATTGACCTGTAAATTTCCGACGGACGCGCGCTGCGCGCTCCGGCGACAAGACACGAGACGGCGACCTAGAATTCGGGCATGCTCGAACCTTCTTCCCCGTCATCGCCAGCCGATGATGAATCGGGCGCCGGCGATCAGCCGCCGCCTCCGCCGCCACCGCCGCCAAAGATCGTGCTGACCCCAGACCTCGAGACCCGGACCCTCGACCCGAAGCTGATCGAGAAGTAAGAACCTACGGCCCGGCGAGCCGGGCGACGATCGCGCCGCCGACCAATGCCACTTCGATCGCCGCAGCGGTCAGCGCCCCGCGCAGCGTCCACCGCTTCCGCAGCAGGAGCGCTTTGTTATGCGCGTACGCGGCTGAGATGTCGTGCACCAGCGAGTGTTTGATGTCCGGCACGCTCGAGGCCCACAGCCTCAGCCAGAGCTCGTCTGCTTGCAGGCTTCGGCGGTAGTCGCGCGCCCACAGGTGCGCGAACGCTAACGCCGCGAGACCCACATAAGCGGCTATGGCGAAGGCCATCAAAACCGCACTCAGAGGCTTCTGACCACCGCTGGTTAGGCCGCCGAGGCCGATAATTACGCTCCCGGCACTGAAGATCTGGACCATCTTCGCGTCAAGTGCCTCGGCACCTGCGAGCTGGCGTTCGGGCGCGTCTTTGACGTAATCGAAAATGAAGTCGACCGCCTCCGGATTCGGTTCGCTTGGCAATCCGCCCAAACCCCTCCTGGGTCTGTATGGGCGCCGCGCCCGCCTCGAGTGTACGTTGCGTCGTAAATTTCCGACGACATCGCCTGATACGCCCCGCGCTTCCTCGACGTGCTCCGTGTTGGCTCTAACGCGCTCCGCGCAAACATCGCCGGTCCGTCGTCGGTTTCGCCCAAACCCTGTCGTCGAGCTTCGCCATCATCCACAGTGCCCCCGCACGTCATCCCAGAAGGACCACGCACATGATCGCGAAGCCCATCCCAAGAGTCGACGAGCCAACGGACCAGGACGACCTCGATGCCACGCTGCGCGACGTGCGCGCCTTCCTCGACGACCCGCTCGCGCTCCTCGAGCGCGCCGCGGATTTGGTCAGACGCGGCGACCGCTGACAACTCAGGCGGCTGAGATAGACTCGGCCGACGATGAGTGTTGTCGAAGCGCTTGCAGTGGGGGCGTTTGGTGGCTTAGTGGCGGCACTCATCACGTCAGCCGTTCAACTGCGCGCAGTCAACAAAACGTTGGCGTATCAGCGAGAAGCAGCGACAACCGAGGACAGTCGAAAACTACGCGATGCGCGCAGCGCGAGGGCACGAAAATCCCTTGGACGACTGCTGGCGGTCGCATTACACATCCAACTCGTCGCAGACGAGCCGATCCTCACTGACGCTGGCATACGCGAGGAGTTGCGCAAACTCTCGGAGCAGCTCTACGCGATGTGGCAGAAGATGCTTAAAGCGCGCGCCCAAGTCCTCGCCGAGCCCGACGGAGCGAGGTGGATGACGGACTTCGAAGACCTAGTCCTACGTCCGTTCAGGGAGTTGCGCGTGGCAGTTGGAACGGGAGACGTCGACCGGAGGAAAGAAGTCGCGGCGGTGCAGAATGGGGTCGCGCAGTTTCAGGCTACGGTTTCCGCGCACCTCGCCGAGCTAGACAAGCCAATGTAGGGCTCATACATCATCCCTCGGCGCAGGGCCGGCGCTGATCGCCAGCCCACCCAGCGCTGCGCTGTGGGCGACGGCGAGTTTCAAACATCTAAGCACTTCGAGGCGCTGTCCCTCACCGCGTCGAGTTTCTCGTGAACCTTTTCCCGTGACATGGGCAAGTGACGCCAACTGTTCAAGAAAGCGTCGAGCGTTCTATTGACGCCGAGGCCCCGGTGTGCTTACGGTCTGAAAACGTGGCCAGGCTTCAAGCGTTCCTCTTGTGGCTCATCTTCGCCGTACTTCTCTGGATCGCGTTCGTAGTCACCGCGCTGTCCTCGAAGCTGGTGAACTATCCGTTCCCCGGTAACTGGTTCTAAGACTGCCGGGCCGTTTCTTTAGGTACCGGTTCCGCGTGGTAGTGCGCGAGTACCTTGGACGCACTTGGCACGTGGTCGTACCACGCCACGTCATCCGATCCGAGCGTCGGCTGAGAACTCCGCACGCCGGAAAGGATGCCGAGCGCGGCCGTGATCCCGCCGGCGATGGCGACGGCGCTCGTGACGCTCGACAGGCTGACCTTGTCGATGATTCCTTGCGGGATCGTCCCGACCGGGGCCGAATTTCTTTAGCGCGCGCTCGAGTTTCGTGCTCGACTGCGACGCTGAGCCGAAACCTCTCTTAAGCGGTTCCGCGTCGGCGAGCAGCGTGACCTTGACTTCGTGGTTTTTAGCCACAGCGTTCTCCGTTCTGTGTCGCGGCAAAATCTGGCCGCAGCATGTATCGCGAATTCTCGTGCGCGTATTGCGCGTGCCCGGCCTCGCAGTCGCGCGCCAGCCCGGAGGCCTCGTCGAGCAGAACACGCCGCCGCATGTTCATCGCGCTGAGCCCGGCCGCCTGCTCCGTCAGGTGGTTAACGTGGCGCGCGACCAGGTAGCAGAGCGGGCAGTTTTCGACCTCGTGCGAGACGATCTCGCGACGAGCTCGCCCGATTGCGCCGCCAGCGCGATGCGTACGCTGCGCTCGCCGCGGCCGAGCCCGAGCCCGCGGAGCTCGTCACGCTCGCCTCGCAG
>QHVV01000194.1 GCA_003222385.1 Acidobacteriota bacterium
AGACCTGAAACGCTCCGCTGCCGTTCAGGAGCTCCCCGGTGGTGCCGGCGAATTGCGACTCCCCCAGGACGCCGAAGTGGAACTGGCTCTCGCCGCGGACCCCGGCGCTCAGTTTGCCGGAGCCACCAGCCAGAAAACCATCGTGGCCGAAGATCCCGGCCGCGTCATTATCCGGACTCCCCGCTCCTTGGACGCCGTGAGTCCCAAGACCACCAAGGGCGTTATATCCGATGACCCCCGCCGCACCCGCCGTCGTCGACCGGGCCTGGCCCACAACGCCATACGTCACTCCGGTTGCGCTCAAGTTTATGCCAGAGACGCCAGAGGACAATAAGAGGCTGGAGTTGTTCTCGCCCAAAATGACCGCGCCGCCGCCTCGTGCCCCGAAGATCGCCAGGAACTCTCCCGAAGCGAGCCGGCTGCCGGTGGTCGTCTCCGAGTAGTAGCCATTGGTATCCAGGACCAGGTCCGTCCCGGAGACTCCGGCGATGATCGTGACCGCGCCGCCCGCACTCAGCGGCACCACCGCCGCATTGGCGATCGTCTGACCCGCGACATAGTTCACCGTCGAGACCGTCGGCTGCGCCGCACCCTGTGGGTAGATCAGGATGAATCCCGGACCTTGCGTATTCGTCACGGTCACGTTCAGAGAAACTGCTGCCGCACTGGCCGGAATGCCGCAACGGCCCGTCAGCGTGAAGTTCCGGGGAGATCCCTGGGTCAGAGCCGGCGGCCCGTACGCTCCCGTAAAGCCGTTGCCACGCGTATCCGCGATGCGGCAAGGAGTGATCGCGATGAACGGAAGAGGATTCGTCTCCGATAACGTCGTAATGCCGGATGACCGGGCCGGAGACCAGCTTGGCGGCGCCGACCAGTTCGGAATGGATTCGGTCGCAAGCGTCATCGCCGCGAGCAATCCCGTGCCAAGAACGATGCAGGAGCGCCTCAGAGCGGTCACGCGGCACCTCCTTCGATTCAGAGCCTTTTTCTCGAGGGGAGAGAAGTGGCAAGGCAAGCCTATGCCTCATCGGCTTTCGGGGAAGACGAGAATCGTATTCTCCGAAGTCCCGCAAGGCGGCAGAAGTTCGACCTTGGTCGAACTCGATCAGGGAAGGGAGTTCCTCGCCGGCAGAAAAGGGACTACCCGGCCAGACAGATTCTTCGGCAGCGACTCGAGCGCTTCGAAGATCTCCTCCGGCCGGTAGCGCAGCGAGAAGTGCGTGAGCACGATCGCCTCGTTCTCGAAGAACGAAGCGCGTTCGGCGATGTCGTCCAAATGGATGTGCGCGTACTCGCGGGCGCGGTCCCGATCCTCCGGCGCCAGGAACGAGCACTCGATCAACAGAACTCGCGCTCGAAACAGCTCCGGGGCCGCGTCGAAGACCTCGGGACCGCAGTCGCCCGGATAGCCGAGCAGCGGGATCTCCTCGCGGCGGGTGACTTCCCTTCCGCTTCGGCGCAGTTCCGCGATTTCCGCTCCTTCCAGGCCCTGGAACTCCTGCTCGAGCTTGTGGCGGATCTCAGAAAAGAGGTAGCCCACGGTCGGAACGCGGTGGCGGCCCGGGAGGAACTTCAGCTCCAGGTCGTTGCGCAGCATGATCCTCTCGCCCGGCACGGCCGGCGTGACGTGCGCTCCATAGTCCACGTCCTCCAGCCGCTGCGAGATCGCGAGCCACGCTTCGAGGTCGGGCACCGCCTCTTCCGGCGCGAAGACGCGCGCCGCCGGAAGCCCGGTCAGCCGCCGCCGGGAGGCGTGGTGCGCGAGGCCGGCCGCGTGGTCGAGGTGCCCGTGGGTCAGGCAGACGGTCGAGTAACCGACGACGTCGTCCGGCGCGCGCCCGAACTCCAGGAGACACTTGAACGCGGGAACCTTGTAGAACGACTCGTGCCCGGCGATCGAAACTCCGTCGATCTCGAGCCCGGCGGCCTCGATCTGCACGCGGCCGCGCCCCTCGGGATAGTCGCTCGCCATCGCGCGGCGAGATTAACCTAGCGGGAGTGAGAGTCGACCTCTTCGACTACGAACTGCCGGCGGAGCGCATCGCGCAGCAACCGCGGCCTCGCGGCTCGAGCCGGCTCCTGGCGCTCGACCGAAAGACCGGAGCGATCGCGCACCGGACCTTCCGCGACCTGCCGGAGCTCCTCCGGCCGGGCGACCTCCTCGTGCGCAACGACGTCCGGGTCCGCCCGGCGCGGCTCTTCGGACGGGACGAGCAGGATCGGTTCGTCGAGATCTT
>QHVV01000038.1 GCA_003222385.1 Acidobacteriota bacterium
ATCCACCAGGAGCGTGCGATCGATCGGCGCGATCGCGCCGAGTTCCTGCAGCTTTCCGGACGGCCAGCGCACGGTCAAACCGGTCAGCCGCGTCGCCGCGCCGAGCCCGAGATGGACGATCGGGCTGCCGGTCGAGAGATATCCGCTCGCGTTCCCGTTGTCGCGCAGGAGCGTCCGGCCGTCCGGCAGCGTCGCCACGATCCGGCACCCGACACCGGCGGAGTTGTCCCGGCCGGGCGCGCCCACGAGTCGCAGACGAAGGAAGTGCGCGTCCGTCTCCCGGCGCCCCAGGAAGAGAGCCTCCGGCGCGCCGACCGAGCGGACATACACGTCGAGAGCTCCGTCGCCGTTGGCGTCGAAGGCGACGGCCGCGCGGCCGTTCGTTTCGAGGTCGAGTCCGGCGAGGAACGCGCTGTCCTCGAAGAGAGGTCCCTCTTCCGAGCCGCCTCTGCGGTTGCGCCACCATCGGTCCCGCTCGATCCCGGCGATGCCCGCGCCCTTCCGGTCGAACGTCCGCCGTTTCGCGACGTAGTCATTCCAGTACGCGAGCGTCTCCCACCAGAACTCGAGCTCCCGGTCGTGGTCGCGGCCGTCTCCCCACATCCCGTTCGTGGAGTACAGATCGAGCCATCCATCGTTGTCGAGGTCGGCCGCCACCGAGCTCCAGTTCCATCCGGATTTGCGCGCGCCGGAACGCCCGGTCGCGTCCTCGAAGGTCCCGTCGGATCTCTGGAGGAAGAGGGAGTTGCCGCGCGTCATCTTCTCCATCCAGCCGACCGCTTTCGACAGAAAGAGCCGGCCCGGGAACGGGATCGGGAGACCCGGATACTCGTGCAGAAAAGCCCACTGCGTGTAGCAGCCGGTCGTGTAGAGGTCGAGCCGCCCGTCGCCGTCGAAGTCTCCCCAGGCCGCGGACATCCCGTAGGCGCGGTCCTCCACGCCGGCCCGCCGCGTGACGTCCACGAAGCGCTTTCCGGAATCATTTCGATAGAGGTTCTTCATCCCGAAGTCGTTCGTGACGACCAGGTCGGCGCGCCCGTCGCCGTCGAAGTCGGCGAAGAGCGCCGAGAGCGACCAGCGTTTCGGTCCGGAGATGCCCCACTCGTCGGACACGTCGCGAAACCGGCCGTGGCCGTCGTTCAGACAGAGGCGGTTCCGGCCGCCGTCCTCCGCGTCGTAGGGCGGATCGGGCATCTGGCGGTAGTAGTCGCCGGTCACGCACACGAAGAGGTCCAGGTCGCCGTCGCCGTCCACGTCGGCGAAGGCCGCCGAGCGCGCGTTCCCGAGGACCGAAATACCCGAGGCCGCAGTGATCTCCTCGAAACGGATCCCGCCGACGTTGCGAAAGAGACGCGCCGGTCCGAAAGAATCGGTGACGAGCAGGTCCGGGAAGCCGTCTCCATCCACGTCGGCCGCGGCGACTCCCGTGGCGGCGATCCCCTCCGATGGGGATCGCGCGAGCCCGACGCGCTCGGTAACGTCGGTGAAGCAACCGGTCCCGTCGTTCTCGTACAGGATCGATCGCAGGCCGTCGCCCACGAAGAGGTCCTCGTCTCCGTCGCGGTCGAAGTCGAGGACCGCGACGCCGGAACCTGGCCAGATCCCCGCGATCAACCGGTTCGTTCCGGGCTGGGGCGGATCCCGTCGGTCCGCGCCGAGACCCTCTTCCTTCGTCGCGTTCCGGAAGAGCGGAGAGGACTGCGATCGTTCGGTCAGCACCCTCCAGAGGCGGACGTCGTACGTTACGTACGCAAGACGATCGAGCGTCGACCATGCCCACGCGCGGAGCGCCGGGGTTCCGTCGGGGTCGCCGGGCTTCGCGTCGCGGCTCTTCAAGGCCCTCTGGACCGCTTCGACGCCGTCGCGCCACCGGCCGAGCCGCTCCATCCATGGGATGAACTCTCGCCGGAGGGTAGGGAGGTGCGAGTTGCGATAGAGCCAGACCCCAGCGACGGCGAACAGAAACAGAGCGAAGAAGGAGAGGCCTCGGGTTCGGCGGTTCAAGAGCCGCGATGCTAACTGGCGGAGAGGGCCGGATTCGAACCGGCGGTAGGGTTATTAGCCCTACGGCGGTTTAGCAAACCGCTGGTTTCAGCCACTCACCCACCTCTCCGGTAAGGGCCTCGGGAAGTCTACAGGTACCTCTCCCGCAGGATCGCCATGTGGTGCGCGGCATGGCCCGCGACGATGTACGCGAGCGCCCTCACGGTGAAGGGGTTGTCGCTCGCGATTCCGGTTCGCATCCACGAGTCTGCCGGGAGGTTCCGGAAGAAATCCACGGTCGCACGGCGCACGTCGTCGAACTCCTCGACGGTTCGGTTCCACGGCACCTCATCGGCCCGCGCCATCGAGGAGGCCACCTTCTCGTCGTAGCTCGGCAGCGGAGTGTCGAAGCCGCGCGCGAACCACAGCGCGCGGTAGACGAAGACCCGTTCAGTGTCGTTGACGTGATTCACGACCTGTCGGATGCTCCAATTGTCCGGAGCGTACCGATGGAGCGACTTCTCCTCGGAGATCGTCGAGAAGAACTCCAACGCCTCTTGGCGCTGGCTCGCAAGCTCTTCGACGATCTGGCCGTTCGAAATCCGATCGATGTACTTGAAGTAGTAGGGCGGCGCTTCGGTCCGCTCCGGAATGCCGATCACGGCGGGAAATTCTATCTTCCGGAATTCGGGGGTGTTCCCCTCGCGGCCAGCCATGTGGCAAGTGGAGACCTGACCCTCAATGTGGCAAGTGGAGACCTGACCCCACCGGGCGGATCTCCGTCGCTCCGAAATAGGAGTGCAGCGCCCTCGGAATCTCGACCGAACCGTCGGCGCGCTGGCAGTTTTCGAGCACCGCGACGAGCGTGCGGCCGATCGCGAGCGCCGACCCGTTCAACGTGTGGACGAACTCCGGCTTTTCTCCGGCGGCGCGGCGAAAACGGATCCCGGCGCGGCGGGCCTGGAAGCTCTCGCAGTTCGAGCAGGAGGAGATCTCGCGGTACGCGTTCTGGCCGGGGAGCCAGACCTCGATGTCGTACGTCTTCGCCGACGCGAAGCCGAGGTCTCCCGTACACAACGACACGACGCGATACGGGATCTCGAGAAGGCGGAGGACTTCTTCGGCGTGGCCGGTGAGCGTCTCGAGCGCCGCCGAAGAATCTTCGGGCGCCGTCAACATCACGATCTCGACCTTCTCGAACTGGTGCTGGCGCAGCATCCCCCGAGTATCGCGGCCGGCGGCACCGGCTTCCGCGCGGAAACACGGCGTACACGCGGTGTACCGGAGAGGCAGCGACTCGGCCGCGAGAATCTCGTCGCGGTGCAGGTTCGTCAGCGGCACTTCGGCGGTGGGGACGAGATAGAGGCCCTCGCGGGCGCGGAACAGGTCCTGCTCGAACTTGGGAAGCTGCCCGGTGCCGAAGAGCGTCTCGGCATTGACGAGAAGAGGCGGGTTCACCTCTTCGTATCCGTGCGCGCGCGTCTGGAGGTCGAGCATGAACGCAGCGAGCGCGCGGGAGAGGCGAGCGCCCGCGCCGGTCAGAACGGTGAACCGCGCGCCCGCGAGCCTGGCGCCGCGCTCGAAGTCCAGAATGCCGAGCGCGGTACCCAAGTCCCAGTGCGCCGCGGGTTCGAAGTCGAAGCGGCGCGGCTCTCCCCACGTGCGCTCGACCCGGTTCGCGGTCTCGTCGGATCCGCGGGGGACCGTCTCCTGAGGCGCGTTGGGAACCCCCTGCTCGGCGGCCGCCAGCTCTTCCTCGACGCGCTCGACCTCCGCCTCCAGATCGCGGATCTCGTCCTTGAGCGCCTTCATCTCGGCGAGCGCCTCCGGATCGGGCCTGCCGCGCACCGACGTCAGCTCGTTGCGGCGGCGGCGCTTCTCCTCGAGACGCGTCACCGCGGCGCGACGCCGCGTGTCCAGCTCCACGAACCGTTCGAGGCCCGAGCCGGCGAACCGCTCCGGCATCTCGGAGAGCAGGCGCGCGGCGTTCTCGCGCAGGAACTCGCGTGGTAGCATGAAATTCGCGCGATTTCACCTCGCGCGGGCAGTCGAGTCAACCGTTGAGCCCTGCCTCACTCCTCCCGGACGTGGATTGCATCGTCGTCAACCGCGACGGCGGAGAATCGCTGTTCGCGGCTATCCGGTCGATCCAGGCGCAGATCGGGGTCGACTTGTCGATCGTGATCGTCGACAACGCGTCGCGCCCCGCCGAGCTCGAGCGCATCGCGCTCGAGGCGCCGGCCGTGCGCCTCGTGACCTTCTCGCGGAACCTCGGCTTCGCGGCCGCCGCCAACGAAGGGATCGCGCGGACCCGCGCTCCGTTCGTGCTCCTCGTCAACAACGACGCGGTCCTCGCCCCGGACTACGCGGCCCGGCTGGCGGCCCGGCTCGCCCTCGATACGCGGCTGGCGGCCGCGCAGGGGGTGATCCTCGCCGCCGGGAAAACGACCGTCGACACGGCCGGCCTGCTGTGGAACGACCGCGGCGAGGCGATCCCGGTCTTCGCCGGGTCAGACGTCTCCCGCGTGCCTTCGGAGGCGTTCGAGGTCACCGGCGTCTCGGCGACGGCCGCGCTCTTCCGGCGCGAGGCTTTTGCCGACCTGTCGCTCGACGGCCGCGTCTTCGACGACCGGTTCTTCGCGTACTACGAAGACGTCGATCTCTCGCTCCGTCTCTTCCGCGAAGGCTGGCGCTTCGCGTGCGATCCCGGGGCGATCGCGTGGCACGAGGGTTCGCGGACCGGCCGGCGGACCCCTTTCCGCCGGGGGATCTGGACGGCGCGCAACCGGTGGCGGACGCTCTTCGCGAATTTCGAGCCGCGCTTCCTGGTCCGCCACCTCCCGAAGCTCCTGCGCGCCGATCTCGCCCACGCGAAGAAGCTCGGAGTGCGCGGGACGATCCTCCCGCTGCTCGTGTGGCCGCGAATTCTCGCGGACGCGCTCCACTCCCGCGGGGGATCTCGCCGCCTGTCCGACTGGCCTTCGGTCGAGCGGAGGGACGCGGCCGTCGCGACGTGGGCTTGAGGCGCGTCGACGAGATCACGATCGTCCTGGTCTCCTGGAAAGATCCGGACGATACGGTCCGGGCGATCGAGTCTCTCGCGGCGGCGAAGGCCCGGGTCCTCGCCGGCGGTCCGAGGGTCTCTCTTGCCCTCGTCGACAACGCCGGTGGCGCCCTCGATCGCGAAGCCGTGCGGGCGATCTGGCCGGATGCCTCCGTCTCCGTCAATCCGACCAATCGCGGTTTCGGGCCGGCGGCGAACCAGGCGG
Source organism: Acidobacteriota bacterium (assembly GCA_003222385.1). Classification (GTDB taxonomy): domain Bacteria; phylum Acidobacteriota; class Thermoanaerobaculia; order UBA5066; family Gp7-AA6; genus Gp7-AA6. Next base: position 5,253 of record QHVV01000038.1, read on the forward strand.
CCGCTGTCGCGCAGGGCGACGTCCTGCTGTTCGTCAACCCCGACACGCGGGCGGAAGGCGAGCCCTTTTCCGAGATCGCCCGCGCGTTTCGAGAACGCGGGGACGTCGTGGCGGTCGCGCCGCGGCTCGTCGACGACGTTGCGAGTCCCGAACCCGAAGTCGGAGAGACCCGAAAACGTCGTCTGGCGCGACCGGATCGCGAAGATCAGTTCACTTTCCAGCTCCGTCGGCTGCCGCGACTTCGCGACGACGCGAGGGAGCTGCTCCTTCTCGATCACCTCGCCCCGAACAATCGTTTCCGCCGGAAGTTCCGCTACGCGGACCGCGATCCCGAGCAGCCTCTCGAGGTCGAGCAGCCGGCCGCCGCTGCTCTCGCCGTTCGCGCGGACGGCTTTCGCGCCGCAGGCGGTTTCGACGAGAGGTTCGTTCCGGCGTGGTTCGAGGACGTGGACCTCTGCGCGCGGCTCCGGGAGCGCGGCGCCATCCTCTACTGGCCGGCCGCGAGATTTCGGCATCGGGGGGCAGCGTCGTCCGAAGACCTCGGCTACGCGCGGTTCCTGCCGATCTACTACGCCAACGCGATCCGCTATCGCCGCCGTCGTTACGGCCTGGCGGCGCGGGCCGCCTACCGCGCCCTGCTGGTGGCCGGGATGGCGATGCGGCTCGTCGCGCTGCCGGTCCGCCGGCGTCTTCCGCGTCCGCGCCGCGAGGCGGCGGTCGGCTATCTGAAAACGCTGGCGCTGGCGCTGGGCACGAAGGGATGAGCCCCGACGTCTCGATCGTCGTGGTCACGCACGACTCCGCCGCCGACCTTTCGCGGTCGCTTCCCTCGGCCGTCGCGCAGAAGGGGGTCTCGGTCGAAATCGTGGTCGTCGACAACGCGTCGACTGACCCGAGCCGCGACGTCGCTCTCCTCTACGCCCCGAACGTGCGGGTGCTCGCGCTGCCCGAGAACGTCGGGTTCGCTGCGGCGACGAACGCCGGCATTGCAGCGACGACCGGCCGATACGTCCTTTCGCTCAACCCCGACTGCCGACTCGCCCCGGATTACGCCGAGACTCTCGTTCGCCGGCTGGATGCGCGGACGGAAGCCGGGTCCGCTTCCGGGCGCATCTTTCGCGCCGCGGGCGACGACCTGGCGCCGACGACCCGCCTCGACTCGACCGGGATCGTCTTCACGGCGTCGGGACGCCACTTCGATCGAGGATCCGGCGAAGAGGCGGAAGGCCTCTATCTCGAGGAGGAAGAGATCTCGGGCGCGACGGCGGCCGCCGGCTTCTATCGCCGCGAGGCGCTCGACTCGGCGAAAATCTCGACCGGCTACTTCGACTCCGACTTCTTCCTCTACCGCGAAGACGCCGATCTGGCGCTCCGGCTCTCCCAGCTCGGCTGGACGTGCCTTTACGTCCCGGGCGCGGTCGCCTGGCACCGCCGCCGGAACCTGCCGGAGCGCCGTGGCCGGATGTCCGCCGCGGCGAACTTCCATTCGGTCAAGAACCGCTTCCTGCTGCGGATCAACAACCAGTCGGCGGGCCAGCTTCTCCGGACGTTCGTTCCAACCTTTGCACGCGACGTCGTGGTGGTGGGAGCCTGCCTGACGGTCGAGCGGACCTCTCTTCCCGCATTCTCCTGGCTCTGGAAGAACCGCCGGCGCCTCTGGGCGAAGCGCCGCGAGATCCGGGACCGCGTGACCGCCCGGCGCCGGCGATGAAAATCGGCATCCTCGGCACCCGCGGCATTCCTGCGCGCTACGGCGGCTTCGAGACGCTCGCTGAAGAGCTTTCCGCGCGCCTCGCGGCCCGCGGGCACGACGTCACGGTCTACACGCGCACGCGATACGCCGAGCCGGGCGTCCGGGAGTGGCGCGGCGCGAAGGTGCGGGTTCTCCCGACGGTGCCGACGAAATACCTCGACACCGTCGCGCACGGCCTCGTCTCCGGAGTGGACGCCGCCTTCGAGCGCTTCGACGCGGTGCTGGTCTGCAACGCGATCAACGCCGCCTCCTGCTTTCTGCCGCGTCTTTCGGGCCGAACGCGAGTCGTCTTGAACGTGGATGGTCTCGAGCGCCACCGCCGCAAGTGGGGCGCGATCGGCCGGCTGGCGTACGCGATCTCGGAGAGGCTCTCGACGATGGTCCCGGACTCCGTCGTCTCCGACGCGCGGGTCATCCAGGAGTACTACCGGCGGACGTACCGCTTCGAGTCGCACCTGATCCCGTACGGCGGAGATCTCCCGCAGCCGATCGGCCACGACGCGCTCGACCGGCTGGGCCTTTCACCCGAGGGGTACGTCCTCTACGTCTCCCGCCTGGAGCCGGAGAACAACGCCGACGCGGTCGTGCGCGCGTACCGGGACGTGCCGGGAGAAACGCCTCTCGTGATCGTGGGAGACGCGCCCTACGCGGCTGACTACGTCGCGCGCGTCCGCAGAGAAGCCGATCCCCGGGTGAAGTTCGCCGGCGCCGTCTACGGCGAGGGATATCGCCAACTCCTCTCGTCGGCCGCGGTCTACGTGCAGGCGACCGAAGTGGGCGGAACCCATCCCGCGCTCGTCGAGGCGCTCGGCTACGGGCGCGTCGTTTGCTACAACGCGACGCCGGAGAACGAGGAGGTCGCCGGGGAAGCCGCGCTTCCGTTCGACGTCCGTCAGCCGGCGACGCTCTCCCGGCTCCTGACCGCGATTCTGGATGACCCGGGCTCGTACTCCGTATGGAAGGAACGAGCCCGAACCCGAACGAATGAACGCTATCGCTGGGAGGACGTCGCCGATCGATACGAAAAGGTCCTGCAGGGTCACACAGTTCTTGAAGGCGAGAGCGTCATCCCATAACATCGCCCGCGCTCCGCGGCGCAGCGGCCACCGGGGCCCGTTCCCATGCTGAAGCAGAAAGCCCGCGCGATCGCGCTCGGAGTACTCCTGGGAGAGCTGTCCCTGACGGCGCTCTCGCTCCCCGTGGCGTACGTGCTCCGCCACGGCGTCCTGGCGCCCTTCCTGCCGTCGCTCTTCCCGGTCGCGCCGGCCTTCGACCGATACGCCGTCCTGCTCCTCCTGATCCTTCCCATCTGGGCTCCGATGCTCTACGCGGCCGGCTTCACCCGGAGCCACCGGACGCTGCCGCTCTTCGAAGAGATCTGGACCGTCGCGAAGATCGCGTTCGGCGGCACGGCACTCCTCACGCTCTTCGTGTACGGCCTGCGCCTCGAATTCGTGAGCCGATGGCTCCTCGCGGTCTTCGCGATCGTGAACTTCCTCTTCCTCTCGGGCGAACGGGTCGCTCTGCGACTTCTCTCGCGCTGGGTGCGGGCGCGCGGCTACAACTTCCGGACGGTGCTCCTCGTCGGCACGGGCCCGAAGGCGTCACAGCTCGCCGACTTCATCGAGGCGCATCCGCACTGGGGCTTCCGCGTGCTCGGTTACCTCGACGACCACAACGGCGGAGAGATCCACCGGTCCAACCAGTGGGACTGTCTCGGGCAGATCGGCGACCTTGAAACGGTCCTCCGGCAGGAAGTCATCGACGAAGTGATCTTCGTGATCGAGAAGGGAAAGCTCGGCGACTACGAGCACGCTCTCCTGGTCGCCGAGCGGCATGGCGTGCGCGCGCACGTGTCGCTCGACATCTTCCCGCACGTCCTCGCGAGGCCGGTTCTCGAGGAGCTCGACGGCGTCCCGCTCCTGACGTTCACGACGACCCCGTCGAATCCGGCGCAGCTCGTCGCCAAGCGCGCTCTCGATCTGGGGCTTTCGCTGGTTCTCTTCCTGCTGACGCTGCCGATTCAGGCGCTGGCGGCCCTCGCGATCAAGCTGACGTCTCCGGGGCCGAGCTTCTTCCGCCAGGTCCGGTGCGGCCTGAACGGACGGCACTTCACGCTCGTGAAGTTCCGGACGATGGAGGCCGGCGCGGAGGAGCGCCGCTCCGAGATCGCGCACTTGAACGAGATGTCCGGGCCCGTCTTCAAGGCGGCCCGGGATCCCCGTCGGACCCTGGTGGGCCGCCTGCTGCGCCGGCTGTCGATCGACGAGCTACCCCAGCTCTGGAACGTGATCGTGGGCGACATGAGCCTCGTCGGGCCCCGGCCCCCGCTGCCCGAGGAAGTCTTCCGCTACGAGCCGTGGCAGCGCCGGCGGCTCTCGATGAAGCCGGGCCTGACCTGTCTCTGGCAGGTATCCGGAAGAAGCGAGCTCGATTTCGACCGCTGGATGGCGCTCGATCTCAAGTACATCGACACGTGGTCGCCGCTTCTCGATCTGAAGATCCTGTTGAAGACGGTCCCCGCCGTGCTGTCGGGAAGAGGAGCGAGATAGTCGATCGAGTCCCTTACCGGGCCTACCGCCGACTCCGCTCGAGCCTCCTTTTCGTGGCGGGGCCGGCCGACTCGGTCATTCGTGGCTTCGGCGGCCGGGGCAATCTGCCGCCGCTGCGGCTTCGCCGCCACACGGGCCCTCTCGACAGCTACGAATCGTCGGTTGCGGACATGCTCCGCATGGTCGACCAGCTCGGCCTGGTCGAGCGAGGCGATCGGGTGCTCGACATCGGATGCGGGCCGGGGTCGATGGTCGAGGGACTGCTCGAGCGCATCGATCGAGAAGGGTCTTACGTGGGCTTCGACGTCCATCGCCCGTCGATCGAGTGGTGCCAGCGCCGATACCGCGCGGATCCGCGTTGCCGGTTCGAGGTCGCCCGCCTCGCGTCGCCGTACGCGACTGCCAGGGGCGGCCCCGCGGTCGAGAGCTATTCCTTCCCGATTGACGATGGAGAGTGCGGCTTCGTTCTCGCGAAGTCTGTCTTCACCCACTTGGAACCCGGCGAAGCGCGACGCTACCTGACGGAGATCCGTCGGGCGCTCCGGCCGGGACGCGCCGCGATCGTCACGACGTTCCTCTTCGAGCCGGGAAGCCGGACGGCGACCGGTCACTCGCAGGTTTTTCGCAGGGCGGACGCAGCCGGCCGACTTCGGAGGCGCTCACGGCTCGCGCCGCAGGCTGCCGTCGCATACGAGAAGAGTTACTTTTACGAGCTCGTCGAGCAGGCCGGGCTTCGAGTCCAGTGGCTCAGCGCGGGATTCTTTCCGGGCGAGAGCGATCGGCTGACCGGGCAGGACGTCCTGCTCCTCGGACATTAGGCGATGCGAGCGCCTCTTACCGGTTCCCGCCCCCGCGCGGTCCCTCTTCCTCGGCCTGCTTGAAGAGGTACTTGATCGAGCCTTTCGGGATCAGCAGGTTCGGGCCGCGGTCGCGGTTCACCTTCAGGCAGCCCTTGTCGTACCACTCGATCCAGCCGCGGACTTCCTGGCCGTCGTTCAGTACGACGACCATCGGCGTCTTCGCGGCCATCTGCTTTAAGTAGTAGTAGCTCTCGGCGTTCGTCTGCTCCGGAGGTACCTGTTTGCGCTGCTGGAAGTTGCGCGTCGGATACCGGTCCGCGAGCTCCGAGAGATTGGGCCGGATCAACTTACGGTTGCCGGGAGCGTCGTCCGGGCGATACGCCCCGGGATTGCGGTTCGGCACGGCTGTCTCTCCAGGTCCCCGTTAAAAGGCGGGACTCTTTTCGTCTATTAAACCGGAGATTCACCCTGAAAATT
>QHVV01000203.1 GCA_003222385.1 Acidobacteriota bacterium
ATTCCTGCCGGGGCCGTCGTGAGGAGGAGGTCGTCGGGGCCGCCGCCTCGCCGCCACTTGACGACCGAGGTCTGCCCGCCGATCGCGTTCGCGGAGCCGTGGAGCACGTTTGCGACGGTCGTGCCGCCCGCGAGCTCTCGATAGATCGCGACGTCGAAGGGGTCGAGGACGTCCTGGATGCGGACCTCCGCCGTCACGGCGTTCGTGCCCTCGTTGACCTGGCCGTCGATCGCGGTGTGGGAATGGCAGTCGATGATCCCGGGGGTGACGTGCTTGCCGCGCCCGTCGATCTCCACCGCGCCTGCGGGAACCGCCACTCCGCGCTTGACCGCCACGACCTTTCCGCCGGAAACGAGGAGGTCCATGTTTTCGACGATGCCGGACGCGCCCTGCGTCCAGATCGTCGCTCCGCGGACGACGGCCGCCTTCGGCGCGGCAAGCGGACCGTCGTCGCGGGCCGGAAGAGACCGGACGTCGGCGGGCGGTTCCGCTTCCGCAGTCTTCGTTTCCCGTCTCTCGGGGGTCTCATATCTCTTCCCGTCGATCCAGATCTCGGTGACGCGCGAGCTCGCCGCGAAAGGCTCCCCCGACTCCACGACGAGATTCGCGATCTTCCCGGGCGCGATCTCGCCCAGCCGATCGGAGAGGCCGAGCTGGCGCGCCGGGATCGTCGTCACTGCCGCGAGCGCATCCGCACGCGACAGTCCGCGCGCGATCGCCTCCCGGACCCGGCGGCTGAAGTCATCGGCGTCGTCGAGGCCGGCGGTCGTGAACGAGAAGGTCACGCCGGCGTCCCGCATCCACCTCGGGTTCGACGGCGCGCGGTCGATCGCACGAAGCCTCTCGAGCGAAACGTCCAGCCACTCCGCGTCGTTCTCCATCTTGTCGGGGCGCGGGAAGGCGACCCGCAGCACGAGATCGGGCTTCGCCGCCGCGACCTGGTCGCGCAGGCGGTATTCGTCGCCGGCGCCGACGTAGAGGGCGCGGAGCTTCATCTCGCGCGCGATCTTCACCTCGCGCAGGAGCGCCAGCACGTCCGAGGCCTCGAAGACGACGGTCTCGCTTCCCCGCGCGGCCGGCAGGAGGGCCGCGCTCGCCGTCACGAAGCGCGGTCGCGCCTGGCCCGCCGGGTGCTTCGAGTATGCGTCCTCCGCGTCCCCCCACCACCTCGAGTCGAGGAAGCTCTGCCGCACGAGCGCGACCGCTCCCATCTTCGACATCGGGTAGCCGACGCGTGTGAAGTTCGCGAAGTCGAACGGCTCCGGCGCGAGCGAGATCACCTGGCCGCTCTCGGCCTTCAGCACGCGGCCGGAGAGAGGCCCGTCGGCGAGGCTCACGACGGCGGCGCGCCCCCGGAGGATGCCGGTCTGTGGCACGGCGGCGACGACGGCAAAGCCCAGGCGCCGGTAGACGTCCGACACCCGTTCGGCGACGACGAGGGAGTCGACGACCCGTTCGTCCGCCCGCACCGAAGAGAGCGGGTGGGTCGCGGGCCCCTGCGTCCGCCGCGGGGCGGGATTCTCCGGCGGAGGTTCCTCTTCGTCCGAGGGACCTCGCGGCTTCTTTCCGGCGAGACGGTCCGCCGGCACGTACGGGTCGACGAAAGCCGCGTGCACGACCTTACCCCGCAGGTCGTACGTTCGCGCGTCGGCGGGAACTGCGACCTGGCCCGGCGCGCCGACGGCTTCGATGACTCCGCCGCGCACGACCACGACGCCCGGATCGAAAGTCCTGCCGGGTGCGGCGAGAACGCGGGCTCCAGTCAGCGCGAAGGAGAAACGATCGCCGCTGCGGACGTCGCTCGCGGCGCCCGCGACCAGAGAAAAGAGGGCTGCGGCGCAGGCCGCCGCGGCGGCGAGAGCGAGGCGCCCACGCGCGGGTTCTCGGCGGCTCCGCATCGAAAGCGCGCGGATTCTATACTAGGCGCCGCTCGCGAAACGGAAGGAGAAAATCATGAAGCTCGCCCGGTCTGTTTTCGTCACGGTCGCGGTCTTCTGTCTCGCCGCCGTCGCTGCCGCTCAGGAACGCCGTCCGCTCTCTCCTCCGGGAGTCGCCTCGACGCAGGTCGCCGGAAAGTGGAGCGCGCCCGACAAAGACGGCGAGCGCACTTACACCGGAGGCAAGTGGATCGAGATCACCTACGGACGCCCGATGCTGCGCGGACGCACGAACATTTTCGGCAGAGGCGCGGACTACGGGAAGCAGGTCAACGCGTCCGCTCCCCTCTGGCGCGCGGGCGCCAACGTCACGACGACGCTGAAGACCGAGGTCCCGCTCGAGA
>QHVV01000201.1 GCA_003222385.1 Acidobacteriota bacterium
GTTCTCGCGGAACCGGGCGGCGAAGAGAGAGGTCTGGCCCAGGCTCCGCGCCACGAGGTCTTCCACCTCGTCGGGCGAAGGGAGGAAATCGGAGACCTCCGGCGGCTCCTCCGACTCCGGGAGCCGGAACACGATCCCGTCGTCGGACCAGAGCATCTCGGCATCGCTAGCGCGTGACTCGCCGAGCTTGGCAAGAACCGCGGTGGCCCACGGCGCGTGGACACGTGCCCCGAACGGCGACAGGATGCAAACGCGCCAGTCGCCCACTTCGTCCAGGTATCGCTCGACGACGATCGTGCGGTCGCTCGGGACCTCTCCGGTGGCCTCGCTCTGCTCGTCCAGGTACGCGCGCAGGTTTGCCGCGGCCCGCCGGTCGAGGCCGTGGTATTCGGCGAGACGCCGGATCGCTTCACGCTTCGGAGCGGTCGCGAGCGTCCGGGCGAGCTCGCCGATCGCCCGGCCGAACTCGGGAGGCCGGCCGGGCCGATCGCCGTGCCAGAACGGCATCTTTCCGGGCTCGCCCGGCGCGGGAGTCACCAGAACCCGGTCGTGCGTGATCTCCTCGATCCGCCAGGACGAGGCTCCCAGCAGAAAGACCTCTCCGGGCCGCGATTCGAAGACCATTTCTTCGTCGAGCTCCCCGACGCGGCGGCTCTTGGCACCGTCATCTCCCGCGAGAAACACCCCGTAGAGTCCGCGGTCCGGGATCGTTCCGGCGTTGACGACGGCGACGCGGCGCGAGCCCTCGCGGCCGCGAACCGTTCCGCCGATCCGGTCCCACACGATGCGGGATCGGAGCTCTGCGAACTCGTCCGACGGATAGCGGCCGGAGAGCATGTCCAGAACGCCCTCGAACGAGCCGCGGGGCAGCTCCGCGAAGGGCGCCGCGCGCCGGACGAGGGCATAGAGGTCTTCGACCCCGGTCTCTTCCATCGCGGCGATCGCGACGATCTGCTGCGCGAGGACGTCGAGAGGATTGCGGGGATAGAAGGTCTCCTCGATCTTGCCCTCGCGCATCCGAAGCGTGACGGTGGCGCAGGCGAGAAGGTCGCCGCGATATTTCGGAAAGATGACGCCGCGGGAGACCGCGCCGACGGAGTGGCTCGCCCGGCCGATCCTCTGCATGCCGGATGCGACCGACGGAGGCGCCTCGATCTGGACCACGAGGTCCACCGCGCCCATGTCGATCCCGAGCTCGAGAGAGGACGTCGCGACGATCGCGGGAAGCTCGCCCCTCTTCAGCCGGTCCTCGATTTCGACCCGCTTCTCGCGCGCGACCGAGCCGTGGTGGGCGAGCGCGATCTCCTCTCCCGCCGTCTCGTTCAACGCGGAAGCCAGCCGCTCGGCGAGCCGCCGGCTGTTGACGAAGATCATCGTCGAGCGGTGTGCGCGGACGAGCTCGACCAAACGCGGATGGATCGAGGGCCAGATCGAGCGACGGGCGGGAGGGCCGGCGGCCGGTCCGCTCGGGACGTCGAGGACCTCGCCCAGCCGCGCCATGTCCTCGACCGGGACCTCGACCGTGATGTCGTACGCCTTGCGGCTGCCGGCGTCCACGATCTCGACCGGCCGCGGCTTCCACCCGCCGCGGCGGCCTGCCGGCTCCCCGCCGCCCAGGAGCCGGGCGACCTCTTCGAGCGGCCGCTGCGTCGCCGAGAGGCCGATGCGCTGCAGCGGACGTTTCGATGTGCGCAGGATTTCGAGCCGTTCCAGCGACAGGAAGAGGTGAGCGCCGCGCTTCGAGGAGACGACGGAGTGGATCTCGTCGACGATGACGGTGTCGACGGAGCGCAGGACGTCCCGGGAATTCGAAGTCAGGAGCAGGTAGAGCGACTCGGGCGTCGTGATCAGGATGTCAGGCGGCGTCCTTGCCATCCGGGCCCGGTCGGCGGCGGGCGTGTCGCCCGATCGGATCGCGAGAGCCGGCACGCGGAAGCGCTCCGTGCCGTCCAGCGCCGCGGTCGCGGCGATGCCCGCGATCGGCGCCCGGAGGTTCCTCTCGACGTCCACGGCGAGAGCTTTGAGCGGCGAGACGTAGAGGACGCGGCAGCGCTCCTTCTTGGGCGGCTCGGGCGAGAACATCAGCCGGTCGATCGCGGCAAGGAAGGCGGCGAGCGTTTTTCCCGAGCCGGTCGGCGCGAGCAGAAGCGTCGAGCGACCTTCGACGATCGGCGCCCACCCCTTCGCCTGCGCCGCGGTCGGCGCCGCGAAAGACGCCTCGAACCATCGCCGGACCGCGGGATGGAAGAGGTCGAGCGGATCGGGCTTCCGCGTCACCCGGGCATTCTCCCTTTTCCCCGGCGAGGCCGGCTAGAAGAGCCGCCGGAGGAGCATCACGACCACGGCGATCGGAATCGCGAGCAGTAGCACGAACGCCAGGATCACGCCCGTGACGAACAGAGCGTCCACCGTGCGGCTGCGTTCATCCCGCAGCGCTTCGCGATAAATCCGCACGTTCCGGACGTTCGCCTGCCAGGCCGCATCGAAGACGTCGCCCAGCAGCGGGACGGCGCCAACGACCGCGTCGATCGCGACGTTCGCCACCATGCGCGCGATCGCGGAACGAGGAAGTCGCGCGCGGACCGCGGAGAGAACGATCGCCGCGGAAACCAGAGCGCCGACGAGGTCGCCCAGCCCCGGCACGAGCCCGATGATCGGGTCCAGGCCGATCCTGCGGCCGCCGCCGATCGGGATCGATCGGTCCATCACCCACGCGAGCTTCTCGACCCAGGGCTGGGGGCTCGGGGGACCGAAGGATCTCCCGTCTGGAGTCGCGCCGCGCGGCGGCACGACCTCGGGTTCGAGCGGGCGCGGTTTGGCGGGAAGTCGCTCCGGGGCCATCGGACCCCTATGGGATTCGTCGGATGTCGCGCAGGTTGTTGTTCTCGAGAAAGAGCTGGACGTGCGTTCCCTCGGTATACCGGTTGTACT
>QHVV01000039.1 GCA_003222385.1 Acidobacteriota bacterium
GGAACGAGCGGACGACTGGCGGTCCTGGAAGCCGCCGAGCTGCCGCCCACGTTCGGGACGGACCCGCGGCGCGTCGTCGCGATCGTCGCGGGAGGACGCTCCGCGGTCTTCCGCGCGACGGAAGGCGCGGAGGACCGCCGCGCGGACGGCGTGGAAGGCGCCCGCCGAGTACGGTCGGGCGACCTCGTGATCGGAGTGTCGGCCTCTTCCGTCACCCCCTTCGTCCGAGGCGCGCTCGAAGAGGCGCGCCGGCGCGGCGCGGGAACGCTGCTCATCACCGCCAGCCGATCCCGGGAGACGGACGGCCTGGCGGACGTGGTCGTGCGGCTCGACGTCGGGCCGGAGGTCGTCGCCGGATCGACGCGCTTGAAAGCGGGGACCGCCACGAAGCTCGCCTTGAACCAGATCACGACCTCCGCGCTCGCCTCGGCGGGCAAGGTGTTCGGTCCCTGGATGATCGATTTGCGAGCGGGCTCGGCGAAGCTGCGCGACCGGGCGCTCCGGATCGTCGCCGCGGCCTGCGGGATCCCGGCGGAGGACGCGCGACGGCTTCTCGCGCGGGCCCGCGGCGAACTCCGCACCGCCATCCTGATGGGGCGGACGAAAGAGCGCTATGCCGAGGCGCGCCGCCGACTCGACCGCGCGGGAGGAGACCTGCGCAAAGCGATCACCTCGAAAAAACGCTAGCGGTTCCCGGGCTGCTCTGGTACCCGGATTGCAACCCATCTATCCGGGAGATTCACATGTCGATCGAAGACCTTCGCAGGAACCGGATGATGTCTCACCTCGTCCAGGCGCTCGAGGAGGGGCGCGACATCGGCCACTACGGGCGGCTCGTCTTCGCGATGGTCGCCCGGCACTTTCTTACCGGGGACGAGCTCGTCGCCTGGCTGGCGAAGAGCCCGGATTTCTCGGAAGAGCAGGCGCGCGCGCTCCGACACCAGGTCGAGCAGAAGGATTACAGCCCGCCGAGCCGCGAGCGGATCCTGGAATGGCAGGCGCAGCAGAGCTTCCCGATCTGTCCGAATCCGGACGACCCGGACGAAGCGAACGTCTACAAGGACCTCCACTTTCCGGACAAGGTCTACGACCACATCACCGAGTACCACGAGAAGAAGACGGAGGCCGGGACCTAGCCGGTCGTCGAGAGATCGCGCGCCGCCTCCCGGTCGAGAAAGACCTCCAGGCGCGGGTGAAGCGCGAGGAACGACGCGGGTCGGCGCGGCGTGATGCGGCCCGCCAGAGCGAGAGCCACCGCCCCCGCTTTTCGGCCACCGCTCGCGACGAGCGCGATCGCGTCGGAAGACAGGATCGTCTCGATGCCCACCGTCAGGGCCCCGCGCGGCACGGGCCGGAGGCCGTCGGCGGCCAGGCTTCGGCGCGTCGAAGCGGACAGGCGCACGGGGGACGTCCGAGGAGCGAGCGACCGGCCCGGCTCCAGATATGCGACGTGCCCGTTTACCCCGATGCCGACGAACGCGACGTCCGGCGGCCCATCGCGCGCGAGCCTCCGCTCGTAGCGGGCGCACTCCGCCTCCAGGTCGGACGCATCGCCGCGGAGGAAGCGGATCCGGTCGCGCGGCAGATCCACCTTCGAAAAGAAATGCTCCTCCATGAACGATCGGAAGCTCCGGGGGTCCGTCGGCCGGACCTGCAGCTCGTCGAGATTGAACGTGGTCGCGCGACGGAACGAGACGCGTCCCGCCGCGTGCATCCGCACGACCTCGCGGTACACGGGAACCGCCGTCTTGCCGACCGGGAGCAGGAGCACCGCTCCTTCCCGCTTCGACAGCGTTTTCGCCAGCCGCTGCGCCACGGCCCGCGCGAGCGCGGCACTCGTCGGAAACACCTCGATCTTCACAGATCGCCGAAGGTGGCGAGCCGGATGTTCTCTTCTGCGAGCTCTCTCCGGAGCCGCGGATCGCAGAGGATCGCGAGCTCCCGCTCCCGCTCGAGCGCGTACGTGCTGCTCGAAACGAGGTCTTCGTCCGCGCGGCCCGGGTGGCACATGAGCTCGTTCGTCCCTTCCGACAGCTCCGCGAGGATCGCCTGCAGGTTTTCCGCGGTCGCCCCCGCGCCGTAGAAGCCGTCGAAGAAACGGTCGGGCGTCGTCACGTCCCAGGCCCGCAACGCGTCACGCGCGGCGGCGCTCGAGGCGCGCACCGGCAGGCCCCGGCGGCGCGCGGCCTCGGCGAAGACCGGCTGGACGGAAGCATGGAGCGCGCTGTGGTGGTGGGAGTCGAGGTGGGACGGAGGGCGTCCCGCCATCTTCGTGAAGAGAGCGATCTGAGCGTCGAGCTCGCGCGAGACGTCGTCCGGGTCGATCTCCGAGGGCAGCGATTGCGCGTCGCGCGGAAAGCGGCCCCCGACGAGGAGAGAGGCAACCCGCTCGGCCGGCGAAGCGGGCGCGCCGCCTCCGGTCAGGACGAAGTGGAGGCCGAGCGAGAGACCCCGAGCGCGCCGCGATGCTTCGGAGACTCCCGCCTCCGCGGCGGGCTCCAGGACCATCACGGTGGCGGACGTCACGATGCCCGAGAGGTGCGCCTCGAGGACGCCCGCGTTGACCCCCGGCGTCCGGCCGAAGTCGTCGGCGTTGACGATCAGCCTCTTCACGGCGCCGGCGCGCCGGCTGCCGGAGCGTCGAGCGCCTCGATCGCGAGCTTCACCGCGCCCATCGCCGGCTCCTCGGCGAGCCCGCGGACCCGGGCCTGCGGCGTCTCGAGGCGACGGGCGACGTCGGCCTCGAGGCTGGGGACGGCCGCGAACGTGCCGCCGGAGAGGACGACATCGTAAGGAGCCTCTTCGAGGCGGAGCCGGTCGCGGACGCTGGACGCCGCTCGCACGAGCTCGATCGCGGCGTCGGAAAGGATCGCTTTCGCGACGGCGTCGCCAGTCGTCGCCGCCTCCTCCACCCGGGCGGCGAACTTCGCGACGCGCGTCCGCGGAAACTCCCGATCGTAGATCGCATAGAGGATCTGCTCGGGTCGGTCGATCTCGAAGTGTTCCGAGAGTGCCCGGTCGAGCCGCGTGGAGGGACCGCGTCCGTCGGCCGCGCGGAGCACGTCGCGGATCGCGCGCTCCCCGATCCAGAAGCCGGACCCCTCGTCCCCGAGGTGCCAGCCCCACCCTCCCGATCGGGCGATCTCGCCGGCGCGATTCCGGCCCCACGCGATCGACCCGGTCCCGCAGACGAGAGCCAGACCCACGCGCAGCTCGGAACCCGCCACGAAGGCGAGGCGCGCGTCGTTGGTCACGACGACCCGGCTCCGGAAGCCGATCCTCCGGAGAATGGCCCGCAGCACGGTCTCGTCCGGAGGGCGGTCGGCCCCGGCGATGCCGAGCGCCACCGCTTCCGGCGGCGCGGGGGCGCCGGCGCAGGCCTCCTCGATCACGGCGTGCAGCACCTTCTCGACCTCGAGCTCGCCGTGCGTCCGGAGGTTGGCGCCTCCGCCGAGCGCTCCGCCGACGACGCGTCCCGTCTCGTCGGCGAGAAGCGCGCGCGTCTTGGTTCCTCCCGCGTCGATCCCGAGGACGTACCGCACCGCAAGAGGATTATGGGGGAACGGTTCCTTCCCGCCGGAGACGAGAAGCTACTTCGCGGGGACAGGCGGATCCAGCAACTCGACCTGACCAGATGGGGTCACCTCTGCGATCGACCAGACGTCCCAGCCCCGAGCGCTCGGCAGAGCGATTTTGCCGCCCCGATGGAGCAGTCGAATTCCGGCGGAAATGAATTCGGGCGGCACTCCCTTCTTCGCGAGACGTTCCGGCAGATTCTGTTCCGAGAACCGGAAGTTGGCTCCGGGCGGGTAAAGACGGTCGAGATCGGCAAGCGAGTGATCTTTCGTCTGGAAAAGAGCGATGATCACCGGACTGTCGGGACGGACGGGATACGTGATGGCTCGTGCCCGATCTTCCTGGATTTCCTTGCCTCCGGCGTCCACCCCCTGAAAGATGGTGCTGTGCGTCATCCTGCAAGTGAAATCGAGAAATGCCAGCATGTTCGGGAGGTCTTTACCGAACTCCGCCTTCTGGATGGTCACCGTCACGAAGCGGTCCAGGTCTCGAGCCTTCACGAGGAGCGGAGTTCGACCGAGAACCTTTTTTAGCGGTGTCGGGCTGTCGCCGCTGTGAACCTCGAGACCGATCGGAACCGAAGAGACCCAGAACAGACCCGGGGCGAGCCGGGGAATGCCGTAATACGGTGTCGGGCTCCGGGTCCGAGGGCCCGCGGACACTGGTGCCTTCCAGACCAGCAGAAGGAACACCGCAAACAGGGCCTGCGCGAGGGAAACGGTCCGCCTCGTCATCTCAGCGGTCATCCTACGTCTTGCCGGCCGAGCGAACGCCGTGCCGCGCCGCGATGAAAGCCGCCGCCGCGCCGCCGCAGAGGAGTCCCGCGACGACGATTCCCGCCAGCCGCAACCAGCCGGCGGCCGAATCGGGAGAGACCAGACGCGCCGCCTCCGCCGCGAAACCGAAAGGCGACCCGGGATGCGCGCGTGCCGACTTCAACGCGGCGAGCAGAGCGGAGAGCGCTCCCGCGAAGAGCGTTCCGGCGGCCATTCCCGCGAGGGCCTGGACCGTCAGCGCGCTCATCGTCACGGGCCGCCGCTCGACCGGACGGACGTCCTCGATCTCCGGCTCCCGCCCACCGAACCGGGAGAAGCGATGCAGCAGAACGAGCCCGGGAATCGAGGCGAGCGTCGAGACGAGGAAGAACGGCGTCCAGCCGAGCGCGTCGACGAGGAACCCGGCGGGCGGTCCGGCGAGCGTGCGCCCCAGCGCGAAGATGCTCGAGAAGAGCGCGTACTGGGTGGCGGAAAACTGCTTCTGGGTCAGGCGCAGGAGAAGGACGCCGAAGGCTCCCGTCGCCATCGCCTGACAGGCATTCTCGACCGCGATCGCGCCGTACATGGTGAGCCGGTGGGAGAGCGGCTGCACCGTTCCGAGCGGATGGAGGCCGCCGGCGCAGGGAGCTCCGGGCGTCAGCCGATCGACCGCGACGTAGCCGAGAAAACCCACGGCCTGGATGGCGCCGAAGAGCCACAGCGCTCTCCCGAGCCCGATGCGCTCGGTCATCAGGCCGCCGAAGAAGGTCCCGATGATGATCGCGACGAGGCCGATCGTCGCGGTCGCGAGCCCCACGTCTTCGGGCGAATAGCACTTCTGGATCAGGAACGGCCGGGTGAGAGCGGTGGCCAGGTTCTCTCCGAACTTGTAGAGCAGCAGGAAGCCGATGATCTGGAGGGCGCGCGAGCGGCGGAAGATGTCGAGAAGCGGGTCGAACACCGCCTCCCGGAGCGTCCGCGGAGGGGGCGCGACGACGGCGGGCTCGGGAGACCAGACGACGATTGCCATGAGCGGCAGGAACAGAAACGCGAGGCCCCAGAACACCCGGTTCCACCCGAGCCTCTCTCCGACCGTGATCGCGACCGCGCCGGCGATCAGGGTCGCCGCGCGGTAGAGCGCGACGCGGGCGCCCACCGCGAGCCCCTGCTCGCTCCGTTCGAGCACCTCGACCGCGTATCCATCGATCGCGATGTCCTGCGAAGCCGACCAGAACGCGATGAAGACTGCCAGCGCCGCGACCATCGCGACCTGCGGGTCCGCGGCCTGCGTCGCGAGGAGCGCGATGCCCGCGAAGAGGAAGACCTGGCACACGATCATCCACGAGCGCTTGCGGCCGAGCACCGGCAGGCGGTACCGATCCATGAGCGGCGCCCAGAGGAACTTGAACGTCCAGGGAGCCTGGGCGAGCGAGAAGAGCCCGATGGTCTTGATGTCCACGCCGCGATACGCCAGCCAGGCGGGCAGGGCGATCCAGATCAGGCCGAGCGGGAGGCCGGACGAGAAGGATTGGAGTGTGACCGCGGCGATCCGGCGGGAAGAGAGCGCCGCCCGCAGGCTCGCGATGGCCCCGGGGCGCGCGCGCTCGCCCGCGGTCGATCCGGTCATCTCGCGAAGTGTCGCATAGCCTTTCTTGACAGCGCGCCGCGCGTCTGTTCTCGTTTCGCGAGGAGGCCCCTTGCAACGCACTTTCGCAATCGCGATCGCCGCCGCTTGTCTCGCTTCCCTTCTCTCGGCCGTCGACGCGTTGTCTCCCGGCGGCGCCTCGCTCGCCGGACTCGACGCGCTCTATCCGGACCTGCGGAACCTGTACGTCGACCTCCACCAGAACCCGGAGCTCTCCTTTCACGAGGAGAAGACGGCGGCCAGGCTGGCCGAGCGGCTGCGCGCACTCGGGTTCGAGGTCACGACGGGAATCGCGGGGACCGGGGTCGTGGGGCTGCTCAAGAACGGCGCCGGGCCGACCGTGATGATCCGCACCGACCTCGACGCGTTGCCGGTCGAAGAGAAGACGGGCCTGCCGTACGCCAGCAAAATCACGACGAAAGACAACTCCGGCGCGACGGTCCCGGTCATGCACGCCTGCGGCCACGACGTCCACATGAGCTCGTGGATCGGGACGGCGACGCTGCTCTCGAAGGCGAGAGACCGATGGCGCGGCACGCTGATGATGGTCGGCCAGCCCGCCGAGGAGATGGGCGGAGGCGCCCGTAAGATGCTCGCCGCGGGCCTCTTCACGAAGTTTCCGAAGCCGGACTTCGCGATCGCGTTCCACGACGACGCGGAGATGGCCGCCGGGCAGATCGCGGGGGTCCCGGGATATGCGCTCGCCAACGTCGACTCCGTGGATGTCACGATCTACGGCAAGGGCGGGCACGGCGCGTACCCTCACCGGACCGTGGACCCGATCGTCATCGCGGCGCGAACGGTCGTCGCCCTGCAGACGATCGTGGGGCGCGAGAACAATCCACTCGACCCGGCGGTGGTCACCGTAGGATCGATCCACGGCGGCACCAAACACAACGTCATTCCGGACGAAGTGAAGCTGCAGCTGACCGTCCGCTCCTACAAGGACGACGTTCGCAAGCACCTTCTCGAGGCCATCGCGCGGATCGCGAAGGGCGAGGCGGCGGCGGCCGGCGCGCCGAGGGAGCCGAAGATCGAGATCGTCGACGGAACTCCCGCGGTCTACAACGATCCGGCGCTGACGAAGAGGCTCTCGGCGATGCTCGCGCGATCGCTCGGGGCGGCGCGGGTCGAAGAGCGCGAGCCGGTCATGGGCGCGGAAGACTTTTCGGAGTACGGACGAGCCGGAGTCCCGTCCGCGATCCTGTGGGTCGGCGCCGTCGAGCGGAAGAAGTACGACGCGGCGAAGGCGTCGGGAGCGACGCTCCCCTCGCTCCACTCCTCCGAGTTCGCGCCGGATCCCGAGCCGACCATCAAGGCCGGGGTGACGGCGATGACGCTTTCCGCGCTGGAGCTGCTCGCGAAACCGTAAACGGCCGCCTCGGGGGCACCGATCCTGCACCTCGCAGGGGTGTGGGCAATTTCCTCTCCACGCGCCTGTTCCGGGTCGGCGACACCCAAGTCACGGTCTCCAGCCTCCTGATCGCGCTCGCGATCATCGCCGCGAGCCTGCTGCTCTCCCGGCTCGCCCGCAACTTCATCGCGGACCGGCTGCTCGGCCGAACGAGGATCGCGATCGGGACCCGCTACGCGATCGGCCGGGTCATCGGATATCTGATCCTGTTCCTGGGCGTTCTCCTCGCGCTCCAGCCGCTCGGCGTCAACGCGACGACCCTGGCGGTGTTCGGCGGCGCACTCGGAATCGGGCTCGGGTTCGGGCTCCAGGACATCGTGAAGAACTTCGTCGCGGGCCTCGTGATCCTTCTCGAGCGCCCCATCCAGGTGGGCGATTCGATCGAGCTCGGCGAAGTCGTGGGGGACGTCACGGAGATCCGCGCGCGTGCGACCGTCGTCCGCACCAACGACGACATCCACCTGATCGTTCCGAACTCGAAGTTCATCAGTGAAATGGTCGTCAACCGCAGCTTCGGTCAGCGCCGCGTGCGCTACAAGGTGCCGATCGTCGTCGCGTCGGGGAGCGATCCCGCCCGGGTCGAAGAGGCGCTGCTCGCGGCCGCGGGGCGCTCCGAGAACGTCCTGCCCGACCCTCCTCCGAGCGTGGAGTTCCGCGAGTTTGGAGAGGCCGGGCTGAAGTTCGACCTGCTCTGCTGGACGTCGAAGCTGCTCCACAGCGCGGGTTCTTTCCGGAGCGAGCTCAATCACCTGGTCTACGAGGCCCTCGCCGCCCGCGGCATCGCGCTGCCGTCGACGCAGCTCGATGTCCGGCTCCGAAGCGGCATGGAAGGTGCAGCCGAGCCGACGTGGGAGGTGGCCGATGGCGAGAGACGAGATCGCGGGGCGTCGCAAGAGAGGCGGTGAGCCGGGCGACGCGACCGGTGAAGAAATGACTCGAGAGCGGACCCGGGATCGCGAAAGCGCTCCCGGACGCGCGGGCGGGACGGGCCGGATCATTTCGCCCGAAGAAGAGGAGACGCCCCGCAAGAGTCCGGGCACGAGTGAAGACCGCAAGCAACTCGACGAAGGCGGGATCTAGGAGGGGACGAGTCGCTCGACCAACTCACGCCTTGCGCCGCGCCGCGATCGAGTTAGCATCTGTCTCATGGCCGCTCCCAAACCGATCCGCCGGCCGCAACCCGTGCCGCCCGCCGTCCGTCCCCGTCCGGGAGAGCAGTTCGAGGACGCGTCGATTCTGTACGGCATTCCGCACTGGGGAAAACGTTTCTTCCACGTCTCGGAGGACGGCAACCTGGTCGTCCGCCCGACGCGGGAGCCGGACCGCGGCGTCGCCCTGAAGCAGATCGTCGACGAAGTCGGGCTGCGCGGCATCAGCCCGCCGATCATCATCCGGTTCCCTCAGATCCTCGCCTCGGCAGTGGCCGACCTGAACAACGCGTTCGCTCGCGCGATCGAAGAGTTCGAGTACGGCAACGTCTACCGCGGCGTCTTCCCGATCAAGGTCAACCAGAAGCGGGTCGTGGTCGAACAGATCATCGAGGCCGGCCGTCCCTACGGTTACGGCCTCGAAGCGGGATCCAAACCGGAGCTGCTCGCCGCGATCGGCGCGGACCTCTCCCCCGACTCGCTCATCGTCTGCAACGGATACAAGGACGACGCCCTGGTCGGCATGGCCCTGAACGGCATCCGGATGCAGAAGAAGGTCGTGCTGGTCCTCGAAAAAGTCTCGGAGCTCGATCGGATCCTGAAGGTCGCCCGGCAGCGTCGGGTGAAGCCGCTCCTGGGGATGCGCGTGAAGCTGTACGCGCGCGGCTCCGGAAAGTGGGCGAAGTCCGGCGGCGAGGCGGCGAAGTTCGGCCTGACGACTCCGGAGATGCTCGAAACGGTGAAGATCCTGAAGCGGCGGCGCATGCTCGACGCGATGGTGATGCTGCACTTCCACATCGGCTCGCAAATCACCGACATCCGAAAAATCAAGGACGCCATCCGCGAAGCGGGCCGGGTGTACTCGAAGTTGCGGGCGCTCGGAGTTCCGGTTCGCTACCTGAATCTGGGCGGCGGCCTGGGCGTCGACTACGACGGTTCGAAGACCGCGTTCGACTCGTCGATGAACTACTCCGTACAGGAGTACGCCAACGACGTCGTCTACACGATCAAGTCGATCTGCGAGGAGGAAGACGTGCCTCCGCCGACCCTGGTGACCGAGTCCGGCCGCGCGGTGACGGCGTTTCACTCGGTCCTGATCACGAACGTGCTCGACGTCGCCGATCGTATCGAGCAGGGGCGCAGAGTCCGGGTGACCGCGAAGGATCCGAACGTCGTCCAGGAGCTCGCGGGGATCCTGAAAGAGGTCAACGCCAAGAATCTCCGGGAGAGCTACCACGACGCCCTGCAGTACAAGGAGGAGCTGTTCACGCTCTTCAACCTCGGACATCTCTCGCTCGAGGACCGCTCGAAGGGAGAGATCATCTTCTGGCAGATCTGCGAGCGGATCCACCGGGACCTGAAGACCCTGAAGGAAATCCCGGAAGAGTTCGAGGACATGGAGACCATGCTCGCGGACAAGTACGTTCTCAACTTTTCGGTCTTCCAGTCCCTGCCGGATTCCTGGGCGATCGACCAGCTCTTTCCGATCCTCCCGATCCACCGTCTGAACGAGCGGCCGACGGAATTCGCGACCCTCGCGGACATCACGTGCGACTCCGACGGCAAGATCGAGCGATTCATCGATTTGCGGGACATCGACGAGACGCTCCCGCTCCACCCGTTCCGCGACGATCGGCCGTATTACCTGGGGTTCTGCCTGATGGGCGCGTATCAGGACGTGCTCGGCGATCTCCACAACCTCTTCGGCGAAGCGCATGAGGTTCTCGTCCGGGTGGATGAGGACGGGCGTTCCGAGATCGAGGACGTTCTGCCGGGCGAGACGTGCGAGCGCGTGCTCGAGTACATGAACTACGACCGGACGCAGATCCTCGACTCCATCCACGAACAGCTGGTCCGCGCCTCCGGCGCGGGGATGAAGAAGGGCGAGGTCCAGTCGATCTACCGGGAGTTCGAGGCGGTGTTTCCGAGGTACACCTATCTCGAGAGGTAGAGACATCGCGAGGGAGGGCTGCGGAGATGCTTCCCATCGGAGACGACAACTCGGATCGGACCCTGACCCCGGTCGTCAACTATCTGCTGATCCTGGTGAACGTCCTCGTGTTCGTTCTCTTCCAGGGCCTGGGCTCGAACGAGAGGTTCACGTACGCGTTCTCGACGGTTCCGAAGGAGATCGTCACGGGCCACGACGTGGCCGAGCCGGTGACGATCAAGGACCCGGTGAGCGGAGAGGTCGCCGGAACCGTCCAGCTGGAGCCGACGCCGATACCGGTCTACCTGACGCTGATCACGTCGATGTTCATGCACGGCGGAATCGCTCACATCTTCGGAAACATGCTCTACCTGTGGATCTTCGGTGACAACGTCGAGGACGCCCTCGGCCATCTCCGGTACCTGATCTTCTATCTCGTCTGCGGCGTCATCGCCGGGCTCTCCCACGTCTTCTCCACCGTCGCCTTCGGGGGCAACCCCTACCTGCCGTCGCTCGGCGCCTCCGGCGCGATC
Organism: Acidobacteriota bacterium; assembly: GCA_003222385.1. Lineage (GTDB taxonomy): Bacteria > Acidobacteriota > Thermoanaerobaculia > UBA5066 > Gp7-AA6 > Gp7-AA6. The sequence continues at coordinate 11,002 of QHVV01000039.1, forward strand.
TCCGGAGTGCTCGCCGGATACCTCCTGCTCTTCCCCAGACGCCGGGTCCGGGTGATCGTCTTCCGGACGATCCAGGAGGTCACCGCGATCTGGGCGATCGGGATCTGGTTCGTCTTTCAGCTCATTTCGGGGATCGGGGTCCTGGGCGGCGG
>QHVV01000195.1 GCA_003222385.1 Acidobacteriota bacterium
CTGGAAGCCGCGAATGACGTTGGTCGTGTTGACTCCGTCGATGATGAACTGGTTCTCGACCGATGTCGCTCCGTAGACCGTCAGCGACAAAGCCCTTCCCTGAGTGTCGCCCTGATCCTCGTTGACGCCCGGATTCGATCGAATGATCTCCGCGTAATTGCGACCCAGTGGAAGCTTCTCCATGACCTTGCTCGTGTAGCTGGTTCCGCCCGTCGTCGAAGTCGTGTCGACGAGCGGTGTCTCGCCGCTGACGATCACGGCTTCCTTGGCGGAAAGCTGGAGCTTGAGATTTACCGTTGACGTGCTGTCAATGGAGACGGGCGTCGTCCTTTCGACGCTGCCCAGACCCTCCAGTGAAGCAGTGACCTTGTACACACCCGGCGTGAGGCTGGCGAGACGATAACGTCCGTCGTTGGAGGTCACGGCGGTCCGCCTGCCCTGAAGGTTGGGACTCGTCGCCTCGACCGAGACACCGGGGAGCGGTTTCCCTTCCGCGTCGGTCACGGTTCCCACGATGACGCCGGTCGTCTGTGCAAGAACGACGAGTGGCATCATCGAGACGAGGCACACCAGAAAAGCGAGGACGAATCGGTATCGAGACTTCATGCACGCCTCCTTCGAAAACTCCACAGCGACTTCGAATGCGTCAGAAGATTTCCGCCCGCGGGTTTTTTGGGCTCATGTGGGCTATCCGGGAACAGCGGATACCCGTCGAGCCTAGATCCTCCGGGGGCGCAATGACAAACTGAATCGAGCGGTCTCGAGGCATGAATGTTTTTGGATTTCGAGTGCAGATTTTTGAAGCAGGCTGCTCGTTCATTCACCGTTCATGGGGACAGACCACGGTTTTCACCGATACCTTAATGAGGGGGGATTCTGGCGAAAACCGTGGTCTGTCCCCGGAGGAGGGGAAATGACGGCAAGAAGAATCGGCGTCATCGGCGCCGGAAACATGGGAACGGCCCTGCTGCGGGGCATCCTCGCCTCGGAGTGGGGAACGAAAACTCGACTCATTGCCTCGCATCCGAAGAAATCGAAGGCCGCCGCGCTGGCGCGGGAGCTCGGCATCCGCGTCTTCGGGCAGAACATCGAGGTTGCGCTCAAAGCCGACGTCCTGATCCTGGGCGTCAAGCCGCAAATCCTGGAGCCGGTCCTGACCGAGATCAAGAGCGCCTTGAGACGGGACCAGCTCGTGATCTCGATTGCCGCCGGCTTTCCGACCGCGCACATCGAAACGGTCCTCGCCGCGTCCGTGCCGGTCATCCGCGCCATGCCCAATGTCGCGGCGGTCGTGCGGCTCTCCGCGACGGTGCTCTGTCTCGGGCGTCACGCAAAATCCGCGCACGCCGCGGAGGCGCGCCGGATCTTCGAGTCGATCGGAACGGTCGTCGAGCTTCCGGAGTATCAGCTCGACGCGGTCACCGGCCTCTCCGGAACCGGTCCCATGTACATCTTCCAGATCATCGAGGGACTCTCCGACGCCGGCGTGCGCGTCGGGCTCTCGCGGGACGTCAGCACGGCTCTGACCATCCAGACCGTTCTCGGAGCCGCGAAAATGGCGGAAGTCCTGAAGACGCACCCCGGGATCCTGAAGGATCTCGTCACGTCGCCCGGCGGAACCGCCATTGCCGCTCTCCACAGCCTGGAACGCAACCGACTGCGCGCCATCTTGATGGACGCCGTCGAAGTCGCGACGGCGCGCTCGAAGGAGCTCGGGCTGGCCCGGTCCGGGAAGACGTAGACCATCGGCCGGACCTCTGCGCCGACGGGAGCTAAGATCGTCGCGAGGAACTCCGCGCTTCAATGACTCTGTCAGCGGGCGCCCGCTTGGGCCCTTACGAGATTCTGGCCCCGCTCGGGGCGGGCGGAATGGGGGAAGTCTACCGAGCCAGGGATACGCGGCTCGAGCGGACGGTCGCCGTGAAGGTCCTGCCGTCTCATCTCTCCTCTTCGCCAGAGGTTCGCCAGCGGTTCGAGCGTGAGGCCCGCACGATCTCGCAGCTCTCCCACCCCCACATCTGCGCGCTCTATGACGTCGGGCGCGAAGGCGAGACCGAATACCTGGTGATCGAGTACATCGAAGGAAAGACGCTGACGGACCGATTGGCGAAAGGACCTCTTCCTCTCGATCAGGCTCTGCGCTGCGGGATCCAGATCGCCGACGCGCTCGATCGAGCTCACCGACAGGGGATCGTCCACCGCGACTTGAAGCCCGGAAACGTGATGCTCACGAAGTCCGGAGTGAAGCTGCTCGACTTCGGCCTCGCAAAGGTGATGAGTCCTTCGACGCGGCCCGCGAGCGTGACGTCACTTCCGACGGCAATGGGCGGCTCCGATCTCACGCGCGAGGGCACGATCCTCGGGACGTATCAGTACATGGCGCCCGAGCAGCTGGAAGGGAAGGAAGCCGACGCGAGAAGCGACATCTTCGCGTTCGGCGCTGTCCTCTACGAGATGGTCACGGGCCAGAAGGCGTTCACCGGCCGGAGCCAGGCGAGCCTGATCGCGGCGATCCTCGAGCACGAACCTCCGCCGATCTCGGCCCTCCAGCCGATGACGCCGCCAGCCCTCGATCGCGTCGTCAAGACGTGTCTCGCCAAGGATCCGGAAGAACGATGGCAGAACTCGCACGACTTGATGCGTGAGCTCGCCTGGATCGCGGAGGCGGGCTCACCTGCCAGCGGAACGGGAGCGATCCAGCCACCGACGCCGAAGCGCGCGTGGCTCCCCTGGGCGCTCGCCGTGGCCGCCGTTCTCGGAGCAGTGGCGGCGGGCGCTC
>QHVV01000204.1 GCA_003222385.1 Acidobacteriota bacterium
GCAGTGGATGTCGACGCGTAAGCCTTTGTTGGAAGCCAGCGCAAAGGCAAATTTGATCGACTGCTCGCCGTATTCCCGCGTGAGCTCGAAATGCGGGATCGCCCCGACGACGTCGACTCCGAGGTCGATCGCCTTCCGCATCAGGTCCTCGCCGCCCTCGAACGACATGATCCCCTGCTGAGGAAACGCGACCAGCTGCAGGTAGATCTGGTCGCCGATCTCCTTGCGCAGCTCGACAAGGGCGCGAACCGCGCGCAGCTCGGGGTCGCACACGTCGACATGGCTGCGCACGAACTGGACGCCATTGGCCAGCTGCCAGCGCAGCACGGTCCGAACCCGCTGCTTCACGTCCTCGACGGTCAGCTGCTTGACGCGCTCCGCCCAGATGGCGATGCCCTCGAACAGCGAGCCGGTCTCGTTGTACCGGGGTTCGCCGACCGTGAGCACGGCGTCGAGGTGGATGTGGGGCTCGACGAGGGCCGGCGTGACCAGCGCGCCGGCCAGGTCGACGGAGTGCCGCGCCTCCGGCTCCAGGTCGCTGATCAGGCCGTCCTTGACGCCGATGTCCCTGGTCTCGAGCTCCCCGGGCAAGCGCGCCCCGCGGAGCAGCAAATCCAGCATTCGACGGAATCCTAATTCACCCTTAAACTTCGGGCGTACTCCGGTGGTCGCCCTTAGGGAGGGGAAGCGCCTATGCAAACGGTCGAGGAAGTAGAGCGTCACGTACCGGTTCGGGAGGGCGACTACGGGGAGAGGGTCGCCACCGTCGAGCCGGGTGGCGTCGAGTACATATCGCTCAAGGAGCGGCACGGGAAACCTATCGACCTCTTCTGGACGTGGCTTTCGCCGAACCTCGAGTTCGCGACCGTCTTCGTCGGCGTCCTGGGTGTCGCCGTCTTTGGCCTGAGCTTCTGGCAGACCGCCATCGCCATCGTCCTCGGCAGCGCGCTGGGCTCGCTCACCCACTTCGTACTCTCGTCCTGGGGTCCGAAGTTCGGCGTCCCCATGATGGTCGAGAGCCGTGGGGCTTTCGGCTTTCTGGGCAACATCCTGCCGGCGGGCCTGAACGCGTTCACAGGCACGATCGGCTGGTTCATCGTCAACAGCGTCAGCGGCGCGTTCGCCCTGCAGGCGCTTGGCGGACTGATCAACCTCAACCTACCGTTCTCGATCGCCTTCCTCATCATCGTCGTGGCCCAGGTCGCCATCGCAACGTTGGGGCACAACTTCATCCACGTCTTCGAGCGCTGGGCGCTGCCTCTGCTAGGCATCGTGTTCGCGCTGGCCACGATCTTCATCTTCAGCAAGGCGAACTTGGGCATCGCCGCCAAGCCGATCCCGGTGGTCGGCGAGTTCGGCGGGTTCATGCTGCTGTTCACCGCTACCTTCGGCTACGCCGCGGGCTGGAATCCGTACGCGGCCGACTACACGCGCTATCTGCCGCCGACGGTCAACCGAACGATGGTCGGCTTCTGGGCGGCGATGGGCGTTTTCGTCTCGTGCGTCATCATCGAGCTGGCCGGCGCAGCGCTGGCGACGGTGTCCGGCACCAAGTGGGGCCCGACCGACATTCCCACGGTGCAGCTGCACGTGGCCATGCCGGACCTTCTCTACTACCTCACCTTGCTCTGCATCGCGGTCGGGGCGGTCTGTGCCAACGCGATCAACATCTACAGCGGCACCATGTCCCTGGTCGCGCTCGGCATCCGGGAGATGGGGCTCACGCTCCGCCAGCGGCGTGCGCTGCTTGCTGTGGCGGCCGGCGTGCTCGGCTACATCATCGGCCTTGTCGGCCAGGCCAACGTCGGCCCGGGCAGCAAGTACGAGTTCTTCCTGCTCCTCATCAGCTACTGGATCGCCCCCTGGCTGGCGGTCGTCCTGGTGGACTACTGGCAGCGCAAAGGCGATTACGGCGACGAGAGCGTGTTCTACGACACGAAATACCGGCGCTGGCAGGGAGCTGCCGCGATGGCGATCGGCCTCGTGGTTTCGGTCGGACTCTTCTCCGACAATGGCGTGATCTACAACGGTCCGATACCCAACGCGATCCCGCAGATCGGCGACCTCACGTTCATCGTGGGATTCGTGCTGACGGGAGTCCTTTACTACGCCTTCAACATGATGTCTCGACGGGCGCCGAGCACCGCCGGGATCGCAGGCTCGCGAGCCTGAAGCCAACCGCCGCAACCACAAGCGCCGCTGCCCGGGGCAGCGGCGCTACTTTTATGTCCGCATGCTCGTAGCGATCAAGGTCGGCAACCTGCGCTTTGTGGCGCGACTTGAGGACGAGGCGGCGCCCAAGACATGCCACGTCTTCCAGTCGATGCTGCCCTTGAAGAGCCAGCTCATCCAGGCTCGGTGGAGCGGCGAAGCGGCGTGGATCCCCCTGGGCGAGCTCCAGCTCGGCCTCGGCTACGAGAACCACACGAGCCACCCGGCCGCCGGCCAGCTTCTCCTCTACCCCGGCGGCATCAGCGAGACCGAGATCCTGTTTCCCTACGGCTGGACCCTGTTCGCGAGCAAGGCCGGACAGCTGGCGGGCAACCACTTCGCCACGATCTTCGAGGGCAATGAACGGCTGAATGAGCTTGGCGAGCTCGTGCTGCGACAGGGGGCGCAGGAGATCACGTTCACAGCTCAGCCGTAGTGGACGGCCGGAGCGTGATGGAGCGGTGCGACCTCCTCGCGACCTGCACCGAGGAGCCAGGCCGGATCACGCGTCCGTTCGCCTCCGACGCGATGCGCCTCGCCCACCAGTACGTAGAGGACTGGATGGGCCAGGCCGGAATGACGGCACGGCGGGACAACATCGGCAACCTCCACGCCCGGTACGAGGGCAGCGGCGACGCAACACTGCTTCTCGGCTCGCATCTCGACTCGGTGCGCGATGCCGGCAGGTACGACGGTCCGCTCGGCGTGATGGTCGCGATCGCCGCGGTCCAGCGG
>QHVV01000202.1 GCA_003222385.1 Acidobacteriota bacterium
TTGAAGTCGCGGCCGTCGTTGTGGGCTTTGACAAGCCCCAGGAACCGGTGCTGGCCATCGACCACCGACACCACCCCGCGATGCCATCGCTTGTGGATCCCGTCGATGTCCCCTGCGTTAAAGAGCTCGATGAACTCCTCGACGTCTTCCTCGTCGTCGAGACGAACGGACACGATGATGGGCGTGATGAGGAACTGATTATCCCCATCGAGAAAATACCGCGCGATGCCCGGCATGCGCGGTTCCATCGGGTCACGCTGATACCCGTGCTTTCGGGGCGCGGGCGACATCGGGTCCGCGACGCTGAAGCTTGAGACGAAGAACAACTTCTCCATTTCGGAAGGTGCCATTGCGGCCAGAGCCATCCGCCCAGGCACCAAGACGGCGTGGACCTTCATCCATCCCTCCGCGCTTGAACTAGCCTCTACGTGAGACTCCGGCGGAGCCTCGATTACAACCGTCGCCATTTCTGTTTTTCTCCTTTTCTCGGCTGACTCGCCACCTCCTGGCGGTCGGCCGGCTTGTCGTGGTAATCCGCTAGCCAGAATCTGCCGAACCCGTTCTCGGCTGAGTCCCTCTTGGTTGGCGATGTCTTGGAGCGTCACCCCCGCTTTGCGCAGCGTCGCAATCCGGTGATAACGCTCGACTATTTCGTCGTTGGTGCCTGAAGGCTCCATCACGTACGACCTCCTCGTCGGGGGCTTCAAGCCCCCTCCCTATATCGGTGCGTGGGTCAATCCAAAAGTCCTCCTCGATAGCCGAGCCATCCGCCGGAGGACCGTGTGCTGCAGGGGTCCGGCAGGAAACGGGATGATCTTCTCCCTATCGGTAGCGCTTGTCAAGTGTATCTTGCGCACCACTACCGTGTTGTCACAGATGGCAAGGTCGCAAACTAAGGCCAACGCGAACCGGGGGAGGCGCTTGGGAGCCGAGCCCTTGAAGACGCCAGGAAGACCAGCAGCGCGCCGATCCAAACTTCCCAGCGCGCGAACGCAGGGCTTTACCCGTCCCCGAGCTTAGTAGGGGCGTTTTTACGGTTTGCACAGAAAGCGAAGATGAACGAAAGCGCCCCGATCGACCCGACCAGGGCCTGGCCGATGTGGATCCAGGTGTTGATGAGGTTGGTGATCGGGGTGATGTCGGGATCGCCGGCGAGGAAAACCATGTGCGCCTCCTGGCCTTTTGGAGGCAGGCTACTTATCGATTTCCTGCGCAGGAACCCCGGTTGTTAAGAACGAATACGTCGGCGAGATTGAATCACTCGCCGGCTGGAACGCGCGGCGTCAGTTCCCTGGCACAGCCGGCATCGAGCCAATATTGCGCGCGACGAGGAAACCAGGCTTTTAGCGCCGAGACTTCACATGGGCCTCCACGCCATCGAGCAGGATCTCGAGCGCTGAAACCGCCTTGCCTTCCGGCTTCGTCGCCGTCGGCGCCGGATCGGCGCGTCCGACTTTCGGGACGTATGTGTCGATCTTGAAGTCCACCACGCCGCTGCTGACATCCAGGTCGAAGCGATCCCGCGACTCCAACGCCCCCTCGCTCTGCCAGTGCACGTCGAATATCGCCACTTTGGTCGAAAAATCGTCCAGCTTCAACTTGACCGCGCCGGTATGCACGAGTCCGACGACCGCTGTACCTCGCGGCCGGTGCACCGAAACATTGACCACGCCGCTCGAGATGTGGATCGGCACGACACCGCGTGGCTGCGGCAGGAAGCACTCGAGGTTGGTGGCGCCGCTGTCGACGTAGATCTCGCGCACATCGAGTCCGCCGACATCGAGCACGGTGTTCCAGGTCGGCGCCTGGATTTTGAATCTCCACGGCCGGCGCGGATTCAGCTCGATCTCTGCGCGGCCCACACCGCGTAGACGCCGCACGACCACCTGCTCGCCCCGCACGATCGCCGGCGCGGCGCCGCTCTGATCTGGTGGGACCTGAATCAGGGCATCCATGTCCGGCGGACCCGCCCGGAGGATCACGCCGCGCGACCCGCTGTCGACGGCAATCGACGCAGGGGCGCCGCCCTCCGGCATGGGCCCTTCAGCCGGGGTCCGCTCGCCGATGACCTGGGTCATCACCATCAGGGCCACCTCGCCCGCTTCGGCCGGCTGCAGGCCTGCCGTCTGCATCTGCCCCTTCAGGTCGGCGTAGGTGTTGCTCCGCTCCAGGGCGTCGGGGACCTCGAGCAAGATCCGGGTGGCGTCCCTCTGAGCGGACACCCGCCGCCGCAGCGCATCGCCGGTCGCCATTGCGCTCTGCCGCCAGCCGGCGCCCCGGCGCGGCTGGACCACAGTTTCCAGGATCGATTCCGCCAGCAGCTCGAGCAGCTCGCCGCGGTCGCGAACGTGCCAGTAGAGCGAGGCCGCCTTGACCTCAAGCCGTTCTGCCAGCGCTCGCATGGAAAGCCCGTCTAGGCCCTCCTCGTTGATCAGCCCCAGGGCCGCCTCGACCAGCCGATCCCGGGTCAGTCCGTGCGGTCTTTCCTCTTCTGGGCTCACTCGAATGATTCTCCTCTAAAACTTGTAGTGATGGTTGTATTCCTAACGCCGTTAGGGGTATATTACCACCACTGGTACCTAACATCGTTAGATAAGGAGGAGAAGATGAGCGAACAGCAACGTCAATTCCAGGAGATGGACCCGGTCGTCGGGGCCTGGCATGGCTGGGCATCCCCGGTCGGACTCGGCCTGTTCTTGGTCCTGGTCGCAACCGCGGTCGACCTCGTCCGGCTCGCATTCAAGTAATTCGACAAGGAGTTGAAACCCATGACCCGGATTCGCAATCACCCGATGGCCGCGCTCGGCGTCCTCGTGCTCGGCCTTTTCATGACGCTGCTCGACCTGACCATAGTCAACATCGCGATCCCGTCGATCCTCGACGGGCTGCACGCCAGCCTCGATCAGGTGCTGTGGGTGCTCAACGCCTACAGCCTGCTTTACGCCGTGCTCTTGATCACATCGGCGAGGCTCGGCGACATCTACGGCCCGCGCAACCTGTTTGCGGTCGGCGTGGTCATCTTCACCGCCGCCTCCGCCTT
>QHVV01000107.1:0-36839 GCA_003222385.1 Acidobacteriota bacterium
GCGACCTGGACTCCCGTGTCGTCCAGATAGTTCTGGATCTCGACGGATCGTCCCAGGAAGGAGAGCGTGCGGCCGAGGACGTCGCCCAGGACCGCATTGCGCAGGTGGCCGATGTGCGCCGCCTTGTTCGGATTGATGTTGGTGTGCTCGACGATGACTTTCCCGGGACACGCGGGGAGCGGCGGAGATCCGGCCAGCATCGCGGCGACGAGCCGGCCCCGATCCAGAAAAAAGTTCAGATATCCGCCCCCTTCGACCCGCATCTCCCGCACGCCGTCGGGAAGCTGCGCCGCGCCGGCGAGCTCGGCGGCGATCGCGCGCGGCGCCTTCTTGAGCGTCTTCGCGAGATCGAAGGCCGCCGGCGACGCGAGGTCGCCCAGCGCGAGCGAAGGAGGGCGCTCGAGAACGACGCGCTCCGGGCGAACGCCCCAGAGGCGTTCGGTCGTGTCGGCGAGAGCGGCCTCGATGCCGGCGCGGATCGTCGCAACTCACGGGCCCGGCAGTATAAAGGCCGCAATGACGCGGCGCTGTTCCCGCGTTACCATGACCTCGATGGAAACCATCGTCCGTTCGGTCGCGATCGAGACGACGGCGAACGCCGCGTTCGACGCCTTCACCCGCGTAGGGGAGCTGCTCTCCTGGTGGTGCGAAGGAGCGCTCGTCGGCCGCCGCGAAGGGGGCAACTGGGCGGTCGGATTCACCGACGACCACGGAGGGACGCGGGCGACGATCATGGGGAAAATCGAGACGTACGAGCCGGGCCGACGTCTCGCGGTCCGCGACATTTCGTACGAACGCCGCACGGAAGAGCCGCTCGAAGGGTTGAGCTTCCTGCTCACGTTCGTGGAGCGCGAGGGCACCTGTCTCGTGACGGTCGAGCAGGCGATCCCCGACGCGGGCCCCGCGTACGAGCTCTACCACGGAGAAGCCGGTGGGAAGAGAGACTTGCCGAGCTGAAGCGATACCTCGAGGGCCCTCGACGACGGAGCGTGCTGATCGAGGCCGGCCTTCCCGAAAACTGAAGGCTAGAATCGAGCCGTGGAGAGCTTGAGCGCGACGTGCGCCCGCTGCGGCGGAACCGGGTGGATCCTGGAAGCGGTCGAAGGGCGCAAGCAGGCGCATCCCTGCTCCTGCCGCACGCAAACGATCGCGAAGGAGAGGCTCGAGGCCGCCCGAATTCCCGAGCGTTATCGCGACGACAACTTCACGAACTTCAACGATCAGACGCCGGAGCTCGCTCGAGCGAAGGAAATCGCCCGAGAGTTTGCGGAGTCGTACCCTGCCGTCGAGTCCGGCCTCCTCCTGGTCGGTCCGGCCGGCCTCGGCAAGACGCACCTCGCCTGCGCGATCCTTTCTGAGCTCGTGCTCACCAAGGGCGTCTCCGCTCTCTACGCAGATTTTTCTGACCTCCTTCTTCGGATCCAGACGAGCTTCCGGCCCGATGCGGACGTCTCCAAGGAGTCGGTGCTGACCCCTTACGCCGAGGCCGAGCTGCTCGTCTTGGACGAGCTCGGCGCCTCGAAGCCGCACCCCTGGGTACTGGACGTGCTCTACAACCTTCTCAACACGCGCTACAACCGCAAGCGGATCACGATCGCGACGTCGAACTTCGAAGACGACGCGGCCGCCGCGTCGGGTGAGAGAGAGAAGCTCGAGGATCGGATCGGCTATCGGCTGCGCAGCCGGCTGTACGAGATGTGCACGCTGGTCGCTCTGCGCGGAAAGGACTACCGAAAGGAAATCCTCGGCACCCACGTCCGGTCCCGCTTTTGAACCGGCCGCGATTCCTTTCCGCGGCACTTCTCTTCGTCGCGGTCGCGGGGATGGCGGCTTGCGCGACCGGGCCGACCGCGAAGCCGGCGGCAGGACCCGCGCCGGCTCCGGCGACCGCCGCGGCGCCGACCCCCATCCCCGAGCGACGCGGGCGCCGCGGCGCGCCGCCGCCCGTCCCGGTTCCGACGCCCTCGCTTCCGAGCGGGATCCTCTATCGCGTCGGATTGAAGAGCGACCTGCCCGAGCTCTCTTATGGATCCGCGGGCGAGCCGTGGACCGTGGTCTCCGGCGGACGCGCGGAGCTCCTCCGCGGTCCGATCGTGTTCCGTCCGGAAGGCGTCCCTTCGGGCTCCCCGCGCTTCTCGGTGCAGGCCGCCGCGTTCTCGCAGGAGCAGCCGGCGCGCCGCGCGCTCGAGAAGCTGTCGGCGGACCTGCAGGTCCCCGGCACGGTCGCCTTCTCGGCGGACCGCGGCGTCTACCGTGTTCTGCTCGGAAGCTTCGATACCCGCGTCACCGCGGAAGCGTTCGCCGCAAAGGTGCGCGGCTCCGGACGGGATGCGGTCGTGTTCGAGGGAACCCCCCGAGGAGCCGCGGCCGGCGCGGCGGCGGTCATCGTCGCCACTCCCGAGGACGGCTCGCCGCGACGTCTGGCCTCGCCGATCGAGATCTTTCCCGCGCCGTCCGGTCCGGGCGTGCCCGGGAGCGTTTCGTTCGAGGAGAAGCCGTACCGCGGCAGCCTCCTCGTTCTCACGAATCCGCGCGGCACGTTGAACGTCGTCGATCGCCTGGACCTCGACGAGTACCTCTACGGGGTCGTCCCGGCGGAGATGGGACCCAAACGCTACGACGAGATCGAAGCGTTGAAGGCGCAGGCCGTCGCGGCGCGCACGTACGCGCTCGCGCACCGCGGCCAGTTCGAGTCGGAAGGCTACGACCTGTGCGGCACGGGAAAATGCCAGGCCTACTCCGGTCTCTCGGCGGAGGACCCGCTGTCGAATGGCGCGGTGGACTCGACCCGCGGCCTCGTTCTCGCCTCCGGCGGGACTTTCGCGGACGCTCTCTTCGTCTCGACCTGCGGCGGCCGGACCGAAAACGTCGAGAACGTCTTCATCGGCGAGGCGGCGCCTTACCTCGTCTCGGTCGAGTGCGGCGAGCTCGCGACGACCACCCTCGCGGGCGCGCGGCCGCGCCGATCGCCCCCCTCCGGATGGAGCGCGCTCGAGTGGCGCGGCGACGTGCTCGCGCACCACTCCTCGCGACGGCGGGGCGGGGGAGGGCGCGCGGCCTGGGTCGAGACTGCGCAGCGCTTCGCCGGGATCGACCACCGGGCGGCCCCGGCGGCCTCGCTCGCGCCGGCTGGCCTTCCAGCTCTCCGAAGCGCGGGCGGTCCACGTCGGCGCGCGGGAGCAGCGCTACTACTCGGAGTTTCCTCCCGCAACTGGCCGACTGACCGGAGCGGCGCGCGAGGCCTACGCCTTCCTGCTCCGCTTCCGGCTCGGCGCGGCCGAGCTCCTGCCGCGTCCCGACCGCTCCCTGTCCGAGGAGGAGTACGCGGGCCTGCTCTTCTCGGCGGCCGTGCGGCTCCTCGGGGTCACGGAAGTCTCCGGCCGGTTCGTCTCGCGGGAAGGCGCCAACGTCTGGGCGCGGACGGCGGAAGGCCGGGTCGGCTTACCAGTCGATCCCGACCTCCCGCTCGCGCGGCGGGTCGGCGACCGCTGGTTCGCGTCCTCTTCCCTGACGCTCCGCGCGGGCGACCGGCTGCGCTGGTGGAAGCGCGGAAACCAGGTCCTCGCGTTGTGGGTCGAGCTCGATCCTGCCGGTCCCTCCTTCGAGCGCGAATCCTCCTGGACCGAATGGGTCCGGCGGGTCTCCGGCCGCGAGCTCGCTCGGCGCATGGCGGCACGTGTCAGCGGGACCGAAGTGCGCGACCTCGTGGTCGCCAAGAGGAGCCCTTCCGGGCGGGTCATCGAGATGCGCGTCGTGACGGACGCGGCCGAGATCACGCTGAAGGGCTTCGACGTCCGCCAGGCGCTGGAGGTCCCCGAGATGCTGTTCACGTTTTCGAGGACGAAAGGTCCGCAGGGAGAGGTGGAATTCGTGTTCCTGGGGCGAGGCTGGGGACATGGCGTCGGTCTTTGCCAGAACGGCGCTTACGGAATGGCTCTCGCCGGTTCGACCTACGACGCCATCCTCCGCCACTACTATCCGGGAGTCGAGATCGTCGCTGCCGCCAGCGTAAAACCCGCGGCGCTCCCCTCTCTGCGGTAGGCTCGCGCGCTAGAATTTCCGGAATGAGCGCCGTTCTGACGTCCGAGCAGCAGGCGATCCGACAGGCCGCGCGGGAATTCGCCGACGCGGAGATCCGGCCCCACGTCATGGAATGGGACGAGGCCCAGTGCTTCCCCCGGGAAGTCTTCCGGAAGCTGGGGGAGCTCGGGTTCCTCGGAACGATTTTTCCGGAAGACTACGGCGGCGCCGGCCTCTCTTACATGGACTACATCGGCGTCATCGAAGAAATCTCGGCGGTCGACGGCTCGGTCGGTCTCTCGCTCGCGGCCCACACGTCGCTCGGCACCAACCACATCTTTCAGTTCGGCACGGAGGAGCAGAGGCGGAAGTACGTTTCGAAGCTCGCGACCGGAGAGTGGCTCGCCGCCTGGGGGCTGACGGAGGCGGAGGCGGGCTCTGACTCCGGAGGGACGCGCTCGACTGCGGTCGCCGACGGCGATTCCTGGGTGCTGAACGGGTCCAAGAACTTCACCACGAATGCCTCGGTCGCACACGTCGCGGTTCTCATGGCCGTCACCAATCGTTCCGCCGGCCGCCACGGCATCTCATCCTTCATCGTCGAGCTCGACAACCCGGGCATCCGGGTGGGCAAGAAGGAGAGCAAGCTCGGAATGCGCGCATCCGATACCTGCACGCTCGTGATGGAAGACTGCCGCGTTCCCCGCGCCAATCTGCTCGGCGCGGAAGGCGACGGCTTCGTCAACTCGATGAGGATCTTGGACGGCGGCCGCATCTCGATCGCTGCGCTGGCCATCGGGATGGCCCGCGGCGCCTTCGAGGCCTCCTTGAAGTACGCGAAGGAGCGGCGCCAGTTCGGTCGGCCGATCGCCGACTTCGAGGCCATCCAGTTCTACCTCGCGGAGATGGCGACCGAGATCGACGCCGCCCGCCTTCTGACCGAACGAGCCGCGCAGGCGCGCGACCGCGGCGAGGAAACGACCCGCATGTCGGCTCAGGCGAAGCTCTATGCGAGCGAGATCGGCGTCCGCGTCGCCGACCGCGCCGTGCAGATCCACGGCGGATACGGTTACATCAAGGACTTCCCGGTGGAGAAGTTCTACCGCGACGTGAAGCTCTGTACGATCGGCGAGGGAACGAGCGAGATTCAGAAGCTCGTCATCGCAAAGAGCCTGCTGACGGACGGGACGTGAGCCCGGTCCCGGCGCCGGGGACGTCCGAGCTCGTCGCCGGGATCTTCGCGGGAGACGGCCGCCGGATCGGGCAGGCCATCTCGGCGGCGGAATCGGGCGACGGCGTGCCGGAGCTCTCGCGCCGGATCTTCCCGAAGACCGGCAGGGCACGCGTCCTCGGACTGACCGGACCTCCCGGAGCGGGGAAGTCCACCCTGGCGCTGAAGATGGCCCAGGCTTACCGCGCCCGCGGACGAAAGGTCGGGATCGTGGCCGTCGATCCGTCGTCCCCCTTCACCGGGGGGGCCATCCTGGGTGACCGGATCCGCATGTCCGAGATCTACACCGACCCGGGCGTCTTCATCCGCTCGATGGCGACGCGCGGGTCGATGGGAGGTCTCGCGCGTGCGACGAGCGATGCCGTGGACATCTTAGACGCCGCGGGCTTCGACGTCGTGCTCGTCGAAACCGTCGGCGTCGGGCAGGACGAAGTCGACATCATTCGGACGGCGGAGACGGTCGCGGTCGTCCTCGTGCCGGGGCTGGGGGACGACATCCAGGCGATCAAGGCGGGCATCCTCGAGATCGCCGACGTCTTCGTGGTCAACAAGGCGGATAAAGAAGGCGCCGACCGGACGTCGGCGGAGCTCGCGATGATGCTCGACCTGACACCCGGTCGGTCCTGGCGGCCTCCGATCGTCCGAACGGTCGCGCCGCGCGGCGAAGGCGTCCCGGAGGTCGTCGAGGCCATGGAGTCGCACCGCAGTTGGTTGGCGAATTCGCCGGAGGCCGGCTTCCGGGCGGCGCGGCGCGCGAGGGCGCGCCTCGTCGCTCTCCTCGAGGAGCGGTTCCATCGGTCGCTCGAGTCGCGCTCTCCGGAATCCAACGGCCTCGAGGAAGCGATCCGGCGGATCCGGGAGCGGAGGGAAGATCCCTACTCCGCCGCCACACGGCTCTTCGAGAGGCTGACCCGGGAGCCGGCGGCCGAGCGGGCGTGAGCGTTTCCGCCTTTCGGCTGGATCACATCGGTATCGCCGTGTCGTCGATCGACCAGGCGGTCGGCCTCTACGAAGCGCTCGGCCTGAAGGAGACGCGACGCGAGATCGTCGAAAGCCAGGAGGTCAGGACCGCGTTCCTGCCGATCGGCGATACGAGACTCGAGCTCCTCGAGCCGGTCGGTTCGGACTCTCCGGTCGCGAAGTTCCTCGCGAAGCGCGGACCCGGAATTCACCACATCTGCTTCGCCGTGCCCGACCTGGAAGGCGCCCTCGCGGACCTCCGCGGGCGCGGTTTCCGGCTCGTTCACCAGAGCCCGGTTCCCGGCGCCGACGGCAGGCGCGTCGCGTTTCTTCACCCCTCCGCGGGGCAAGGCGTTCTGATCGAGCTCTCGGAAGGAACGAGCGGATCATGAAGAGCGGCGAGCTCGTCCTCGTCCATCTGGTGGCGCCTCGGGAAAAGTTCTGGGGAATTCTGCACGAGACGAGCCCGGCGGGGGTGACCATCCGCGGCCTCGGTCTCGACGCGTTCGAGGGATGGATGCGCGAGATCGCCCGCGGAGCGCCGTCGTCCTCGTTCCCGGAGACGGTCTTTTTTCCGCTTCACCGCGTCGAGCGGATCTTCGCGGACGAGACTTTGGGCGAGATCTTGTCGTACGGGGAGAGGTTTCTATCGGTTGTCGGGGGGGACGCGAAAGACTATTTGGAATAGCGAAGCCGGGGCGCTTTCTCCTAGAACACGACGCTCTTGACGAAGTAATCCTGGACCGTCACGGTCCGATCCCGCAGAAGCTTCGCCTGAGCGGGAGTCATCTCGAAGGTACCGGCGCGCTCTCCCGAAGCGGCGGTCAGGACGATCTCGATCGACGTCGGCCGGCCCCGCTCGGCGGCTTCGGCGATCGCGCGGGCAGCCGCGGAAAGCGCGCTGAAAACGGCCTGCTCGGAGTTGGCGGTCGCGAGGAGACGCGTCTTTCCGCGGGAGTTCGCAAGCCGGAACTGCGTGATTCCCGTCTCCTCGAAAATGCGAACGAAGCTCGCCTGAACGACCGGATCGACGGAGCCCGACGTCTCGGAGGTTCCACCCACCGACCGGGCGTTGGCGGGCGGAGGGCCCGGCGCCGGAACCCCGAGACGGTCTCTCTTCTGCCGCGCGAGCGCGC
The DNA here is from genome assembly GCA_003222385.1 of Acidobacteriota bacterium. Lineage (GTDB taxonomy): Bacteria > Acidobacteriota > Thermoanaerobaculia > UBA5066 > Gp7-AA6 > Gp7-AA6. The sequence continues at coordinate 7,348 of QHVV01000107.1, forward strand.
CGAGGTTTCCCGGGGACTGCGGAATCGGGGTCGGAGCCTGGAAGACTTTTTCGTGCGGCTGCTCGAGCGCGATGACGTTGCCGAAGTTCTCCCGGTTGTACTTGTCGGTTCCGGGCACGTCGATCTTGTCGAACTCGATCTGCGTCACGGTGCCGTTCTCGAGCGTGATGATAGCGTTCTTACCCTTGAGGATGTAAGGCCCGCGCGCGAAAACGAGCGAGCCGTCCTTCAGCTTGACGACGTACGCGAAGAGCGCGGGCGCGACGACGAGAAGAGCCAGCAGCACGACCGCCGTGCGCATCGGCGAAAGCGAGCGGCGGGGGCTCCGCGTCGGGCCGGGCCGGATCACCGAAGAGATCCCGCGCCGATTCGGATCGTCACGGACCCGAAGACCCCGAAGGGCGTGCGGCCGGTCGTGCGAGCTGTCGAAAACCTCGAACTGCCGGTCCGCTCCGCAGGGCGGGCGCGGACTGCCGCGCCGGGCTCGACGGCGTCGAAACCGACTGTGTCGCCCGGATGGGCAACCGAAACGCCATCTGCGGCGGAGTGCTCAACGTGATCACGTTCCCGCAGTTTTCGCGGTTGAACTTCTCGGTGCCGGCGACGTCGACTTCCTCCAGCGGGATCTGCGTGACGATTCCATTCTCGAGCGTGATGATCGCGCGGGTCCCCTTGACCGTGTACGGCACCCGGGCGAGGACCCGCGAGCCGTCCTTCATCCGGACGGCGTACGGGCAGGCGAAGAGCGCCGGCCCGACGACGAGGAGACCGAGAATCGCGAGGGCGAGGACCAGAGAGGGTCGACGAAGACCGTCGAATCCAAGGATCATGGGGAACCCGGGGTGCGAGAACCGTGCCGCGCGTTTCGCTCAGGCGCGCGCCTCCCGGCGGGTGGCGGACGAGCGCGGCCAGGTCGAGCGCGCGCCAGCGGGTGCCCCGCACGATCGGCTTGGGGCGGTGAAGCCTTCCCTCACGCAACGCTTCGATTGACAGGGCTTGTTCACTTACAAATGATAGCACCCCGATGCTGATCGTGATGGATTCCGCGGCGACCGCGGACGACGTTCGCCGGGTCATCGAAGCGGTCGAAGGCTTGGGTCTCCAGGCTCACGCCATCCCGGGCGCTCAGCGGACGGCAATTGGTGTCACCGGAAACCGCGGCTCGGTCGAATCCGCGTCATTCGAGAACCTTCCCGGCGTCGCGGAAGTGATTCCGGTCACCGCGCCGTACAAGCTCGTTTCGCGGGAAGCGAAGCGTGAGGACACGGTGGTTTCGATCGGCGGTGTGGCGGTCGGCGGCCATCGCGTGGCGGTCGTGGCGGGTCCTTGCGCCGTCGAGTCGGAAAAGCAGGCGCTGGACATCGCGCGGCAAGTCTGCGCCGGCGGCGCGACGCTGTACCGCGGCGGGGCGTTCAAGCCGCGGACGTCGCCCTACTCCTTTCAGGGCCTGGGCGAGGCCGGCTTGAAGATCCTCGCGAAAGTCCGGGAGGAGACGGGTCTCCCGATCGTCACGGAAGTCCTGGACACCGACACCGCCGAGCTCGTTGCCGAGTACGCCGACTGTCTCCAGATCGGAGCGCGCAACATGCAGAATTTCGCGCTGCTGAAGAAAATCGGGCGCATGCGCAAGCCGGTGTTGTTGAAGCGCGGGATGTCGGCGACGATCGAGGAGTTTCTGCTGTCGGCCGAGTATCTTCTCTCGGAAGGTAATTACGAGGTCGTGCTCTGCGAGCGGGGCGTCCGGACGTTCGCGAACCACACCCGCAACACGCTCGACCTGTCGGTGGTCCCGTACGTCAAGAGGATCTCGCATCTCCCGATCCTCGTCGACCCCTCGCACGGCACGGGCAAGCGGCTGAAGGTGCTGCCGATGTCGCGCGCCGCGATCGCGGCGGGAAGCGACGGCCTCCTGATCGAGGTCCACGACCATCCGGAGGCCGCTCTCTCTGACGGGCCGCAAGCGCTCCTGCCCGAGATGTTCGCGCAGCTCATGTCCGAGGTGCGCCTGCTCGCGCCGGTCGTCGGGCGAACCGCTTGAAGGGTCTTCTCGTCCTCGAAGACGGGAGCTGCTGGAGGGGAGAGGCCATCGGGCGGCCGGGGACGTCGTTCGGCGAGATCGTGTTCAACACGGCGATGAGCGGCTACCAGGAGGTCCTGACCGATCCATCCTACGCGGGGCAGATCGTCGTGATGACCGCCGCGCACATCGGCAACTACGGCGTGCGCGCTTCAGAGGCGGAGTCGGACCGCGTTCACGTCGCCGGTTTCGTCGCGCGGGACTTTCCGGAGCGCTGGAGCGGCGCGGGAGGCGAAGAGAGCCTCGCCCGATACCTCGATCGCGAAGGGGTGGTCGGGCTGCACGGCCTCGACACGCGCGCGCTCGTACGGCGCATCCGTTCGGAAGGCGCGATGCGGGCGGGCGTCTCGACCGAGGTCGACGACTCCGAGCTCCTGGCGCGCGTGCGCGAGTCGCCGCCGATGATCGGGAGCGACCTGGCCCTCTCGGTCTCTGCGGCGACGACGGCCGAATATTCTCCGCGAGGAGCCCGCGAGCTCTTTCGGGTCGCGGCGATCGACTACGGCATGAAGAGGAACATCGTCCGGCTCCTGACCGCGGCGGGCTGCCGGGTGAAGGTCTATCCCGCGACCGCGCCCGCCGAACGCGTCCTGGAAGACGATCCGGACGGCATCTTTCTCTCCAACGGTCCGGGCGACCCGGCCGCGCTGCCCGGACCGATCCGAACGATCGAACGGCTCGTGCCGCGGAAGCCGATCTTCGGGATCTGCCTCGGACACCAGCTGCTCGGCCTCGCTCTCGGCGGCACGACGTTCAAGCTGAAGTTCGGCCACCGCGGCGCGAACCATCCGGTGCAGGACGTGGGGACGGGCGCCGTCGCGATTACTTCGCAGAACCACGGCTTCGCGGTGGAGGCCGCGACCCTGTCATCGGAAGTCGAGGCCACGCACGTCAACCTGAACGACCGGACGCTCGAAGGCTTTCGCCACCGGACGCTTCCGATCCTCGCCGCTCAGTTTCATCCGGAGGCCTCGCCCGGCCCCCACGACGCGAACGTCCTGTTCGAGAGGTTCATCGGCGAGATGGAGAAGAGGCGCCTGCGCGAGGCGCGATGAAATCGCTCGCTTTCGAGGTCGCTCTTTCATATCTCCGGGCGCGGTCGTCCCGCCTGGTGTCCTCGGTCTCTCTCCTCTCGATCGCCGGAATCGGTCTGGGCGTGGCGGCACTCGTCGTCGCGATGGGACTCCTCTCCGGATACCAGCGCGAGATTCGGGAGAACCTGATCGGCGCGAACGCCGAGGTGGTCCTCTTTCCGCTGTCGACCGCGGCCGAAGCGGATCCGTCCGCAGCGGAGCGTCGCGTCGCCCTCCTCCGGCGGGTCCGGGCGACGGCGCGGGTCATCTATCAGTCGGGGCTCGCGTCCTCCTCGGCCACGCCCGACGGCACGGACGTGGTCCTCAAAGGGATTGAACCGTCCACCGAGCGGCGCGTCTCGAAGCTCGACTCCTATCTGCCCGACGCGGAGCGGATCCTGACCCGGGGGAGCGCGGGGTCGCCTCCGGGCGCCGCGGTCGGAGTCGAGCTCGCCCGCCTGCTCGACGTGCGCGAAGGAGACACGATCGCTCTTTCGGTGCCCGACAACACGCCGGGCGGGACATCGCTCGTCGCGCGCACCGCCCCCTTCCGCGTCGCCCGGATCTTCCGCACGAATTTCTACGAGTCCGATTCGGGCCTGGTCTTCCTGGATCGCGAGGTCCTTCGGAACCTCGCTCACATGAGCGGGAAAGCCAACGTGATCGAGATCAAGCTCGACACGATCGGCGACACGGAAGAGGCGGCGCGCCAGATCGGGAAAGCGGCGGGGAAGGAGTTCTCGGTCACCGATTGGAGGTCGCTCAACACCGGCCTCTTTTCGGCGCTCCGGATCCAGCAGACGACGCTCTTCTTCGTCATCGGCCTGATCGTCGCGGTGTCGACGTTCAACATCGTCGCGACGCTCGTGATGACGGTGAAGGAAAAGAAACGGGACATCGGGGTCCTGACCGCCCTCGGCGCGGAGCCGACGTTCTTCTCGAGGGTCTTCCTGGTGCTCGGCGGTCTCCTGGGAGGTGCCGGAGTGCTCGCCGGAATCGCCTTCGGCGCGCTCGTGTGCTGGGTGATGACGGCTTTCCGCCTGCTGCGCTTCCCTCCCGGGGTGGCCGAGATCTATTTCGTCTCGTACATCCCGTTTCGGGTGCGGCCGCTCGACCTCGCGGCGATCGTCGGCTTCTCGGCGCTCGTCATTCTGCTCGCGTCCTGGCTTCCGGCCCGCCGCGCGGGCCGCGTGGACATCGCCGAAGCGCTTCGGTACGAGTAGTCCGGGCTCTTATCGAGGAGACGGCGTCGGGCTGCCTTTCGGGTTTCCTCCCGCGCGTCCCTGGCTGGCGACGTAGCTCACGCAATCTCCCTCGTTCTTGAAGCGCGGGTTGGTGAACGTGCGCCAGCCGCCTTCCTTGCATTCGTCGGTAGTCGTCGGCGCTCCGGCACCGGACGGCGTCGGGGTCGGCGTCGCGGCCTCGAGGACGGTTGCGGTCGCGGTCGGCTCGCCCCCGACCGGCGTGAACGTCGGCATGGGTGTCAGCGTCGGGATTCCGCCGACTCTCGGGGTGCGCTGCACCGGTGGATTCGTCTGCATGAGGCTCGTCCCGGCAAGTCCCATCATCGCAAGAGCGAAGATACTTCCTGCGATCACCTTCTTCATGACTCGCTCCTTTCGCGGCCGCCCGGTCGAGAGCGGTTGCGGCAGTTCGGCAAGACCGAAACGTCGTCCGTTGAAGAGCATTCAAGATGGTTGCCATATAATCGCGGTGCGTTCCAACGACAATTTCCACCTTGGAGGGGTCCATGTTCACTCGGATGACGAAAGTGGCCGTCATCGCCGGCGGACTTCTGCTCGCCGGCCTTCCTCTCGCGGCGCAGTCGTGCGGCGAATGGCTCTGGGCGAACCCGGCTCCGCAGGGAAACCTCCTTTCCGCGGTCGCGTTCGGCGATGGCCTCTACGTCGCGGTCGGTCGCGCCGGAACGATCCTCTCGAGCCGGGACGGCGCCGCCTGGACGCAGGAGATCGCGAACCCCAAGGTGGAGCTCTCCGACGTCCTGTGGAGCGGGGCGCAGTTCATCGCGGTCGGCCAGGGGGGCGCGGTCCTGACGAGCGCGGACGGCCACCTCTGGGAGTTTCAGCGTTCGGAAATCACGACGGCGCTCCGGAAGCTCGCCTGGAACGGAGACCTCTTCGTCGCGGTCGGCGACGGGGGAGCGGTCGCGAGCAGCCCCAACGGCCGCGACTGGACGGCCCGGACGCCGGCGACCGATTCGAATCTGCGCGACGTCGCGTGGGGTGCGGGACGGTTCCTGGCGGTCGGCGACTACGGCGCGATCGTCACGAGCCCGGACGGCATCTCCTGGTCCCGTTCCACGTTCGAGATCTTCGACCAGCTCTACGCCGTCGCGTGGGACGGATCGCGCTTCGTGATTACCGGTACGAGCTTTCCGGATTTCGGGCTCGTTCTGTCGACTCCGGACGGCGTGGGCTTCGCTCTCTACGGTCAGGCGCAGCACGTCTCGTTGAAGTCGCTCGTCTGGACCGGATCGGATCTGGTCGCGGTCGGCGAGTACGGCTCGATCTTCGACAGCCCGGACGCGATCCACTGGACCCGCCGGACGTCCTCGACGCGCGTCGAACTGACGGACCTCGTCTGGAACGGCGCCGAGTTCCTGGCCGTGGGAGGGAGGGGAGTCGTGCTGGCGAGCCCCGACGGGCTGGACTGGAGGAGCCGTTCGGTCGGCAACCGGAACGCCGTGGCCGACGTGGCGTGGAGCGGGTCCGGCTACGCCGCGGTCGGCGCGTCCGGCACGATCCTGACGAGCGAGAACGGCGCGAGCTGGACGAGCCAGGCTTCCGACGTCCAGCGGTGGCTCCTCGGGGTGGCGTTCGGCGCCTCCCGCTTCGTCGCCGTCGGAGAGCAAGGCGCGATCCTGACGAGCGAAGACGGGACCTCCTGGACGCGGCGCAACTCCGGAACGAAAGAGACCCTTTACGACGTGGCCTGGAATGGCTCGCGCTTCCTGGCGGTCGGAAGCGGCGGAACCGTGATCGGCAGCGGCGACGGCCTGACGTGGTCTGCCCCTCTGATGATCCATCCCAACTCGCTCCTGCAGGTGATCTGGAGCGGCGCGCGCTGGGTCGCGGTGGGCGGAGATTACGCACGGCTCGTCTTCACCAGCGAGGACGGCACGACCTGGACGAAGCGCCTCTCGGTGACCGGCGGAGGGTTGAACGACGTCGCCTGGGACGGCCTGCGGCTCGTCGCCGTCGGGCAGAGTGGCGCGGTCTACACCAGCCCCGACGGTCTCTCCTGGACGGGAGGGAATGCCGGGACGGATCGGAACCTGTTTTCGGTCGCGTGGACCGGCTCGCGGTTCGTCGCCGTCGGCGGGAGCGGCGTGCGCGCCGAGAGCCCGGACGGCGTCGCGTGGTCGCTGCGCGACTCCGGCACCGAGAACGACCTGTACGCCGTGCGGTCCGCGGGCGGAAACCTGCTGGCTCTCGGAAAGGCGGGAACCGTGTTGCGCGAAGGGTGCGCCGCGAAGAGCGGCCGCCTGACCGGCGTGCACGGGTGGCGGTAGACATCCGGACTTAGCCGACCCGCCCGGTCGCGCGCTCGCTTCGCGGCGACCTCGAATTGGCCGCTTATACTTCGCGCGGCCTCTCGATGCCCAAGCGCACGGACATCCGGAAGATCCTCGTCATCGGATCGGGCCCGATCGTCATCGGGCAGGCCTGCGAGTTCGACTACTCCGGCACGCAGGCGGTCCGCGCGCTCCGGCGCGAGGGGTACAAGGTCGTCCTCGTCAACTCGAATCCGGCGACCATCATGACCGACCCGGAGCTCGCGGACGCGACGTACGTCGAGCCGCTCACCCTTCCTTTCCTGGAGCGGATCATCGAAAAGGAGAGACCCGACGCGCTCCTTCCCACGGTCGGCGGGCAGACGGGTTTGAACCTTTCGCTCGCGCTGGCCGACGCCGGGATCCTGGACAAGTGGTCGGTCCAGCTGATCGGCGCCAGCCGCGAGGCGGTCCGCGTCGCGGAGGACCGGGACCTCTTCAAGCAGGCGATGCTCGAGATCGGGGCGGAGGTGCCGCGCTCGGGGCGCGCGCGTTCGCTCGAAGACGCGGAGCGGATCGCCCGCGAGATCGGTCTGCCGCTCGTCATCCGGCCATCCTTCACCCTGGGAGGCTCGGGAGGCGGCGCGGCGCGCACACCCGACGAGTTCCGCGCGATCGTCCGCCACGGCCTCGCCGAGTCGCCGGCGCACGAGGTCCTGATCGAAGAGTCCGTGGAAGGCTGGAAGGAGTTCGAGCTCGAGGTAATGCGCGACCACGCGGACAACGTGATCGTGGTCTGCTCGATCGAGAACTTCGACGCCATGGGCGTTCACACGGGGGACTCGATCACGGTCGCCCCGCAGATGACGCTGTCGGACCGGCAGTACCAGGAGATGCGCAACGAGGCGAAGGCGGTCATCCGCCGGGTCGGCGTCGACACGGGCGGCTCGAACATCCAGTTCGCGGTCGAGCCCGACACCGGTCGCCGCGTGGTCATCGAGATGAACCCGCGCGTGTCGCGCTCCTCGGCTCTGGCTTCGAAGGCGACCGGCTTTCCGATCGCCAAGATCGCGGCACTGCTGGCCGTCGGCTACACGCTCGACGAGATCCCCAACGACATCACGAAGAAGACGCCGGCGTGCTTCGAGCCGTCGCTCGACTACGTCGTGGTGAAGATCCCCCGTTGGGCGTTCGAGAAGTTCCCGAAGGCCGATCCGCGCCTGACGATCCAGATGAAGTCGGTCGGGGAGGCGATGGCGATCGGCCGCACGTTCTCGGAGGCCCTCGGCAAGGCGATCCGCTCGCTCGAGATCGGCCGCGACGGTCTGGACGACGGCCGGGGGAGCGTTCCGCCGGAAGAGATCCTTTCGAAGCTCGAGGTTCCGACGTGGGAGCGGATCTTCCACGTGCGGCGCGCGTTCCTGGCCGGGATGAGCGTCGAGGAGGTCGCCGATCGGACCCGGATCGACCCGTGGTTCTTAGACGCCATCCGGAAGATGGTCCGCGAGGAGCAGTGCCTCGCCGGAAAATCCCCGGCCGCCCTCTCGCGGGAAGAACTTTTGCGGTCCAAGCGCCTGGGTCTTTCCGACTCCGCGATGGCGCGCGCGATGGGGTCGAGCGAGCGGGCGGTCCGCACGCGCCGGATGGAGCTCGGCGTCGTCCCGGTGTCCAAGACGATCGACACCTGCGCCGCGGAGTTCGAGGCTTACACGCCGTACTACTACTCGACGTACGAGGACGAGAACGAATCTCTTCGCACGGAGCGGCCCAAGGTGGTGATCCTCGGAGGAGGTCCGAACCGCATCGGGCAGGGCATCGAGTTCGACTACTGCTGCGTGCACGCCTGCTACGCGCTCGCCGACGCCGGCTACGAAACGGTGATGATCAACTGCAACCCGGAGACGGTGTCGACCGACTACGACACCTCCGACCGCCTCTATTTCGAGCCGCTGACGTTCGAGGACGTCTCCGCGGTCCTCGACAACGAGAGGCCGGACGGAGTGCTGGTCCAGTTCGGCGGTCAGACCCCCTTGAAGCTGGCGCGTCCGCTCGAAGAGGCCGGTTACCCGATCTGGGGCACGTCGCCCGATTCGATCGACCTCGCCGAGGACCGCGGCCGCTTCGGACGGCTCTTAGACGAGCTCGACCTGCGCGCGCCGGCCCACGGCGAGGCGCGGACAGCGGAGGAAGCCCTCGCGGTCGCGCGCGAGATCGGCTATCCGCTGGTGGTGCGACCCTCCTACGTGCTCGGAGGCCGAGCCATGGCGGTCGTCTTCGACGACGGCCATCTTGCGTCCTACATGGTGCGCGCGGTCGAGGCCGCCCCGGACCATCCGGTCCTGATCGACCGGTTCTTGGACGACGCGTTCGAGTTCGACGTGGACGCCCTCTCCGACGGGAACACCACGTGGATCGGCGGGATCCAGGAGCATATCGAGAAAGCGGGCATCCATTCCGGGGACTCCTTCTCCGTCCTGCCGGCGTGGAAGGTCACCTCGGAGAAGCTCCGCGAGATGGCACAAGCGACGCGGCGTCTGGCGGCGGCCCTCTCGGTGAAGGGGCTGATGAACATCCAGTTCGCCGTCCAGCAGGACGTCCTGTACGTCCTCGAGGTCAACCCGCGCGCGTCCCGCACGGTGCCGTTCGTCTCGAAGGCGATCGGAGTGCCAATGGCGCGCTTCGCGGCGCTTCTCGCGGCGGGCCGCTCGCTCGAGTCGCTCGGCCTTCCCCCCGAGCGGCAGCCGGTCGACTTCTTCATCAAGGCGCCGGTGTTTCCATTCCGCAAGTTCCCGGGGGAAGACGTGCTGCTCGGCCCGGAGATGAAGTCGACCGGGGAGGTCATGGGCATCTCGCCGCGTTTCGGCGACGCGTTCGCCAAGGCGTGCGAGGCGATCGGTACTCACTTGCCGCTCGAGGGGATGGCGTTTTTGACGGTCAATCCGTACGACAAGAAGACGTTGATCCCGATCGCCCGTGAGCTTGCCGATCTCGGGTTCCGCCTCTGCGCGACGGAGGGGACCCGGGACGCGCTCGCGCAGTCGGGGCTCGAAGCGGAGCGCGTGTTCAAGGTCAACGAGGGGAGCCCGAACGCGGTGGACCGCATGGAGGCGGGGGAGATCCAGCTGGTCGTCAACACGCCTCTGGGCGGGGAGTCGCATTACGACGAGGCGGCGATCCGCGCGGCGGCGCTGCGGCTCCAGATCCCGTGCCTGACGACGCTCTCGGCCGCGGCCGCCGCCGTCGAGGGGATCCGCGCGTGGCGCGAAGAGGCGACCGGAGTTTCGGCGCTCCAGGAATACCACCGGACGTGAGCGCCGTCCTCGAGGCGGAAGGGAATCTCCTCGCGCCGAGAGCGCCCCGGCCGGCGACTCCGGTCCGGCTCCTCCTCTTCGCGCTCGCTTTGACCGGCAGCGCCGTCGTGCTCGGGGTCGGCTTTCCCCGCGGCGCTCCCGACCGGCTGCCGGTTCTCTTGATCGCGCTCGCGCTGGCGCTTGACGCGGTCGTCCGGCCGACCGCCGCGATCCGCGACTTCTGCTTCGCTTTTCCGGTCGCGGGCTTTTTGGCGGGCCTCTCCGGCGCCACCGATCCGGTCGCATGGCCGGTGCTCCTGTTCGGAGGCCTGGCGGCGGGATGGACGTTCCGCTTCCTCTACGACTTCGAGAGCGTGCCCGATCCCTCCCTTCTCGACTCTCCCCTCCGAGCGCTCGTTACGTTGTGGATCCTCGCGACGGCGGTTGCGGTCGCGAACGCGAAGACCGTGTGGGCGCTCGTCCGTCGCCTGACCGGTCGCACGGTGAATGGCCAGGGTCTGCCCGAAGCCGCCGCCGTCAGAGAGACCGTGCTGGCGCTCGCGATCCTCGTGGCCGGAGCGGCGTTCTTCTTCCTGCTGCGGCGAGCCGGAGAGGAGACGCGGGCGAGAGCGGCCCGCGCGGCGCTCCTCGGCACTGCGCTGTCGGCTTTCGTGGCGGTTCTCCAGGCCGCCGGCGTGGGCGCGGCGGAGGCGCGGCCATTTTGGAAGCTCACGGGACGGCTGTCCGGCGGCGCGACCGACCCCAACGCGCTCGGAATCCTCTGCGGCCTGGCGATCCCTGTCTGCGTCGCGCTCGCGATTCGCCGCGACCGGCCGGGATGGGCGCTGCCCGCGCTCCTGCCGCTCCCGATCGGGCTCGCGCTCTCCGGATCGAGGAGCGGGTTCCTGATGGCGGTCCTGGGCTCCGGTGCGGTCGTCGCGCTCGCGCCCGTCGGCCGGCGTCTGCGGACGGCGGCCGCGCTCGCCGCGGTCGCGACGCTGGTCGTTCTGATCGGAACCGCGCTCACTCGAAGCTCGGCCGGGGACGTCGGCGATCGGCTCGGTCAGCTCTTCCGGTCGTCGTTGTCGCTCGAAGACCGTGCTTCTTCGCGGCCGATCCTGTGGCGCGCCGCGCTGCGGCTCTTTGCCGAGTCGCCGCTCGCGGGGGGAGGGCTCGGCAGCTTCGCGTGGCGGCTGCCGGACCTCGCCGGCCCGGACCGCGCGCGGCTGGCTCTTCGCGACAACCCGGGCAGCGCCTACCTCCAGGCGCTGGCGGAGTCCGGGATCGCGGGAGTCCTGCTCACCCTGGCGTTCGTCCTCGCGCTCGGGAGAGAAGCCTTTGCGCGCGCGAGAGACCCGGTCGTGTCGGGAGCGGCCGCGGCGGTCCTCGCGTTTCTGGTCGTCCTCGTCGTGGGCTCGCATTGGCTCGCGCCGGAGGTCGCATTCTTCTTTTTCCTGCTGGCCGCGTTCGTCGGGACCGGCGGTCGGCGTTTGCGTGAGGCTGCCCGCACTCGGACGCGGATCGCCCTCGTCGTCCTCTACGGGATCTTCGCGGCTTTCGCGGTCTCCGCGACCGGAGATCCGGCTGCGACGTTCCGCTACGCGAATCGGATCGGCTTCTACGATCGCGAGGTCGGCCCGGGCGGCGCTTTCCGCTGGACGCGGCGCCGGTTCGCGCTTCGGGTCGGTCGAGAAAACCCGGAGCGGATTCTGCTCGCGAACTACTCGCCCGACGGAAAGCCGGTCGAGATCGATCTGCGCGCCGACGAGGGACCGGTCCTCTTCCGCCGCACGCTCGCGCCGGGCGCCGCCACCCGGCTGACCCTCTGGGCGGGAGGCCGTCCGCGCGTGTTCCGGTTCGAGCTGTCGCGGTCGTTCGTCCCAAAGCGTCGGGGCCTGTCGGACCGGCGGGAGCTCGGCGTCGTCGCCGTGCTGCCGGAGGACGAACGTTGAGACGGAGCGCTCTCAAACCCGCGAATATTTTCGAATTCGCTCGCGGTGTGCGGTCAGGCGGGACTTCACGTCGTCCAACCGGTCGCCGCCGATCGATTCGAGGAGAGCGTCGGCGAGCACGAAGGCCAGCATCGCCTCGGCGATGACGCCGCAGGCGGCGACCGCAGTGACGTCGCTTCTTTCGTAGGCCGCCCGCGCCGCTTCGCCGGTCGCGAGATCGACCGAGTCAAGTCCCCGCGCGAGCGTCGAGAGCGGCTTCATGTAGGCCACCGCGATCACGTCCTCGCCGTTCGTCACCCCGGCCTCGAGGCCTCCGGCGCGGTTGCTGCGCCTCCGGAGGTTCCCGCGCCGTCCCCGCTCGATCTCGTCGTGCGCCAGCGAGCCGGGTCCCCGCGACGCTTCGATCGAAGATCCGAGCTCGACGGCTTTGACGGCCGGGATGGAGAAGAGCGCCGCGCCGATGCGCGCGTCGAGCTTACGGTCCCACGAGGTGTACGACCCGAGACCCGGGGGCACGCCCCGCGCGCCGACGAGAATCGAGCCGCCCAGGGTGTCGCCTGCGCGCTTGGCTTCGTCGATCGCCGCGATCATCTCTTTCTCGAGCGACGCGTCCATCGCCCGCAGCGGCGAGTCTTCCCGGACCTTTTGAAGCGCCGCGAAAGAGCGCGGAGATTCCGGGTCGATGACCGGACCCACCGAAAGGACCCCGCTCGCGACCTCGATCCCGCACTCCGCGAGCAAGAGCTTGCAGACGGCGCCGCCGGCGACGCGAGCCGCCGACTCCCGCGCGGAGGCCCGCTCGAGGACGTCCCTCAAGTCTCCCGCGCCGAACTTCATTCCGCCGGCGAGGTCCGCGTGTCCGGGGCGGGGTCGGGTCACGCGCCGTTCCGCCGAAGCGATGGGGTCGTTCTCGAGGGGATGCATGACCTTCGACCAGTTCGCGAAGTCGCGGTTTTCGATCCCGATCGCAATGGGAGAGCCGAGTGTCACCCCGCCTCGGATGCCGCCCTCGAGCGTCGCGCGGTCCTTCTCGATCTTCATCCGGCCGCCGCGCCCGTATCCGTGCTGGCGCCGCGCGAGGTCACGGTCGACGAATGCCGAATCGATCCGAAGCCCCGCCGGAATGCCCTCGAGGATCGCGGTCAGGCGCGGGCCGTGCGATTCGCCGGCAGTGACAAGTCTCAATGTCATCGCCGAAATCCTGTCACAAAGGAGCTGCAGGCCCAGAAGTTAGACTCCAATGTGGCAAGTGGAGACCTGACCCTCAATGTGGCAAGTGGAGACCTGACCCCATTAAGAAATACGTACTCCGGACGGAGGTCGGAGCCCGGACCTATCGGGTCGACTACGACCGGGAGCTGAACGAAGAGCAGAAAGCGGTCGTGCTCGCGGGCGGGGGGCCGATCCTCGTCATCGCGGGCGCGGGGTCGGGCAAGACACGCACGCTCGTCTACCGGGTCGCGCGGCTGATCGAATCGGGCACCGACCCGTCCCGCATCATGCTGCTGACGTTCACAAACAAGGCGGCCCGGGAGATGCTCCGTCGGGTCGAGATGCTCCTCTCGGTCGACACGCGCCGGCTCATGGGAGGCACGTTCCACTCGGTCGGGAGCCGGCTCCTGCGGCGGTTCGGGAGCCGCATCGGGCTCTCTCCCAACTTCACGATCCTGGACGAAGAGGACTCCCGCGAGGTTTTCGATGCGGCGACGTCCGACTTGAAGATCCAGACGCTCGAGAAACGCTTCCCCAAGGGGGATGTCCTCTCCGACCTCTACTCCTTCACCATCAACACCGGCCGCCGTTTCCCCGAGGTCCTGGCGGAGCGTGCCCCGCACTTTCTGCCGCTCGAAGAGGAGATCGTGAGGGTCTTCCAGCGATACCAGGAGCGCAAACGGACCGGCAACGCGTGCGACTACGACGACCTCCTGCTCTCCTGGAAACGTCTGCTCTCGGAGGTCCCCGAAATCGCGGCCCAATTCGCCGCCTCCTACGATCACGTCCTCGTCGACGAGTACCAGGACACCAACCAGCTGCAGGGCGACATCGTCGACGGCATGGGAAAGATCCGCCGCAACGTCGCGGTCGTCGGCGACGATGCGCAGGCGATCTACTCGTTCCGTGGCGCGTCCTTCGCGAACATCCTCGGTTTCCCGGAGCGATACCCGGACGCGAAGGTGTTCCGTCTGACTTTGAACTATCGCTCAACCCCCGAGATCCTGGCGCTCGCCAACTCCTCGATCTCGCACAACCAGAAGCAGTTCGAGAAAGACCTTCGCGCCTCGCGCGGCGAGGGGCCGCTGCCCGCGGTCGTCCCGCTGGCCGACGTCTCCGAGCAGGCGCGCTTCATCGCGCAGCGGCTGCTCGAGTGGCACGACGAGGGGGACGCGCTCGCGGACCTCGCGGTTCTCTACCGCGCCCACTACCAGGCGCTCGAGCTGCAGATCGAGCTGACCCGACGCGGCATCCCGTACGAGATCCGCTCCGGGACCCGCTTCTTCGAGCAGCGTCACGTCAAGGACGTACTCGCGTTCCTGAAGGTCGTCGTCAACCCGAAAGACGAGCTCTCCTGGAAGCGGGCTCTCAAGATTTTTCCGCGGATCGGGGAGCGCTCCGCCTCGACCGTCTGGGCGGCGATCGCGGGATCACCGGATCCCCTGGTGGCCTTCCGCGCGCTCGGGGAGCCGGCCTCTCTGCCGCGCGGCGCGGACGCGGCCTTGAAGCCGTTTCGCTCGCTCGTGACCCGCCTCGACTCGCCGTCCCTGCGTTCGTCTCCGGCGGAAGCGATCCGGTTCGTGGTCGAGTCGGTCTATGCCGACTACGCGCGCGCGAAGTTTCCCAACGGGGGGGCGCGGCTGGACGATCTCGAGCAGCTCGCCCAGTTTGCGCAACAGTACGAGTCGCTCCCCGGTTTTCTCGAGGAGGTCACGCTCTTCAACGAGCTGTCGGGCGAAGACGTCGCCGCGGGGGAGCCGTCGGATGATCGGGTCGTCCTGTCTTCGGTTCACCAGGCCAAGGGTCTCGAGTGGAGCCGGATCGTCGTGATGTGGCTTTCGGAAGGGCGTTTTCCGAGCTACCGCGCGGCCACGACCGAGGAAGGGGTCGAAGAGGAGCGCCGCCTCTTCTACGTCGCGGTCACGCGGGCGAAGAACGAGGTCGCGTTCACGTATCCGATGCTCGCCCGCGACCGGTATGGAGTGGATGTCATCCTAGAGCCGTCGCGGTTCGTGTCGGAGCTGCCCGAAGACGTCTCGGAGCGCTGGACCGTCGAGCTCGAGGCGGAAGTCGGAGCCGAGGAGCCGAAGAAACCGGAGCCCGTGAACTAGCCTCGGCCGCGCCCGCTGCGCGCGCTGTGCGAAAATGGTGTCCCCGGGTATGAGAGCCGACGATCGCTACGCCGCGAGCTGCCGGGGAGCGCTCGAATCCCGACAGCGCGATGTCATGTCCTTCGTCGACAACGGGATGTCGGGAATGTCGGCGCGGCTCGAGAAGACGCTCATCCGGCTGCCCGGAGGGCACTATCTGCTGGGCCTGGGACCCTACAACGCGGGGCTCGTCCGGCTCGACTTCGAGGAGCTCCTGATCGGCCGCGAGGTGCCGGAGTTCATCGGCGTCGGGATGCCGGTTTCGGGATTCCGCGTCTCGTCTCCGGACGCCTTCCTGAATACGGAGGTTTCCCGCCTGCACGCCAAGCTCGTCCGTCGGGTGGCAACCGACGGGCCGCACTACCTCCTCGTCGACATGCGCTCGACGTGCGGGACGTATCTGAACGGCGATCCGGTCCCCCAGCCCGACGACCTCGGAGGCGTTTCGGAAGAGGACTGCGCCCGTCCGCTGACCTCCGGAGACTTCTTCTCACTCGGCCCTTCGGCCGTCAATCTCTTCCTGTTCTTCCGGAAGTGACCCCTCCGGGGCGACCCGGGAAAGCCGCGGCACTCGTCGTCGGCGGCAGCGTCTCGTTCTTCGTCGCGGTCAACCTCGTGAGCTCGATCCGGCCGGCGCTGCTGGCGGACCCCGACCCCGCCTGGGCAGTCCCGCGGCTCTTCCTCTGGCTCTTTCTCGTGAGCGCGGTGGCCTCCTCCGGCGGACTCGCGGCGGGCGCCTTCTTTCTGTGGAGCCGGTCGGGACCGGGGCGCGTCTCTCCCGGAGCGCTTCCCCTCTCCCCGCCGGCGACCGTGGCGCTCGCCGCGACGGCTCTCGCGGCCGGCGTCTTCCTGCGCTCGGTCTGGCTGTCGACGCTGCCGTTTCCGTTCATGGGGGACGAGGTGAACCTGATCGGTCCGACGCTCGCTCTCTCCGGGACGTGGCGGGACTTCGCGAATTCGATCCGGGCGATTCCCTTCGGGGTCCCGGATCCGCACGAGGTCATCGGTGTCCTCTACCTGCGGCTCTTCCGCGGCGTCCTCGAGGTCTTCGGCCCCACGATCACGGGTCTCCGGTTTCCATCGCTCGCGGGCGGCGTGCTCTCCCTGGTCACCGGGACTCTGCTGGGCCGGGCGCTGCTGCCCCGGGGAGGCGGAGCGCTCGCGGCGGCGGCGCTGGCCGGCCTGCGGTGGCACCTGATCCTGTCGCGCAACGGCTGGCACCTGATCCTGGTCACGGCGATGGCGGACGCCGCGACGCTCCTCCTGCTCCGGTCGCGCCGGACCGGCCGGGCGCTTCCCGCCGTCGCCGCGGGACTGGTCCTCGGAATCGCCGCGCACTTCCACATCGCGGCCTGGGTGCCGGCGGCCGCTCTTCTCGCGTTTGCCGCCTGGCCCGCGCGTCCGGAGGAAGAGTCGCGGACGCGCACGCGCCGGCTGCTTGCCTGCACCACCGCCCTCCTTCTGGCGGCCGCCCCCCTTTTCCTGCTGCGCGGCGGACGTGCCTCCGGGTACCTCGCGCGGACCGCGCGCCACAACGTTTTCCTGGAGATGCGGTACACGAAGTCCCTGCTGCCGCCCTTCGCCGTGGCCGCCGATTCGCTCGCGGCGCCGTGGTTCCTGCCCGAATCGGCCGGGTGGATCGACCTGCCCGGCCGCTCCCGGCTGGGATGGGTGATCGGCGTGCCGGTTGCCCTCGCTCTTTCCCGCGCGCTCGCGTTTCCGAAGGAAGAGCTCTCCCTGCTGCTCCTTCTCCAGGCGGGTGCCGCTCTCGCCGCCGCCGTCCTCGGCGGCCAGGCCGGCCACCCGCACGGATTTCGATTCGGTTACCTGACGACGTTGACCGCGGTCGCCGCCGCCGCGGGAATTCTTCAGATCGTCTCGTCCGCTCCGCCCCGCTGGCGCCGGGCCGCGGCGCTCGCTGCGATCGCGCTCGTGGCGTGGAGCGGCGCCCGGGCGGCGCGGGACGCGCTGCTCGTTTGGCCGTCCGCACGCTCCACCTTCGACGGCTATCACGGCGAAGACACCTTGATCGGACGCGCGGCGGCCCGCTGGGACAGTCGGGGAAGCGTCCGGGTCGAGCGCGGGCTCGGACGTTCGGACGCCACGGTCGACACAGTCCGCCGCTTCCGGCTGGATCCGGACTGGAAGGTTCGGACGAGTTCGGCGCCTCAGGCGGAACTCCGCGGTCCCCCCTTCCGCAGGCAGTTTCGCGTGGCGCGGCCGGGGGCGCAGGCGGAAGCGGGGGAGCGGCTCGTCGAGCGAGTGCGCGACGGGTGGGGCCGTGAGTGGGCCCTCGTCTTCGGGCGGGCGGTCCGGGGATCGTGAGGACTCCTCGCTCCACAGCGCGGCCCGAGATGCGCGCAGCTGTCTGCTTCGGCGCCGCCGTCTCCTGCGTCGTGGCCGTGCGAAGTGTCGAGGCGATCCGGCCGGCGCTGCTCCTGGACCCGGACCCCGCCTGGATCGCGGCCCGATTGGTTCTCTGGATCGGGCTCCTTTCAGCGACCGTCGCCGCGGGTGGGCTCGCGGCGGCCGTCTTTTTCCTGTGCGCCCGGAGCCGCTTCGCGCCGGATGCGCCGTATCCGCTGCCGTTCCGGCGGGTTACGCTCGCGCTGCTGGCCATCGGCGCTCTCGCGGCCGGAGCGCTCTTCCGGTTCGCGTGGCTGGACACTCTTCCGGTCCCCCTCTGGCTGGACGACGTCTCGCTCATCTCGCCGGCTCTTGCGCTCGAAGGAAGCTGGCGCGACTTCGCCAACTCGATCCGTCCGGCGCCCTACGGGGTCGCGCAGCCGTTCGGCAGCGTGGGAGTGCTCTACCTCGAGTTCTACCAGCTCTGCCTGGAGCTGGCGGGGACGACGGTTTTCGGCGTGCGGCTGCCGTCCGCGCTCGCCGGAGCGGCCTCGGTCGGAACCGCGATGTTGCTCGGACGCGCGCTGCTTCCGCGGGGAGGCAGCGTCCTCGCGGGGCTATCGCTCGCCGGGATGCGGTGGAGTCTGATCCTGTCGCGATGGGGCTGGAACGCGATCGTGCTCGCGCCCGTGCTGGACGTCGCCGCGCTCCTTCTCCTCGCGGCGCGCCGGCGATGGAGCCTCGCGCTCGCGGCCCTCGCGGGCGTCGTCGCGGGGATCTCGACCCACATCTATCTCGCGGCCTGGGTGGGATCGGCGGCGCTCTTCTTACTCGCGCTGTGGCCTCCGGCGCCCGAGCAGGGAAGGCCGTGGCGGCCCGCCCTGGCTCTGGCCTTCGCGATCGGCCTCCTGCTCGCAGCGGCGCCGATTTTTCTCCTCCGGAAAGGAAGGACGTCTCCCTACTTCGCGCGCGCTTCCGACCACAACGTCGTCCTCGAGGTCCGCCGGGCGCGCTCGATCCTTCCGTTTCTGGGGGTCGCCGCCGATGCGCTTTCCTCTCCCTGGTTCCTGCCGGACCCGACTCCGCGGCACGACCTTCCCGGACACTCGCGCCTCGGCTGGATCGGGGGCGCGCTCGTGGCGGTCTCCTTCGCGTACGCGCTTCTCCGTCCCCGCCGCGACTTCTCCGCCTATCTCCTGGCGCAGGCGGCCGCCGCCTTCGCGGCGACGGTCGCCGGAGGTCGCGCGACCGTGCCCAATGGTTACCGCTTCGGATACCTGTCGAACGCCGCCGCCGTCGCGATCGCCGGAGGTGCTCTTCTCGTCCTCGCGATGTTTCGCGCGTCGCGGCGCCCGTCCGCCGCCATCGCTCTGACGGGACTCCTCGCGGTCGCGTCTTTCGCGGGCGCGCGCGACGCGATCATCCGCTGGGCCGGCTCGCGGACCACGTTCGACGATTTCTGGGGACAGGACACGCTCCTGGCGCGCGCCGCGGCGCGGTGGGACCTCTACGGAACCGTCGACCTCGATCCGGCGCTCGGAGAGAACACGCTCACGATGGAGGGGGCGCGCAAATATCGACTCGATCCGTGGCGCGATCGCCTCGGAAGAGATGCGCCGGAAGGAGAACCTCGACGGAAGTTCCGGATCGTCGCGCCGAGGTCGCGGCCCCGCGCCGGGGAGAGGCTCGTCGAACGGGTCGGAGACGCCTGGGGAAGAGAGTGGGGCTGGATCTACGGCCGGCGGACCGGAGGAACCTAGGCGACCGGCGCGGCCGTCGTTCTCGCGGCGACCGCCCGCGCGAGGACCTCGTCGCCCACCTCGAAGGTCGACGCGCGAATCTCCTGGAACCCTTCGCGCGGATCCCAGATCCCCATCGTGCGCAGCGGCGGCCGGTAGATGTGAAGGGAGACGGACCGGGAGCGCGGCATCAGGCGGTGGAGAACGGTCGGGCCGGTCTCGGAGAGATCTCCTTCCGGGCGCACGCGCGAGTCGGCCAGTTGTGGAAGCTCCTTCGGCACCGTGAACCGCTCCTCGACGACCGTGCCGGACAGGATGACCATTCCCCCGAGCACGCCCCGGTGATCGTGAATCGGGGTGATCTGGCCGGCTTCCCAGCCGATCACCATGACCTCCCAGTCTTCCCAGAGGAGAACCGGGTGGCGGACGTAGTGGTGGGGGTCGAAGCGGACGCGTTCGAGGTACCGATCGGCTTCCGACGCCAGGCACCGGGCCAGGCTGGCGGGAGTCGGACGCTCCGGTCCGACGGCGTGTTCGGCGAGGACCTCGCGCACGATCTCGGAGAAGTTCATGGATCCGGATTTTAGCGCACGCAGAATGCTATCGTCCCGCCCGCCCGCATGAGGATCGCTGTCGTCCCCGGCGATGGAATCGGCGTGGACGTCACGCGCGAAGCGGTGAAGACGCTGGAGGCGATCGGGCGGCTGAGGTCGCTACCGGTCGAGACGGTCCATTTCCCCTGGAGCGCCGATCACTATCTCGCGACCGGCGAAACCGTACCCGCGGGAGCGTTCGACGACCTCGCGCGGAACTTCGACGCCATTTTCATGGGCGCGTTCGGCGACCCGCGCGTACCCGACATGCGGCACGCCGCCGAGATCCTGCTCGGAGCGCGCTTCGCCCTCGACCTCTACGTCAACTATCGGCCGGTGCGCTGCCTCGACGACCGGCTCTGCCCGCTGAAGGGTTTCTCCGCCTCGGACGTCGACTTCGTCGTCTTCCGGGAGAACACCGAGGGCGCCTACGTGGGCGCGGGCGGAAACCTCAAGAAGGGGACGTCCGAGGAAGTCGCGGTCCAGGAGGACGTGTCGACCCGAAAGGGCGTCGAACGCATCGTGCGCTACGCCTTCGAGTTTGCCCGGGCCAGCGGGCGGAAGCGCGTCGTGATGTCCGACAAGTCGAACGCGATGCGGTTCGTCGGAGACCTGTGGCAGCGCACTTTTTTCCAGGTCGCGCGCGAATACCCGGACGTCGAGTCTTCCCACCTCTACATCGACGCCCTCTGCATGCAGATGGTCAAGGACCCGCGGCAGTTCGAGGTCATCGTGACCAACAACATGTTCGGCGACATTGCGACCGATCTCGGAGCGGCGCTCCAGGGAGGCCTGGGGATGGCGGCTTCGGGGAACCTCCACCCCGGCAAGGTGTCGATGTTCGAGCCGGTCCATGGCTCCGCGCCCAAGTACGCGGGTACGGGCCGGGCCAATCCGTTCGGCGCCATCCTGACGGCAGCGCTCCTGCTCGAGCAGCTCGGGCACGCGACCGAGGCCGCCGCGCTCGAGGCGGCGGTCGCCCGGTGTGTCCGGGAAGGCCGGGCAACCGCGGACGTGGGCGGTTCGCTCTCGACCTCGGCCGCCGGCGACGCCGTCTGCGAAAGAATCGAGTTCGATTGAAGGGAGCGGCTTGGTAGAATCGGGACACAAAGGAGATCAAACAATGGGGAGTCTGACTCGTCGTTTCTATGGAACTACGTTGTTCGCCGTTCTGGCTCTCGCGCTCGCCGCGTCGCCGGCGTTCGGGAAGGCCAAGAATTTCCTGGACTCGGACGACGCGAAGGAAGCGAACGAGCCCGCGAAATTCCTGCCCGACTACGACAAGCTCACGAAGGGCAAGGACGCCGACTGGGTGTATTTCCCGGAGGGGAGCTTGAAGAAGTACCGGACGGTCTCCGTCAAAGACTTCGTCGAGAACGGGCGCGGCCACGAAGCGCGGGAGGCCGCGCGGGCCGGCAAGGAGTACATGGAACAGTGGCTGGAAAAGGCCGGCTACAAGGTTTCCGACAAAGGCGCGGAGCTCTCGATCGAGGGCAACGTGTTCAACGCCTGGCAGCCGGGGACCGGCGCGCGGATCTGGGGGGGTTGGATGGCCAACCCGGGGGTCGGCGTGGAGGTCATCCTCAAGGATTCGAGCGGGAAAATCGTCGGCGAGGTCCGGCACAAGAACCGGGGCTCTTCGATCGAGGATGCCGTCGAGAACGCCCTGGAAGAAGTCTCCAAGGCGATCCAGGACGGCCGGTAGAGCCTTCGACCCGGCGGGTGCTCCGGCGCCGAAGCTTCCGGAACCTTCTGAAAAAAATGAACTTGCCTGCCCGGCGGGCCTCCGTGTGACGGGGGCCCGCCTTTTGCTGTTCCGAGGCGTGGTAGCGTAATTTCGGCACGGAGGAGAACGCAAGATTCCCGATCCCAACCAGGCCGTCACGCTTCCCGATGCCGGCTTTACCGCCCTTTTCGGCATCGCCGACGAGAACCTGAGGGCCATCGAGGAAGCCTTCTCCGTTCGCCTGGCCGCCCGGGGCAACGAGGTTTCCGTCGTCGGATCGGGGGAGGGGGAGGACGCCGCCCTCCGCCTCCTCTAGGCGTTCTCCGACCTCGCCGCCATGGGATACCCCTTGAAAGGCAGCGACGTCGCGACCGCGATCCGGGTCCTGAAGGAGAACCCGGCGGCCTCGATCGTCGAGTTCTTCACCGAGAGCCCGTTCGGTCCCTCGCTGCGGTCGGTCGTCTCCGCCCGCAACAACAAGCAGCGCCTCTACGTGCAGACGATCGATCGCGGCGATCTCGTCTTCGCCATCGGGCCGGCGGGGACCGGAAAGACTTACCTCGCGGTCGCAATGGCGGCGGCGGCGCTCCTCGATAAGAAGGTCAAGCGGATCGTCCTGGCGAGGCCGGCGGTCGAAGCGGGGGAGCGGCTCGGTTTCCTCCCCGGAGACATGGTCGAAAAGATCAACCCCTATCTGAGGCCGCTGTACGACGCGCTCTACGACATTCTGGGTTACGAGAGGACGGCGAAGCTGCTCGAGCGGGGCGTCATCGAGATCGCGCCGATCGCGTTCATGCGCGGCCGGACCTTGAACGACGCCTTCATCATCTTGGACGAAGCTCAGAACACGACGTCCGAGCAGATGAAGATGTTTCTGACGCGCATCGGATTCGGATCGAAGGCCGTCGTCACGGGAGACATCACCCAGGTCGACCTGCCGCAGGGCAAGACGTCGGGCCTGCGGGAAGCACACCAGATCCTTTCCCGGATCGAGGGCATCCGGTTCGTCATCTTCGACGAGCGCGACGTCGTCCGCCATCCCCTCGTGCAGTCGATCATCTCGGCCTATGACGCCCTCGACAAAGAGCGCGAGTCGGGCGTCGCGCGGCCGGCCTCGGGCCGCTGAAACCATGAACCGGCCGGTGACGTTCCGCCGCCGCCGGGCGTTGCCGCGCGAGACCGGCGCGGAGCCGGCGCGCCGGCCGTTCCTGCGACCCTGGTTCTGGGGGATCCTGTACGTCCTCGTCACGACCCTTTCGTTCGCGCCGACGCTGACCTTCCGGAAGGCGCCGGTCCGTCCCGGTTCGATCGCCACTCGGGACGTCGTCGCGCCGCGGGACCTGATCGTTTCGGACCCGGAGGCGACCGCTCGACGCCGTGTCGAGGCGGCGGCCGAGGTCCTGCCGGTCTACGACTTCGACGCCTCGGCCCCGTCCCGGTTCGAGAAGGAGCTGCGCGAGTCCTTCGTCCGCGCGCGTGTCGCCCTCGGCAGAAGCCGATCCCACGAGGTCACGCAGGAGGTCCGCGACGCGTTCCACCTGCCGATCGGCGACGAGGCGCTATCGGCTCTCGCGCGTCTCGGGTTTTCGAACGTTCTGGAGGACCGGCTCGTCTCGATCGGGCTCGAGCTCTACCGCAACGGGATCGTGGACAACCGGGAGGTCTTCGTCGAGCAGAAGGGGGGCATTCTCCTTCGCGACACTTCGACCGGACGCGAGCAGCGGAGGCGGGATTCGCCCGCGGCCGTCGAGTACGGCTCGGAGACGAAGTCGGAGGTGTCGATGCGCCTCTCCGAGACCCCGCTTCGGGAAGCGGAGCGGGCCGAAGTCGCCGCGTTTCTGGCGGCGTCGCTCCGCCCGAGCCTGACGTTCAACTCGACCATGACGGCGCAGCGGAGAGACGAGGCTTCCCGCGGGGTCGAGAGCGTCTTCACGAAGATCCCCCGGGGGAAGGTCATCGTACGCGCCGGCGACGAGATCACCCCGCGGACGTCGGTCTGGGTGGCGGCCGTCCGCGCATCGGTCTCGGATCCGTCTTCCTGGTTCAAGGTCGCGGGAATCCTGATCCTGCAAACTCTGGCGGCGACGGCGTTCTGGCTGGATGCCCGCCGCTACATCCGCCGGAGGCGCGAACGTCCGCCCGACACGATTTACTCGTCGGTGGTGTGCGCCGGGATTCTCTTCGCGCTTCTCCTGCGCGGCTCGTTCGTGCTGGCGCAAGGATTCTCGGCGAGCTTCGAGGGCCCGGCGACCGCGGCGGCGACCTACTATGCCCTTCCTTTCGCGGCCGGGCCCATCGTCGCGGGCCTCGTGTCGGGGATGGGACCGGCGCTTCTGTTCGCGGCGGCAAACGCGGTCGGGGCCGGCGTCCTCATGGGGCAGAGCTTTCCGTTCGCGCTCTTCGCTCTCGTCGGATCGCTCGCCGGGATCTTCGCGTCCGGCAAGATGCGGGCGCGCAGCGTCCTGCTCGCGATGGGAGGATTCGTCGCGGCCGCCAATTTCGTCTCGATCGCGGCGATTCAATTCCTGAACCCCGAGCCGCTCCGGTGGACCTTCGCTCTGGACGTTCTCGGAGGACTCGTGGGAGGCCTCCTCGTCTCGGCGAGTGTGGGACTCTTTCTCCCGGTCTTCGAGCACTTCTTCCACGTCACGACCGACATCCGGCTCCTCGAGCTGTCGAACCAGAACCTTCCTCTCCTGCGCACGCTGGCTCTCGAAGCTCCCGGCACCTACCAGCACTCCCTGATGGTCGGGCACCTGGCGGAAGCCGCCGCGGAGGCGGTCGGCGCGGATGCCCTGCTCGCCCGGGTCTCCGGCTATTACCACGACATCGGCAAGACCAAGATGCCGGTCTACTTCATCGAGAACCAGACGAAGGGCTTCAACCGGCACGACCGGCTGGAGCCTTCGATGAGCGCGCTCATCATCGCGGCCCACGTCAAGGAAGGGGTCGAGATGGCGAAGAAAGCGAGGCTTCCGGAGCCGATCGTCGCCGCGATCCGGGAACATCACGGGACGAAGCTGATCCGCTACTTCTACCAGAAGGCGCTGACGAAATCGGAGCCGGGCGGGAACGCCGTGCCCGAGATGGAGTACCGCCACCCCGGACCGAAGCCGGGCACGCGGATCACCGCGATCCTGATGATCGCCGACGCGGTCGAGGCAGCGTCCCGGACGATCGTCGAACCGACGCAGCCGAAGATCCGGGCGATGATCCAGGCGATCGTGGATGACTGCCTGCGGGACGGCCAGTTCGACGAGTGCGATCTGACGATGCGCGACCTCGCGCTCATAGTGGACGCGCTCGAAAAGACGGTCACCACGATCTTTCACCACCGGATCGACTATCCCGGGTTCGACTTCAATCCGGAACGAACGCGGCGCAAGACCGAGCCGGCTCCGGCGTCCGCGGCGACCGCAGCGGCCGCGCGCCCGCCGGGTCCTCGGCCGGCGTAATCGCCGTGGAGCCTCCTCCCGGCGGTCGTCCCGGCATGAGAATGCGGAGATGGAAGTGGAAACGCGGTCCAGCGCTTCGGGCGCGCCCTCTCCGGCGCGGGTCCGCCGCGTGCTTTCGGCTGCGGCCGCCGCTCTTGGCCGTCGGGCGCGTGACGTCTCGGTCTACTTCTGCGGCGACCGGCGAATGACCGGTCTCAATCGCCGCTGGCGGCGCCGCAGCGGTCCCACCGACGTGCTCGCGTTTCCGGCGGGGGGAGCGGATTCGCGCTTCCTGGGGGACATCGTGATCTCCGTGCCTTACGCGACGCGGCAGGCGCGGCACCGCGGCGAGAACGTTTCCCGCGAGATGGACCGGCTTCTCCTGCACGGGTATCTGCATCTCCTGGGCTACGACCACGAGACCGATCACGGCCAGATGGAAGCGCTCGAATCGAAGCTGCGGCGCCGCCTCGGGATCGCCGAAAAGACGCGATGATTCCCTTTCTCGCTTCGGCGTTCTGCTATCTGGCGTTCCTGCTCTTCGAAAGCTTCGCGCTGGCGCTCGACCGTCTCTCTTCGATCAAGCTGCGCGGACTTCTCGAGGAACACCCGGAGCGCGCGCGCATTCTCTCCGGCCCCGGAGAGATCGAGATCATCCGGACGACGACCAAAGTTCTCGTCCAGATCCTCCTGCTCGCCGGCCTCCTGACGGTCGTTTCGGGCTTCCAGACGTTCGGGGTCGAGCCGGCCTGGGCGTGGGGCGGCGGGGTCTTTCTCGCGGGCTGGCTGATCTCGGAGGTCGCGCTCCTGAAGCTGGGAGGCGCCGCCGACCCGGAGAGAACCGTGGCGCGCCTCCTCCCCGTCGTGACCGGGGCGTCCTGGCTGCTCCTGCCGCTCGCGATTCCGGTGCGGAAGATCTTCAACGCCCGCGCGGCGCCGAAGGTCGAGACCGAGGCGACCGATCAGGAAGTCCAGGCGTACATCGACGTCGGCCGTCAGGAGGGAATCCTCGAGAAGGAGGAGGAGAAGCTCCTTCTCTCGATCGTGGACTTCGGCGATACCCGGGTCCGGGAGGTCATGACCCCCCGGACCGACGTCGTGTGGATCGACGTGGCCTCCTCGCTCACCGTGCTCGCGGACCTCTTCGTCGAGTCCAAGTACTCGCGGATCCCGGTCGCGCGCGGCTCGATCGACACGATCGTCGGAATCGTTCACGTGAAAGACACGCTCCAGTCGATTCGGGCCGGCGGCTCGCGTCCGATCGCCGAGCTGGTGCGCGAGGCCTATTTCGTGCCGGAGACCAAAAAGGTCTCGGAGCTCCTGCGTGAGTTCCAGAGGCGGCACCTCTGGATGGCGATCGTGGTCGACGAGTACGGCGGCGTCTCCGGTCTCGTCACGGTCGAGGACCTTTTGGAAGAGATCGTCGGAGAGATCTCCGACGAGCACGAGGACGAGCGCGAAGAGGTCTCGCCGGCCGGGGAGCAGACGTATTCGGTTTCCGGAAAGGTGAATATCGCGAAAGTGCAGGAGCTCTTCGGACGCGGTCCCGAGGAAGAGGAGTTCACGACCCTGGGCGGTTTCCTCGCCGCCCGGCTCGGCCATATCCCCCGCCCCGGTGAGATCCATCGCGAGGCGGAGCTCCTTTTCACCGTGGAGGAGGCGGACCGCCGCCGCGTCCATCGCGTCCGGATCGAGCCGATCGCCGTTCCCGTTCACCGCGACGCTTGACCGGATTTCGATCCGGCGAAGTCGCGGTCGTCGGGCGGCCGAACGTGGGCAAGTCCACCCTGGTCAATCGGCTCGTCGGCGAAAAGGTCGCGATCGTCTCGGACAAGCCGCAGACGACCAGAAAGCGCATCCTGGGGATCGCCCGCCGGCCCGGAGCCGAGATCGCGCTCGTCGACACCCCCGGGATCCACCGGCCCGACCACCGTATGAACGCCGCCATGGTGCGGGACGCGACGGAGGCGCTCTCGACCGCGGACGTCGTCCTGCTCGTCGTGGACGCGACGCAGGAAGGCAAAGAGGGGCGCGTCCTCGAGATGCTCGCCCGCGCGGCGGTCCCGGCGATCCTGGCGCTGAACAAGATCGACCTCGTGGGCAAGGAGCGTCTCCTGCCGATGATCGCGGACTTCTCGCGGCGCCACGACTTCCGCGAGATCGTGCCGATCTCGGCGAAGACGGGAGACGGGGTGGAGAGACTGGGGGACCTCCTCGCGGCGAACCTGCCGGAACGCCCGGCGGCCTATCCCGAAGACTTCCTCTCCGCGACCTCCGAAGCGGAGTGGGCCGCGGAGGTTATCCGCGAGAAGCTCCTGGAGCGGACGCGGCAGGAGCTCCCGTTCGCGTCGGCGGTCGTCGTCGAACGGATGACCCGCGACGAGGAGCGGGACGTCTCCGTCGTCTACGCCTCTATCGTGGTCGAGAAGGAGGGCCAGAAGGCGATCGTCATCGGACGCGGCGGCTCGATGATCCGCGAGATCGGCACGGCGGCGCGCGCGGAGCTGGAGGAGAAGTCGGGCGGCAGATACTTCCTGGACCTGACCGTGAAGGTTCGCGCTGACTGGCGCGACGACGAACGGTTCCTGGCGAGGCTCGTGACCGACGCGAGAAAGGGCGGCAGCCCGCTGTAATTTTTTGTCCGACCGGCACTTCGGGCAATTCCGAGTTCTCAAGCCCTCGACGCGTACGATCTCTCTGCGGCTGCCGGAGAGCCTGCTGGCGGACCTGAAGGTCCTGGCGCACTGGATCGACACGCCCTACCAATCGCTGATGAAGGTCTACCTCGCTGAGCGGGTGATGCGGGAGCTGCGGGAGGGGAGGACTCCGGAGGAGCTGGCGGCGCAGCTGCGAGAGCCGGCGGCGCCGTACGGCCGGGGCGGACAGCCTCGGAAGCGCTCGTCGGTCGGAAACCCGCCTCGAAGAGGAAAGAAGAGCTAGCCCCGGACGGCCTTCCGGACGCGCTCGGAGAGGTCATCGAGCGATTCCGCCAGCGCCTGGCGGAGTCGCTCGATCTCCGCCGTCCAGCTCTCGTCGGCCTCGCGCCGGACCTGCTCCTCGAGGAGCGGCGCGAGCTGCAGCTTCAACTCCTCCGGCCCCTGGCGAGGCTCCGCCGTCTTCTCGGAGACCGCGCGCTCCAGCTCCCGAAGGTCTCGCGTCAGCGCCGCCGCCTGCTCGTCGAAGCGCCCGACCCTCTCCCGCATCCGGCCGAGCTCTTCGACGAGGGTCTCTTCCGCGGAGCGGCCGCGGGAAGCCTCGGCGGCGAGACGGTCTTCGAGAGTCTGCACACGATCTTCATGGCGGCGGTCGAGCGCTGCGATGTCCCGCGCGAACGAAAGCTTCGCTTCTTCGATCTGCGCCCCGGCTTTCACCGCCGTTTCGGCCGCCGCCTCGAGAAAACCGGCCTGCTCCTCGAGCCGCTTTTCCAGCGTCCGGATCTTCTCTTCGAGCTCCGCGACCGCCGGCGGGGAGACGCCCTCGACCGCTTCGGCGAAGGGCGGCTCGAGAGGCTGCGATTCCGCCGCCGCGGAGAGCTCCGCTGCCGCGCTTTCGGTTTCTGGCTCGGCTTCGGTTGCCTCCGGGGCCGAGCGAACGAGTGTCAGGGGAGGGCGTCGTTCCTCCTCGGCTTCGTCCGGCCGCGCCACGGGTTCGCCGGCGGCGCCCGGGTTTCCAGCCACCACCGCCTCCGCGCCTTCCGCCGGAGGCCGGGCCTGCAGGCGCCGGAGGAGGTCCAAGAACGTGAGCTTCGAGATCAGTTTGAACGTTTCGGTCACCCCCCGTCCTTCGCTGGCAACGGCCTCGACGCGCGGATACGACGAAAAACCGAGCGCTTCCTGCATCGCGTCGACCGACAGGATGTCCGGCAGGTCCCTCTTGTTGTACTGGATCACGACCGGGATCGTCTCGATCGCCGCGCCGTTCTCGACCAGGTTCTCCTTCAGGCTCTGCCAGCTCTCGAGGTTCTTGGGCAGCATCGTCCACTGCGAGTCGGCGACGAACACGATCCCGTCCGCGCCCTTCAGCACGATCCGCCGCGTTTCGTTGAACGCGGTCTGGCCGGGCACCGTCGCGAGCTGGAAGCGGATCGTGTAGCCCTTGATGTCGCCGAGCTCCACGGGCAGGAGGTCGAAGTAGATCGTGCGGTCGCTTTCGGTCGAGAGAGCGAGGAGCTCCCCCGCGGTGCCCGGATCCAGATGCCGGTGCAGCACCTGGAGGTTCGTCGTCTTTCCGCAGAGCCCCGGCCCGTAGTACACGATTTTCGCGGTCAGCTCGCGCGTCGACGCGTTGTAGAAGACCATCGGGAGTTCCTCGCCGCTGCGATCGATTGTAGCGCGTGGGTGAGTCGTCGCGCGTGTCTTGACGCGTGCGTGCGCTGCCCGTAGACTC
>QHVV01000107.1:36845-65447 GCA_003222385.1 Acidobacteriota bacterium
GACGGAAGCCCTCATCCTCAAAAAGGCGAATATCCTCGACGCGGAGCGCATCGGCCTGATGATCGACCTGATGGCACACGAGATCGCGGAGCGCCAGAAGGATCTGGCTGGCCTCGCCTTCGTCGGGATCCGAACGCGAGGAGTTCCGCTCGCCGCCCGGCTCGCCGAGCGTCTCTCGGATCTGGTCGGGACCCCGTTTCCGGTCGGGACGCTGGACATCACGCTGTATCGGGACGATCTCTCCATGGTCGCCCCTCAGCCGCTCTTGAAGAAGACCGAGATCGAGTTCGACCTGAACGACCGCGCCGTGATCCTCTGCGACGACGTGCTCTACACCGGCCGCACCATCCGGGCGGCGCTCGACGGAGTCATCGACCTCGGCCGTCCGCGCGCCATCCGCCTGGCCGTTCTGATCGACCGGGGGCACCGCGAGTTCCCGATCGAGGCGAACTACGTCGGCAAGAGCGTCCCGACGGCGCAGCGCGAGGTCATCAAGGTCATGTTCCGCGAAACCGACGCCGCCGACGAGGTCTGGATCCTGGAGAGGCCGGGGTCGTAGAACGGAAATCGGAAATCGGAAATCGCGAATCGGAGAGATGACCGGTCGCCGCGCCGTGACAGCGAGCCGACAGACAATCACTGCGCTCCGCTCCAAAGATCTCCTCGGGATCGAGCACCTCGACGTCGGGGAAATCACTCTCCTTCTCGACACGGCCGAATCCATGCGGTCGATCGCGGCGCGGCCGATCAAGAAGGTCCCGGCGCTGCGCGGGCGCATGGTGGTCAACCTCTTCTTCGAGGCTTCCACGCGGACCCGCTTCTCCTTCGAGACTGCGGAGAAGTGGCTCTCGGCCGACTCGCTCAACTTCAGCGGAGGGAAGGGCACGTCGGTCGAGAAGGGCGAGTCCCTGCTCGACACGGCCCGGACCCTCCAGGCGATGTCGCCCGATCTGATCGTGGTGCGGCATTCGGCGGCCGGCGTCCCGCACTTTCTCGCCCGACATCTCGACGCCGGCGTCATCAACGCGGGCGACGGCGCCCACGAGCACCCGACGCAGGCGCTCCTGGACGCCTTGACGATCCGGGACCGGTTCGGTCGGATCGAAGGGCTGAAGGTCGTCATCGCCGGCGACATCGCGCACTCCCGCGTCGCCCGGTCGAACGTCTTCCTCCTGACGCGGATGGGCGCGAGTGTGACGGTCTGCGGGCCTCCGACGCTGCTCCCTCCCCGCGTCGAGGAGCTCGGCGTCCAGGCGATGACCGACTTCGATCGCGCCGTCGAGGGCGCTGACGTCGTGATGATGCTCCGCATGCAGCTCGAGCGGCAGAGCCACTCGCTCTTTCCGTCGAAGCGCGAATACTTCACGCGTTACGGGTTGACGATGTCGCGGCTGGCGCGGGCGAGCCCGAACGCGATCGCCATGCATCCGGGCCCGATGAACCGAGGCGTCGAGATCTCGTCGGAGGTCGCGGATTCCCCGCAATCGGTCATCCTGGAGCAGGTCGCGAACGGTGTGCCCGTGCGGATGGCGGCTCTCTATCTGCTGCTGACCGGCCGGCCCTGGGAAGGGGAGCGCGAAGGGACGTGACGCGCGATCTCCTGATCCGCGGAGGCACCGTCGTGGACCCGGCTCACGGCCGGGACGGCGCGTTCGACGTTCTCCTGCGCGACGGCCGGGTGGAGGCGGTGGACGCGCCGCTCCCTGCCGACGGCGCCCTCGTCTTCGACGCCGGGGGGCTGCTCGTCTTTCCCGGGTTCATCGATCTCCACGTCCACCTGCGCGAGCCGGGGCGCGAAGACGCGGAGACGATCGCATCCGGCGCAGCCGCCGCGGCGGCCGGCGGCTTCACGGCGGTCTGCGCGATGCCGAATACGGACCCGGTCAACGACAACCGCACCGTGACCGCATTCGTCGCGGCGCGGGGCGCGGAAGCCGGGACCGCGCGCGTCTATCCGGTCGGGGCCGTCACGCGCGGCCGCCGGGGGGAGGAGCTCGCCGAGTTCGGGGAAATGAGGAGCGCCGGCGCGGTCGCGCTTTCCGACGACGGGGACTGGGTCCGCGACGGGGACCTGCTGCGCCGGGCGCTCGAGCACGCCGGACTCTTCGCAATGCCGGTGGTTCAGCACGCGGAGGATCCGAGTCTCTCGCGGGGAGCGCCGATGCACGAAGGGGCCGTCTCGACCCGACTGGGCCTGGCCGGCCAGCCGGCCGTCGGCGAAGCGGCGGCGGTTGCCCGGGACCTCCTGATCGCCCGGCTCTGCCGGGGGCGTCTCCACTTCGGTCACGTTTCGACCGCACTCTCGGTTTCTTCGATCCGCGAGGCGAAAGAGCGGGGGCTTTCGGTCACCGCCGAGGCGACCCCGCACCACCTGTTGCTGACCGACGAAGAGGTGGCGCAGTCCGGATATTCGACCCGCTTCAAGATGAACCCGCCGCTGCGCGAAGCGGCGGACGTGCGCGCGCTCGTCGAAGGCGTGATCGACGGCACGATCGACGCGATCGCGACCGACCACGCCCCACACCACGAAGACGACAAGGCGGTCGAGTTCGAGGCGGCGCCGTTCGGCGTGGTCGGCCTGGAGACCGCGGCCGCGGTGGTTTATGACCGGCTCGTCTCGTCCGGAAGCCTTCCGCTCCGACGGTTCGTCGAGCTCTTCTCGACCGGTCCGGCGAAGGCGTTCGGCTTGCCCGGAGGCACTCTCGCGGCCGGTTCGCCCGCGGACGTCACGCTCTTCGACCCGCGTCACCGGTGGACGATCGAGCCCGCGAAGTTCTCGACGCTCGGGCGCTCGACTCCTTTCGCCGGCTGGAGCGTCGTCGGGGCGCCCGCGGCCACGATCGTGGGAGGGCGCATCGTCTGGCGCCGGACCTGAGAGGCGCGGCGTGCTCGTCTCGGTCGTGCTCGCCTGGATATTCGGTCTCGCTTCGGGCGGCCCGGGTCCCTCCGGGCGCGACCGGATCGTCGATCGGGAACGCTTCTTCGCTTCCCTCGCGGGCGAAACGCGCGGCTCCGTCGCCTGGCGCTTCCGCGAGAGCGAGCGGCGGGCGTTCGATCGATGGAGCCCGGTCCTCGAAAAGTTTCTCTCGGGCTCGCGGAGCCGTCCGACGCTCGCGATCTATCTCTATCCCGATCCGGCGGCCAAGGCCCTTTACACCGGTTCGTCCCGTCCCGCCGACGTCGCATGGAACGGCGACGCCGGGCGCATCGACCTGGACGCCTCCGCCCCTTCCGACCCAGATCTCGTCTCCCCGGTGCTGGCGGCGGCGGTCATCGGGGGGGAAGAGCCCGCCCTGCGGGCGAGGCCGCTCTTCCTCGCGGCGGCCGGCGCGCGGGCGGTCGGGCGCTGGTGGGGTCGGGACGTCGCTTCCTTCGCCTCGTTCCTGGAGCGGGCAGGAGTCCATCCCGGCGTCGACGAAGTTCTCGGGGAGGACGGCGAGCGCCGCGACGTGTCGCCCATCTGCGTAGTCGGGGCGGCCGCGTCCTGGCTCCAGGCGGGGTTCCGGGAGGGAGGCGAGCCGGTTCTGCGGCGCGTCTTCTCGGGCGGCGCGGGCGAGCTCGCCGCCGCGTTGACGCGCTGGAGGGGGTCCGCTCTCCGGCAGCCCTTCTCGCCGCCTCCGCGCCGTCTCCTGCCGTCCGGTTTCCTGCGCGGCGTTTCGTACGCGATGTCCAACTCCGTCGAAGGTTCCTACGCGTCGCCCCGGTCTCTCGAAACGCTCCGGCGCCTTTCTTCGATGTCGGTCGATTCCATCTCGGTCATGCCCTACGGTTTTTCCGGGTCCTCGAGATCGGCCCGGCTCGACTTCGTCCATCGCAGCCCGCGGGGGGAGACGGACGAGGCGACGCTGCGCGCCGTCTCCGACGCTCGCTCTCTCGGGATGACGTCGATGGTCAAGCCGCAGCTCTGGATCGGCGGGGGAGGGTTCGTCGGATCGGTCTCCATGGAAACGGAGGCGGATTGGGGACGGTGGTTCGCGGCCTACCGCCGGTTCGCGGTCCATCACGCGATCGTTGCGGAAGCCTCCGGTGCCCAGCTCTTCTGCATCGGAACGGAGCTCGTCGGCACCGAGGGGCGCGAGAGGCAGTGGCGCGAAACGATCTCGGCCATCCGGCTCGCGACCGGCGCGGCCCTGCTCTATGCCTCCAACTGGGCGGCGGGCGCTCCGAAAATTCGCTTCTGGGACGCGCTCGACGCGATCGGAGCCGACTTCTACGATCCGCTGTCCGCCTCGCCCGATGCATCCGACGAAGCGCTCGTCGAAGGCGCGCGCCGCGCTGCGAGCCCCGTTGCGGCGCTATCCGCGTCCACCGGCAAGCCGGTGATTTTCGCGGAGGCGGGCTATCCGCCGGCGCGGAGCGCCTGGCTGGCACCGCACGACGAGGAGTCGGGCCGCGGTTTCGCGCCGAAGGACGCGGCTCGATCGATTCG
Source organism: Acidobacteriota bacterium (assembly GCA_003222385.1). Lineage (GTDB taxonomy): Bacteria > Acidobacteriota > Thermoanaerobaculia > UBA5066 > Gp7-AA6 > Gp7-AA6. Next base: position 41,275 of record QHVV01000107.1, read on the forward strand.
CGCCGTCTTCGCGGCCCTCGCCGGACAGACGTGGTGGAAGGGCGTCTACTGGTGGAAGGCCTTCTCGGACGGGCGGGAGGCCGACGACGACGACCGGAGCTTCAACTTCCTGGGTCGCCCGGCGGAAGAAGCGATCGCGTCCGGATTCCGGCGCCTCGCGGCGACCACCGGACGCGGGGCGCATTCGCAGTGAGTGGCGGCTCGATCCTCGAGGCGGCGGCCGACGCCGCGCGCGCCGGAGGCGAAATCCTCGAGGGTTACTGGCGGCGCCTTCCGCGCGGCGCGATCTCCGAGAAGGAGACGAACGATTTCGTGACCCGGGCGGACGAGGAGAGCGAGGAGATCATCGCGGCGAGGATCCGCGATCGCTTCCCCCGGGACGGCTTCCTGGGCGAAGAAGGAGGCCGGCGCGGCGCCGGAAACGAGGCGCGGATCTGGATCGTCGATCCGCTGGACGGGACGACCAACTTCATCGCGGGCCTTCCGTTCTGGTGCGTGTCGGTGGCCGCGCGCGAGAAAGGGGAGATCGTGGCGGGCGCGGTCTGGGATCCTCTGCGCGGGGAGCTCTACGCCGCGGAGCGGGGCGCCGGCGCGTATCGCAACGGAGAGCGTCTGCGCGTGACGGAGCGGGCCGACCTGGACGGGTCGTTCCTCGCGACCGGATTCCCTTTCCGGTCGAAGGACCGGATCGATCTCTACCTGGCGCTGTTTCGAGAGCTCTTCCTCCGCGCCCGCGCGATCCGCCGGGCGGGCTCCGCCGCGCTCGACCTGGCGAACGTCGCGGCCGGCGTTTTCGACGGCTTCTTCGAGTTCCGGTTGTCGATCTGGGACATCGCGGCGGCGTCCCTGCTGATCGAGGAGGCGGGAGGCCGGGTCACCGACTTCGACGGCGGAGAGGAGCACTGGCGGCGCGGAAACGTGGTCGCGGGGACGGCCGGCGTCGCCGCGGGCATCGTTCGGACCGCCTCGGCGTTGTTCGCCGAGGAAGAAATCTGATCAGCTAGCCAGGAGAACCGGCACGGCGGCGGCCCGCAGGACGCGATCCGTCGTCGAGCCCAGGACCAGCTCGATCACGCGCCCGTGGCCGTGCGCTCCCATCGCGACGAGGTCCGCCCCCGCTCCGACCTCCGCCAGGATCGCCTCGTCCGGATGGCCCGGACGGCGGACGCCGGAAGCCGTGACCCGCCGATAGCGCAGCTCCTCTTCCGCTTCCGCCAGGCGAACCTGTCCTTCCCGGTCGTCGTCCTCGGCGGTCAAGATCCGGACCGGCAGCTCGAGGAGCGCCGCGAGCTCGGCGACGAGGGTCAACGCCTTCTTCGATTTCGGAGAGGCGTCCCAGGCGAGGAGCGGAGAACGAAACTCGAGGTAGCGCGCGGGAGAGACGAGGAGCGGCGCCGGCATTCGCCGCGCCAGAGCGTCGGCGTGCCGGCCGATCAGGTCCCGCCGGTGCGCGGCGTTCGCCCCGCGCGATCCGACCGCCACGAGCCCGCACCCGCGCGCCTCCTCCTCCAGGATCTCCGAGACGTTGCCTTCCCGGAGCACCGGCTCGAACGAAACCTCCGCTTCCTTCGCGCGGGCCTCGAACGAGGCGACGATCGCGCCCCCCGCCGATACGAGCGCGTCGCGCAACTCTCCCGACAGGTTCAGAAACGGCTGAAAACCGATCGACCCGGAGAGGTCCGCGACGACCACGCCGTCCAAGAGCGATCGGTCGACGACGTGAACTCCCAGGACCGTCCCGCCCGCGGCCCGGGCGATCCGAAGGGCATGTCCGAGAGCCGCCTCCGAGTGGGCGGACCCGTCGAGCCCGACCGCAATGCGGGAGAGCGTCACGTGACGACGACTCCCGCGTAGCCGACCACGGAAGACGGGTCGCCGGTCTCGTCTCCGCTGTCGCGCCGGGAGACGACCTCCGCGCGCGCCGCCCCGAGGGCCTGCGCGGCGAAGAGGAGCGCGGTCGCCGGCAGGAACCCGCACATCGTGATCGACTTCGCGCGAACCGTCTGAAAGAGCCCTTCCGGATCGAGGGCCTCGATCCTCGCGAGAGCGAGGTCGTCCTTCGCCCGCCCGACCTCCCGCGGCTCGTAGTGGTTCATGTCGGAGGACGCGAGCAGGATCGGCGGCTCCTTCTCTTCCCGGACCAGACGGGCCAGCGCCTCGCCGACTTCGCGACACAGGGGGAGCGACGCCTCGCCCAGGCTCACGGGCACGAGCTCGGCGTCGGGGCGCAGGACCTTCAAGAACGGGAGCTGGACTTCGAGCGAGTGCTCGCGGCGGTGCGCCTCGGAGTCTTCCTCGACGCTCGAGGCGAGCTCGAGAAGCCGATCGGCGACACGGCGCGCGAGGGCGACGTCGCCGAGCGGCGTCCGCCAGGCGGCGGAAGGGTCGAGAGCCGCCGGAGCGCCGCGGCGGGTGTGGTTGGGACAGAGGATCACGGCCGTCCGGGGAAGGAGCAAGCGCGCATAGACGGCGCCCGCGACCGGCCCGGGATAGACATATCCGGCGTGCGGGACGATCGCGCCGATCGCGGAGGATCGAGCCGCGCCGACCGGCAGGAGAGTCTGGACATGACGCTCCAGTCTCTCGGGATCTGCGTCGTAGAACTGCCCCGCCACGGCTGGATGGCGAATTCCCACCCCGCAATCGTAAGCCGGACCGGGTCCGTCTAGTTGACGATCAGTGTCGCTTCGGCGACGCGTCCGGCCACGTCGACGTGGATCGTCGCGGTTCCCGCCGAAACCCCGGAAGCGTTCCCGCCTCCGTCGATCGTGGCCACGGTCGGGTTCGAGGACCGAAATTGCGCCACGGCGTTCTCGAGACGGCTGCCGTCGGACGAAAACGCGACGACCTGGAACCGCTGAGAGTCTCCGACGCGCACGAGCGCGGTCGCGGGGTGGACCTCCAGGCGGGCGATCTCCCGGACGAGGACCGACACCTCCGCCACGCCCTGCAGCTCTCCGATGTGGGCGGTCACGGCGGCCGTGCCGTTCCCGACCGACGTCACGACGCCTTCGGGCGAGACCTTCGCGACCTTCTCGTCGGACGAAGACCAGGTGGGTCGAATGGAAATCGGCTGGTTCTTCGAGGTCTTGACAGCCGCGCTGACCGTGAAGCTCGTCCCCGCCGGCCCGATCAGCGTGGCCTGGGGCGGGATCACCTCGATCGCGGCGGCGTCCACGACCTCGACGGGAACCTCTGCCGTCAGGCCTTCGAAATTCGCGCTGACCATGGTCTTTCCGCTCCCCTTCGAGACGACCCGTCCGGCGTCGTCGATCGTCGCGACGTCCCGCTTCGAGGAGGCCCACGTCGCGTGGCCCGACTCGAGAGCCCGCCCTTTCTTGTCGAGGAGCTGAGCGGTCAAACGCTGGCTGCGGCCGATGCCGTAGAGGACGATCTTTCGCGGAGAAACCTGGATCGAAGCAGGCTTGCGCGAACAGGCCGTCGCGAAGACGGCGAGCAGGCACAGCGCGGCACCCGTGACCCGAATCACTCTCATTGGAAAAGACTTCGGAAAGGATAACACGCCGGAGGCCGATCGTCGGAGCAGCGTCCGGGTACACTCTTCGCATACCGTTCGATCAATCGAGGAAGGATTCCGTCGCCGATCCAGGGGACCACAGGGAGGAGGTTTTCCATGCACATCGATCTCACGTTCGCACGCCGGTGCGCGCGCCGCATCCGAATCGCCACGGTCTTCGTCCTGGCGCTATCGGCCGCTTCCGCCGGTGCGATCACGCTGCCTCCGGGCTTCACGGACGAGCTGGTCGCCTCGGTCGGTTCGCCCACCGCTCTCGCTTTCACGCCGGACGGGCGGCTCCTGATCACGACCCAGCCCGGCCGGCTTTTCGTCTACCAGAACGGCGGTCTGGTCTCGACGGCGATTCTCGATCTTTCGTCTGTGACCTGCTCCAACTCCGAGCGGGGGATGCTGGGGGTCACGGTCGATCCGAACTTCACGACGCCCAACAACAACTTCATCTACGTGTATTACACGTTCAACCGGGCCGGGACATGCGTCAACCGGGTTTCGCGGTTCGTGCTCTCGGCCTCGAACGTGGCTTCGAATGAATTCATCCTGATCGACAACATCCCGTCGACCGCCGGCAACCACAACGCCGGCGACGTGCAGTTCGGCAAGGACGGCTACCTCTACGTGAGCGTCGGCGACGGCGGTTGCGACTATGCCGGCGGCGGATGCGCCGGCGCCAACGACGCGTCGCGCGACCAGAACAGCCTCGTCGGGAAGATCCTGCGGATCACCCGCGACGGCGGGATCCCGCCCGACAATCCCTTCCTGGGCTCCGGCACCGCGGACTGCCGGTCGACCGGCGGGACGACCGCGGGCTTCAAGTGCCGGGAGACGTTTGCGTGGGGGCTGCGCAACCCGTTCCGGATCGGCTTCGACCCGAATGCCGCCGGGACGCGGTTTTTCATCAACGACGTGGGCCAGGACACGTGGGAGGAGATCGATCTCGCGCAGGCCGGAGCCGACTACGGCTGGAACGTGCGCGAAGGCCATTGCGCGACCGGTTCGACCACCAACTGCGGACCGCCTCCGGTCGGCATGACCAACCCGATCTACGACTACGGGCGCACGACCGGCTGCGCCTCAATCACCGGCGCCGCGTTCGTCCCGCAGGGCGTCTGGCCCGCCGACTACGACGGCGACTACATGTTCGCGGACTACGTCTGCGGGAAGATCTTCCGGCTCGAGTCGAGCGGGCCCGGCTACGTCGCGACCGACTTCGCGACCGGACTGGGCGGATCGAGCGCCGTTCACCTGCTGTTCGGACCCCGCGGCGGCGGTCAGGCGCTCTATTACACGACCTACGCGGGCGGGGGACAGGTTCGCCGCATCTACTTCACCGCGGCGAACGGCGTGCCGACGGCCTCGATGACCGCCAATCCGACGAGCGGCAACGCGCCGTTGATCGTGAACTTCGACGGCAGCGGCAGCTCGGATCCGGATGGCGATGCGCTGACGTGGCTCTGGACCTTCGGCGACGGCCAGAGCTCGTCCACCTCGACGCCGACGACCCAGCACCAGTACAACTCGACCGGCAGCTTCACCGCCTCCCTGACGGTGCGCGACGCCCGCGGCGCGACATCGGCGCCCGTGACCGTCCTGATCACCGTGGGAAACACCGCCCCGGTCCCGACGATCCAGTCGCCCGCCGCCGGTTCCACGTTCGCCGTCGGCCAGACGATCACCCTGACCGGTAGCGCAACAGACGCCCAGGACGGGACCATCAACCCGGCGACGCTCCAGTGGACGGTGCTGCGGCACCACATGACGCACACGCATCCGTGGTTCTCGGGAACCGGGAACAATCTCACGTTCGCCGCGCCGGCTCCCGAAGACCTGGCCGCGACCACGAACAGCTATCTCGAGATCTACCTGACCGCGACTGACTCCGGAGGTCTTTCGGCCACCGCGAACCGCAACATCCAGCCGCACACGGTGACGATCACTCTCGGCACGAGCCCGTCCGGTCTCACCTTGGCCGTCAACGGCAGCACGGTGATCGGACCAACGACGATCACGTCCTGGGAGGCCTGGCGTCTCGATCTCGTCGCGCCGGTCCGACAGAGTCCGTACAGCTTCGTCAGTTGGTCGGACGACGGTGCCGCGACACACTCGGTCGTCACCCCCGGCGCGCCGGCGACCTATACCGCGACGTACCGGAAGGGGAAGAAGTGAGGGACCTCAGTGAAGGATCGGACCGGTGTCGACGGCTTCGAAAGCGCTGCCCGGGACTTTCTTGAGGTCCCCGAGGTTCGAGTCGTTCCAGCGCGGATCGTGTGCTCCGCTGACGAACCAGTCCGAACCGTTGTCCGCGACGTACATGCCGTATCTCTTCAAGGCTGTGCAGATCACCTGGACCTCGGGGCTGTACGTCGCGCAGCTGTACGACCCCTTCATGCGCAGGCGCAGGCCCATCGGCGGATAGCTCGGGTCGGTCGTCGAGGAAGCGTAGTGCGTCGCGGGATGGATGTAGCCCCGTTGAGTCGCGCGCACCGTGAAACGCAGGGCGTGGTTGATCGCGCCCTGCTGGACGACCTCGTCGTAGCGAACGAGGCCGGCTAAGATCGGCAGGCCCGCCGCGTCGGCCGACGTCCAGCCGTCGGGCCGCAGCGCGTTGCTGCGCAGGTCGAAGTACGCTCCGGATCCCGCCCACCACCGGTCGGTGTAGGGGTTCGGGCCGGACCCGGGAGGCCAGGCGTAGTACAGCTCGTGGAGTTCGCATCGGTCGAGACCGAGCATCAGGATGTGCCGGTCGCCGGTCGAGTCCGGGCCTCCTTCGATCGGGGGGTTGTCGGGAATCGGGTACGGACCTGGATCGCTCTCGTCCGCGTACTGGAACGCCACGGCGACGCGCGGCTGGCTCCCCGGCACCACGACGTACGGGATGCCGATCGGCTCGCCGTTGTAGAAGGTGCCGAAGTCGGGATGCAGGAACTTCGTCGGCCCGATGAAGTTGACGTAGGCGGCGGAGTTCGGATGCACGGGATAGGCCGAGATGTCCGTGTTCCACGGGTTGTTGCTCGGGAAGACCGTACAGGCGCCCGAACCGGGCGTGGGAGTCGGCGTCGCCGTCGGGGCCGGTGGCGTGGGCGTCCGCGTCGGCGTCGAAGTGGACGTCCGGGTCGGAGTCGAGGTCGCGGCGGGAGTCGGCGTTCCCGAAGGCGGGGCGGTCGGGGTGCGGGTCGGCGTCGCCGTCTGGATCACGGGCGGTGTCTTGGTCGGCCGGCGTTTCGCGTGCGCTTCGACGGGGAGACCGAGTTGAATGACCAGGCCGAGAACGAGTGCGGCGATCCACGACGAGAGCGACCTGGATTTCATGTCCGGCTCCGAAGAAATTGCGATGCCGCGCGCCTGCGGCGATCTGAGTCCATAAAGTCCGACGAAGGTCTGATATTAGCCTGAACAAATCGGCGGCGACAGCGCCTCCTGCATGACGAAATCCGTCACCGGGCGATCACCGCAGGAAGGTCCGGGGAAAACGGGTGGACGAAGGGATCACCCGTTGAAACTAGCGGCTCAGCTCGCTCCCTGAATCGCCCGCCGGAGCTTGCGCACGCCCTCGTCGGCCTCCTCGCGCGAGAGGTTCAGAGGCGGCCGGAACCGGATCGCCGAGAAGCCGGAAGCGAGCGCCATGAGCCCGTTCTCGAGACAGGCCGAGAGGGTGCGGTCGCGCGTTTCCTTGTCCGGCAGATCGAAGGCGATGAAGAGGCCCCGTCCCCGGGCGCCCGAGATCACCGGAAGCTCCGCCTCGAGCTCGCGCAGCCGGCCGAGCAGGTGCTCTCCGACCGAGCGCGCGTTGTCGATCAGATTTTCCTCCACGATGATCTCGAGGTATTTCGCGCAGCGGACCATGTCGGCGAGGTTTCCTCCCCATGTCGAGTTGATCCGCGAAGAGACGGAGAAGACGCTGTCGACCTCTTCGATCCGCTCGTTCGACGCGAAGCCGCAGACCTGGGTCTTTTTCCCGAAACAGAAAAGGTCCGGCTCGACCCCCGTGGGCTGCCACGCCCACATGGAACCGGTCAGACCCATGCCGGTCTGAACTTCGTCCAAGATGAGGAGAAACTCGAGCTCATCGGCGAGGCGGCGGAGGCGCGAAAAGAGCTCCGGACGGAAGTGATTGTCGCCGCCCTCTCCCTGGATCGGCTCGATGATGAGCGCCGCGATGTCGCCGGGGAAGCGGGCGCACGCCTCGCGGATTTCCCGTTCGACCTGGTCCTCGGCGGCCGCGACGTCGCGCAGGACCTCCGCCGTGACGGGAAAGGAGAGTTTCGGGCAGGTCAGTCGCGGCCAGTCGAATTTGGGGAAATATTGCGTCTTGCGGGGATCAGCGGTGTTCGTCATCGAGATCGAATAGCCCGATCTCCCATGGAAGGCGTTCTCGAAATGGAGAATCTGCCGGCCGAGCTCTCCGGAGATGCCGCGAGCCAGGTTCTTTCGGACTTTCCAGTCGAACGCCGCCTTGACCGCATTCTCGACCGCGAGCGATCCGCCTTCGACGAAGAACATGTGCCGGCCGTGGCTGGGAGGCACCGCGAGCCGCGAAAAGGTGTCTACGAATTCGGCGTACAGCGTCGTGTAGGTGTCGCTGTTCGTCGGCTTCCCGAGAGCTGCCTGGAGGAGGCGTTCGCGGTACTCCGGGTCCGCCGTCTTCGGATGGTTGTAGCCGACCGGGTAGGTCGCGAAGTTCGTGAAGAAGTCGAGCAGCATCCGGTTGCTGCGGGAGTCGTAGAGATAGGAGCCGCGGCTTCGCTCGACGTCCATCACGACGTGGTAGCCGTCCACGAGAATGTGGCGTGAGAGAACGTCCAAGACGTCCTGGGGAGAAAGCTCGGTCTTCGTCACGGTCGGCATCAAATCCTCGATGATTGCGGGAAACGCCATTCTACGGGTTGGCGCCTCCCGTGGATAGGGGAGGTCCGGCTCTACGAGAGCATCGCCGCCGGGAAATGCGTGTCCTCTTCCCGCGCTCCGATGCACCGGTCTTTGCCGAGCTGCTTGGCGCGATAGAGCGCCGCGTCCGCCGACCTCAGGATCTCGTTCTTCTGCTGCTCGACCGAAGCGCCCGGGGTGGCATGCGACCGGATCGAGGAGACGCCGAGCGAAGCCGTCAGGACGCCGTGCAGGTTCAGGGCGGGATCGTTGAAACCGTAAGGCCGCGAGAGGAAGGTCGAGGCGCGGATCGCGTTGCGGATCGACTGCGCGACCTCCATGCCTTCCTGCATGTCGTGTCCCGGCAGAATGAGAACGAACTCGTCTCCGCCGTAACGAGTCAGAGTGGCCCGCTCGTCCGTCACCGTGCGGCGCAGCAGATACCCGACCTCGCGGAGGACCTGGCTGCCGGCGAGGTGCCCGTGGCGGTCGTTCACCGACTTCAGATTGTCGAGGTCGAGGAAGATCACGCAGAGGTCTCCGCCGTCCCGCGAGATTCGGGAGAGCTCCTGGGTCAGGCGCAGGTGGAGATAGCGTTCGTTGTAGAGGCCGGTCAGCCCGTCGCGCTTGGCGACCTCGAAAGCGCGCCGCGCGTCGAGGAGGTTCTGGATGGAGATCGACGCGTAGTCGGCGAAGATCTCGAGCAGCCGGCGATCCTTTTCGCGGAACCCTCCCGGCCCTGTCTTGTTCACGAGCTCCAGCACGCCGCAGACCGCGGCCTCGATTCGGATCGGGACGCAGACGACCGAGCGCGTCTGGAAGTCGTCCGGCAAGTCGGGCGTCGGGTAGAAATATGGGTCCTGGAGGACGTCGTCGGTCATGTATCCGACCCCGGTCGCGTAGACGTGGCCGACGATTCCGACCCTGGCGTGCATCCGCTTGTTCAGCCGCGCCTCCGCGCGCGCGCCGTAGGTCGCGATGAAAACGAGATCGTTCTCCATCCGGTCGTCGGAGTTCTTCGTGATCGGATCGTCCAGGAGAATCGAGCCCGCCTCGGAGGGGACGAATTCGTTCGCCTTTTGCAGGATCTCCCGGAGGAACCGATCGATGTCGATCTCGCCGGTGTAGGCGTAGTACGCCTTGTGTCGCTCGAGAAAGTTCTCGAGCCGGCGGTTGTCGAGGGTGTGGACTTGCAGCACGATTCGTCCGGAACCGTCTGATTTTACCATCTGATACGCTCGATTCGTGGCGCTCCTCCGAGAGCTCGATCCCGGAGAGGTTGGCTGGGCCGAACGCGTCAAACCCGCCGAGCGCCAGGCTCCCCGGGCCATCCTGTTTCACTTGGACGGCGGCCGGGAGGAGCTCCCGCTCCACGGCTGTGCGGGCCAGCTCGCCGCGAAAGGCGGCTTTCTTTACGCGGACCTGCAGGCTCCCAACGAGAAGGAGCTGGATGCCCTCCAGCGGGAGTTTCACTTCCATCCCCTGGCGATCGAGGACGTCCGGACCCGGCACCAACGCCCCAAGATCGACATTTACGGGGACCAGTACTTCCTGGTGTTCTACCGGATCGGGCCGAGCGGCCACGGCGACTGGGTCCTGCAGGAGCTCGACTTCTTCATCGGTCCGAACTTCCTGATCGTCACCCACGACTCCGAAGTCGAATTACTGGACAAAATCTTTGCCCGGTTCGGTCGCGAAGAAGGCAAGAAGGACGTCTCCGGCCTCCTTTACGACATCCTCGACACGCTCGTCGACGACTATTTTCTGTTCTTGGACGACTTGGGCGAGCGATCCCAGCAGATCGAGGATGAAATCTTCGCGCACTACGACCAGGTCCATCTGGAGAGGCTCCTGGCGCTCAAGAAGGACCTCGCGCTGCTTCGCCGGGTGGCCGCTCCGGAGCGGGATGCCGTCAACGTCCTCCTGAGGAGAGACCCTCCGATCCTCGATGCCGCCCGCATTTTCTATTTCCAGGACATCTACGATCACCTGATCCGAATCGCCGACTCGATCGACACCTACCGCCAGCTCGCAACCGGGACGCTCGACGCCTTCCTCTCCGTCCAGAACAACAAACTTTCCGAGATCGTGCGAAAGCTCACCGTCATCTCCACGGCCTTCCTGCCGCTCATGTTCGTCACGAGCTTCTTCGGAATGAATTTCGCGAAGCTGGCCGGCGCCGGCGACCGTCTCTTCGTCCTCGGCATGGTCGCGATGGGCCTTTTCGAGGTCGCGATCTTCTTCTTCCTGTGGTGGTGGGGGATCCTGGGGCGGCGGAGAGTCGAATGATCCCGGCGCGAAAGCGCTGGGGACAGCACTTCCTGGTTCGTTCGGAGACCGCCGTCCGCATCGCGGAAGCGGCCCGGATCGAACCGGGCGAGACGGTGATCGAGGTCGGACCGGGCGGCGGCGCCCTGACGCGTCCGCTGGCGGATCGCGCCGGCCGCCTCCTCGCCATCGAGATCGACCCGCTTCGAGCGGACTCGCTCGAGCGCGAGCTCGCCGGGAGACCCGAGGTCCGGATTCGCCGGGGAGACGTCCTGGAGAAACCGTTTGCCGCGTGGCTCGCGGACGAAGGGTGGTCTCCTCCCGCCGTCCTGGTCTCCAACCTGCCCTACAACGCTGCGACGCCGATCCTGCTCTCCGCGATCGAGGAGAAAGAGTCGATTTCCCGCGTCGTCGCGACCGTGCAGAAGGAGGTCGCACGGAGGTTCGCTGCGAGACCTGGCGACGACGAATACGGGTACCTCTCCGTTCGCGCCGCGGCGTCGGCGCGGGCGCGCGTCCTCTTCGACCTGCCCCCTGGAGCCTTTCGTCCGCGGCCGAAGGTGACGTCGACCGTGCTCGAGCTCGTCCCTTGCGCCGGTGGGATCCCGGCGCCCGCCCGAGCGCGGGCCCTCGAGCTCGCTTCGATCGCGTTCCGCTTCCGGCGCAAGACGCTTCCGAACGCGCTCTCCTCCGCGGCCGACCGAAGACGGGTGGAGCGCGAGCTCGCGGCTCTCGGACGGGATCCGCGCGTGCGCGCGGAGGAGCTTTCGCTCGACGACTACGTCGCCCTGGCGGAGCGGCTCGAGACCCCGTGACGGCCGGCTCGGACGTCTCGCTCGTCGCGCTCGGGGGCCTCGGTGAGTTCGGACGCAACGTGCTCTGGCTGTCGAGCCGCGGGTCGAACCTCGTCATCGACATCGGCGTCTCTTTTCCGGACGAGACGTTTCCCGGCATCGACCGAATCGCCCCTGACCTCTCTCCGCTCCGGGGCGTTCCGATCGACGCCGTTCTGCTGACGCACGGCCACGAAGATCACGTGGGGGCGCTTCCCCTCCTTTCGGAATGGTCCGACGCCCCGGTCTACGGGCTCCCGTTCACGCTCGCGCTCGCCCGACGCCGGCTGGAGGAGGCCGGTCTTTCCGCCTCCCGGCTGGTCGAGGCGCGGCGGGCCGAAACCGTCGCCGCGGGAAACTTCCGTTTCACCTTCTTCCGCGTCTCGCACTCAGTTCCCGATTCCGCGGCCCTCCTCGTGGAGACCGGGAGCTCGAGGATCTTCCACTCCGGAGACTTCAAGCTCGATCCTGATCCACCCGACGGAGAGACGACCGACCTCTCGGAGATCGCGAGCGCCGTCGGAGAGGGGGTGGATCTGGCGCTCGTCGACTCGACGAACGCGGAGCGCCCCGGCCGCGCGCTCTCCGAGAGAATCGCCGGACAGGGGCTCGCGGCCGCGTTCGAGGGCGCGCCGGGCCGGATCATCCTGACGACCTTCTCGAGTCACGTGGCGCGTGTGTCGCAGGCCGTGGACGCCGCCGCGTCGATCGGCAGGAAGGTCGCCATGCTCGGTCGGAGCATGCGCTCGGTCGCGGAGATCGCGGAGCGCTTCGGCCGCCTGCGGATCCCGGCATCGTCGCGGATCGCGCCGGGCGAGCTCCAGGAAACCCCGGCGGACCGCGTCCTGTGCCTGACTTCCGGAAGCCAGGGCGAGCCCTTTTCGGCGCTGTACCGCCTGGCCCTCGACGAGCACGCGGACCTGAAGCTCGGCCGCGGCGACCGCGTGCTCTTTTCCTCGCGCACGATCCCGGGTCACGAGCGGTCCGTCAACCGCGTGACCGACCACCTCGTCCGGCGCGGTGCGCAGGTCCTGCGCGAAACGGACCCCCCGATTCACGTCTCGGGACACGCGCACGAGGACGATCTCGCCGACTGGCTCGCGCTGGTGAAGCCCCGCGCTGTCCTGCCCGTCCACGGGGAGGTTCGGATGCTCGCGGCCGCCGCGGAGATCGCGCGGGGCCGCGGCATCTCCGGCGATCGCGTGCCGCTGCTCGACAACGGCGACCGGTTGACCCTGACCGGCCCGGAAATTCGGGTCGAGCGGGCCGCCGTCCCGACCGGCAAGATCTTTCTCGATTCCCGCCCGGAGGCGGTCGGCCTCGAAGTCGTCCGGGATCGCCGCCGGCTGGCCGAAGAGGGCTTCGTCGTCGTTCTCGTGCACGAACGGGACGTGGTGGTCGTCTCGCGCGGAGTCGCCCGCGGCGAAGCGGGTCTCGCCGGCGAGGTGACCCGCGTGGCGCGGGAGGTCCTCGACCGCGCAACCCCGGAGGAGCGATCCGACGCGGAGTGGCTGCGCGCGGAGATCGCTCTGGCGGCCAAGCGCGCCTGCCGGCGCGAGTTCGGAATCCGGCCGGTGATCGTGCCGGTCGTCGTCTGAGCAGGATGGCTGGATGACCTGGCTCGAGGCGTGCCTGCTCGGCCTCGTCCAGGGGGTGACCGAGTTCCTCCCGGTGTCCTCCGACGGACACCTCTCGGCCGCCGAGATGCTGCTGCCCGGTTTCGCGCAGGTCGGCGTCCTCTTCGACGTGATGGTCCACGTCGGAACCCTCGTGGCGGTCGTCGTTTATTTCCGCAAGACGCTCGCCGAGGACGTCGCCGGGCTCTTTTCCCGCAAAGCGGCGCAGAGAACGGCGTCGTGGAAGCTCGCCATTCTCGTCATCGCGGCGACCATCCCGACCGGAATCGTCGGCCTCCTGTTGAAGCAGGTCACCGAAGAATCGAAGACGGATCCGCGGTTCGTCGGATCGATGGAAATCCTGACCGGCCTCTTCCTGCTGCTCTCCGTCTTCGCGCGCGAGAGGGGGCGGGATCGCGCCTCGACCACCGTCTGGGACGCCATCCTGATCGGCATTCTCCAGGGCCTCGCGGTTCTGCCGGGTCTTTCGCGATCCGCGTCGACGATCGCGTTCGCGCTGCTCGTCGGGCTCGCGCGCCGCTGGTCCGTGGTTTTTTCGTTCCTGATCCTGATCCCGGCGGTGGTCGGCGCGTCGATCCTCGAGATCTCCAGCGCCTGGCAGGAAAAGGGCGCGTCCTTCTTCACCGGCCCGGACTTCGCGAAGTACATCGGGGGGGCGGTCGTCGCGGGCGTCATCGGCTACTTTGCGATCGGGTGGTTGATTCGAGCCGTCGTCGCGAAGCGACTCCACTGGTTCGCGGTCTACTGCATTCTGTTCGGGCTCGCGCTGATCCTCTTCGTCCGCTGACCGGCGCCGGCGGGACTCCCGGGGGGATTCAGCGCATCAGGCTCCGGCGGTTCCAGCGCTGCGCGTGTCGGCTGGCGAGACGGATGACGCCATAGAGCATCACGCAGCAGAAAAACGCGAGACCGAGACCGGCGTCGAAACGGAAAGGCTGGTGCTGGAGCGCCCGGGGGAGTCCTGGAAACAGCACGAGAAAGTAGATCGCGTTGCCCACCAGGATCGCCGCCAGATACTCGATCCAGCGCCGAGGCGTCATCGAGCGGAGTCTACCTCCCGGAGTTCGGCCGGATCTCTCCGGGTTCCGGGAAAAGCGCGGCCTGCGGAGACGGCCGGCGAAACGGCGAATCCTCCAGAGCCGCCCCGTTATCGTCGGAATGGTCGTGTCCGGCGTTCAATCCGAGCCGGCGGCACTCGACCTCGAACAGAGTTTCGATCGCGTTCCAGCGCGGACCGCGGCCGATCATCCGATCGTGGAAGCGGGTGTCGTTTCGCCGGCCGCCGCGCATCTCCTCGATCGCATGCCAGATCTTGCGGGCCCGGTCCGGAAAGGCTTCCGCGAGCCGTTCCTCGAACACCGGAAGCGTCTGGTCCGACAGCCGGATGAGCACCAGAAAAGCGTTCTGCGCCCCGGCGGCCCTCGCTCGGTCGAGGAGCGGCGCGATGTGGCTGTCGTTCAGGCCCGGGATGACCGGGGCGATGCCGATGCCGGTCTCGATCCCGGCGTCCGAGAGCATTCGAAGCGTCTCGAAGCGCTGGGAAGGGAGGCTCGCGCCCGGCTCGACCGCGCGCCCGGTTGCGTCGTCCGCGAACGGAATCGAGAGGCAGACGGAGACCTTCGTCTCGCGCGACATCGCGGTCAGCAGCGGAATGTCGCGCCGGACGAGGGCGCCCTTCGTAATCATTCCGACCGGGTTGCGGAAGTCGAGACAGACCTCGAGACAACGCCGCGTCAGGCCGTACACCGCCTCGAGCGGCTGGTAGCAGTCCGTGTTGCCGGAGAAGGCGATGACCTCGCCTCTCCAGGCCGGCCGCAGGAATTCCTCGCGAAGCCTCTGGGCGATGTTCGTCTTGACGACGATCTTCCGGTCGAAGTCTGTGCCCGCCCCGAAGCCGAGATACTGGTGGCTCGACCGCGCATAGCAGTATGAGCACGCATGAAAACATCCGCGATACGGGTTCAGGCTCCAGCGAAAGCCGACGTCGGGACTCTCGTTCTCGGCGAGCGCCCGCTTCGCCTCTTCTTCGTAGACCTCGAGCTCCGCCGGCGGGGGCTCGCCCAGCCACTCGACAGAGGTCCCGGCCCACGGATTCGGCGGGTTCGAAACTCGCCGGATTGTCACCGGCCGAGCGTAACAGTTACGCCTTATTTACGCCATACCCGCGAGCAGTCAGCAAGCCACCTAACCGTAAAAGACTTCCGCCACCTCGAGCAGTTCGGGATCCACGGTTTTCATGCTGTTGACCGCCTCCGACAGAGGGAGACGGACGATTTTCGCGTTGCGCAACGCCACCATCTGGCCGAAGGCCCCTTCGTGGACCGCGTCGATGGCGGCGATCCCGAAGCGAGTTGCGAGGACGCGGTCGAATGCCGTCGGCGTTCCGCCCCTCTGTACGTAACCGAGCACCGTCACCCGAGTGTCGAAGCCGGTCCGCTGGCGGATCTCCCGCGCCAGCACGTCGCCGATGCCTCCGAGCCTGACGTGCCCGAACTCGTCCACCTCGCGCGACTGGACGACCATTGACCCTTCTTTCGGTTGCGCGCCCTCCGCGACAACGACGATCGACGCGTACCGGCCTTTCTGGTGCCTCAGGAGCAGGCTCTCGCAAACTTGGGCGACGTCGAACGGACGCTCCGGAACGAGGATGTACGCGGCGCCTCCGGCGATCCCGGCGTAGGTCGCGATCCATCCGGCGTGCCGGCCCATCACCTCGCAGACCAGCACGCGATTGTGGGATTCGGCGGTGGTGTGGAGCCGGTCGATTGCATCGACCGCGATTTGCACGGCGGTGTCAAAGCCGAAGGTGACCTCGGTGCCGGAGAGGTCGTTGTCGATCGTCTTCGGCACGCCGACGACCGACACCCGACCGAACAGCTTCTGCGCCACGCCCAAGGTATCCTCGCCGCCGATCGCGATCAGGGCGTCGATGCCGAGCCGCGCGACCGTCGCCTCCACTTGCTCGGGCCCCCCCTTCATTTTGAAAGGATTCGTCCGCGAGGTCCCCAGGATCGTCCCCCCGCGCGGCAGGATCCCTCGCGTCCCTTCCGAGGTGAGCGGAACGACCATTCCTTCCAGCACGCCGCGCCATCCGTCGGCGAAGCCGGTGATTTCATCGCGGTAAGTCTTCTCGCCTTTGCGCACGATCGCCCGGATCACCGCGTTCAAGCCGGGCGCATCCCCTCCTCCTGTGAGAACTCCGACCCGCATGCCCGTTGCCTCCTTCGCCCGTTCGGGGCGATACGTCCGGACTCTAGTCCGAGGACACGGGAGGCTGGAGGGCTACGCCGACCGCCAACGTCCGGGTTCTAGGACGGCGATTCCCCGAGCGAGGCGGCCAGTTCGTCGATGCGGCGCCGCAGCTCGTCGCGGGTTTCGCGGAAACGGTCGAACCGGGTCGCGGGGTCGTCCGGTCCCCACGACGGATCCACGATCGGCCAGTGCTCGATCCGTCCGGCGCCCGGCCAGGTCGGGCAATCCTTCGCCGCCGAATCGCACACGGTGACCACCACGTCGAACGGCTGCGTCCGGAACTGCTCCGCTCCTTTGGACGTTGCGCCGTCCATCGAGATCCCGAGCTCGGCCATCGCGCGGATCGCGAGCGGGTGCACGAAGCCCGCGGGCCGCGAGCCGGCCGAGACCGGATCGATCACGTCGCCATGGAAAGCGTGGGCGATCGCCTCCGCCATCTGGCTGCGCGCCGCGTTGCCGGTGCAGAGGAAGAGGACTCTTTTCTTCGCCACGCCTCCGGCATCCGAGCATAAAGCCTGCCTTTTCCGAAGTCTGATTTCTCCTCGCGGCAATTCCGTTCGATAATGGAGCGACTTGGTGGGAGGAAATTTCTTTCGGAGCCGGGCCGCGAGCGAGGCCCTGGGCGTCCTTCTGTTGCTCGCCGGAGTGCTTGCCCTCCTTTCTCTGTACTCCTACGATCCCCGCGACCCCAATTTGTTCTCTCTGACGACGGGAGACGTCGAATCGCCGACGAACTGGATCGGGGGATTCGGCGCGTCCCTGTCGGCCGCGCTCTACCAGGCCCTGGGCTTCGCGGCATGGACCGTCCCGGTTTTTCTGGCGTTCTGGGGCGTCCGCCGGTTCGCCTCGAGGCCGTTCGAGAACCGCGGCTCGAAGGCGTTCGGCCTCGTTCTCCTCTTTCTCGCGGTGCCGGCTCTTCTCTCGCTCGCCTTCGGACGGCGGCCGCTGGCTGGGGAGGACGCGGAGGCCGGCGGCATCGTCGGACGCGCCGTGTCGGAAGCCGCGCGATCCCGGCTCGGCACGACCGGCGCGGTCCTTCTCGTCTCGACGCTCATCCTGATCGCCGTGCCCCTTTCGACGCAGGTCTCGCTCGCGGACGTGCTCTTCGGCCTCCGGGTCAAGCTGGCCGCTCTTTTTTCGCGCTTCCAGCTCGGTTGGGCGCGCAACCGCGACCGACGGACCAAGGAACGGCTCCGCCGGACTGTCGTCGCCAAGCACCTCGAGAAGGCGAAGCGGGAGGGGATTTCGCTCGAGGACGTGCCCTTCGCCTCCGATGACTCCCCCCCCTTCCTGAGAGAGGTTCCGGGGCCGGGAAAGTTTTCGATCACGAAGAAGGCGATCGCTCCGGGGAGAGTTGCCGCGGTCCCGCCGCCGGCGAAGAAGAAGCCGGCGCCGTCACCGCAGCAGCGTCTGCCGATTCCGGTCGACGGTTACACGTACCCGCCAGTCTCGCTGCTCGAGAAACGCGAGGGAGCCGGGGTAGTGGATCGGCGCGTGCTCGCGGAGACCGGGCGCCGGATCAGCGAGAAATGCGCCGAGTTCGGCGTGGAGGGGGAGATCGCGGAATACCACCCGGGACCGGTCGTCACTACTTACGAGTTCCGGCCCGCCGCCGGCATCAAGGTGAACCAGGTGATGGGACTCTCCGAGGACCTCGCGCTCGCCCTGTCGGCGGAGTCGATCCGGATCGAGCGGCTCCCCGGTCGCGCGAGCGTGGGTATCGAGGTGCCGAACCCGGGAGGAGGCGAGATCATCGCGCTGCGCGACGTGGTCGAGTCGGAGAGGTTCCAGTCTTCGCCGTCGCTTCTGACGCTCGCCCTCGGAAAGGACATCCACGGAGAGCCGATCGTGAACGACCTCCGGGTAATGCCCCACCTGCTGATCGCGGGGACGACCGGCTCCGGCAAGAGCGTGGCGATCAACGCCCTCATCACGTCGATCCTGTTCAAAGCCCGGCCGGACGAGGTCAAGCTGATCCTGATCGACCCCAAGATGGTCGAGCTCGAGGTGTACGAGGACCTTCCGCACCTCTGGACGAAGATCATCATCGACCCGAAGAAGGCGGCGAACGCGTTGAAGTGGGCGGTGAACGAAATGGAGGAGCGCTTCCAGACGCTCTCGGACTTCGGCCAGGTCCGCAACGCCGAGCAATACAACGCGGCGATCCGGGACCCCGAGGCCGTAGCGCGGGTGCGGGCCCAGCATCCCGACGACCCGGACCTGAAGCTCGAAGCGATGCCTCTCATCTTGATCGTGATCGACGAGCTCGCAGACCTCATGATGACCTCGCCGAAAGAGGTCGAGGAGTCGATCGTGCGGCTCGCGCAGAAAGCGCGGGCGGTCGGAATCCATCTTGTGGTCGCTACCCAGCGGCCCTCGGTGGACATCCTGACCGGGGTAATCAAGGCGAACCTGCCTTCGCGGATCGCGTTCAAGGTGTCGTCGAAGATCGACTCCCGCGTCATCCTGGACGTCAACGGCGCGGAGCGGCTTCTGGGTCGCGGCGACATGCTCTTCCTCGCGCCGGGGACGTCGCGCCTGACCCGCGTGCATGGAGCGTACGTCTCGATCCAGGAGACGGCGGGGCTCGTGAAATTCCTGAAGAAGCAGGCGAAGCCGCACTACGACGACGAAATCACGAAAGACCGCACCGAGGTCGCGCGCCGCGAGGACGCCGGAGACGAGACGGACCCTCTCTACGACGAGGCCGCGCGCCTGGTGATCAAGGAAAAGATGGCGTCGATTTCGTTCCTGCAGCGCCGCATGGGCGTCGGCTTCTCGCGCGCCGGAAAACTGATCGACATGATGTCGCGCGACGGGTTGCTCGGGCCGCCGCGCGGATCCAAGCCGCGCGAGGTCCTCGTCGCCGAGGATTACTTCGAAGAGGTGGACCGGCAACCCCGTTGAGACGAACCCGGGGACAGGTTTTAACCTGCACCCGGTTGTACGCTCCCTTCATGCGCGTCGTCTTCTTCGGAACGCCGCGGTTCGCGGTGCCGTCTCTCGAGTCGCTGGTCGGCCGGGGCTTCGAGGTCCCCCTCGTGGTGACGCAGCCGGACCGTCCGGTCGGCCGCAGCGGCCAGCCCCGTCTTTCTCGGATCGCCGAGCTCGCGGCCGGACTCGGACTCCCGGTCGAAAAGCCGGAAAAGCTCCGGGGAAACGAACACTTCTTCGAGCGCCTGGCGGCTGCCCGGCCCGATGCGATCGCCGTCGTCGCGTACGGCAAGTTGCTGCCCGGGCGGATCCTGGACCTGCCGCCGCTCGGCTGCGTCAACGTGCACGCGTCTCTCCTTCCGAGGCACCGCGGCGCTTCGCCGATCTCCTCCGCGCTCCTCGCCGGAGACCGGGAGACCGGCGTCGTGACGATGAAGGTGGCCCCCGAGCTCGACTCGGGTCCGATCTACCTCGAGCGCCGCGTCGCGATCGGCGACCGCGAGGACGCCGAAGCGCTGTCCGGCCGACTCGCCCGTGTCGGAGCGGATCTCCTGATCGAGACGCTCCGGGCGATCGAGTCGGAAACCGCGGAGCCGCGGCCGCAAGTCGGGCGGCCCACGTTCACCCGCCCGATCCGGCGGGAGGACGCGCAGGTGGATTGGAACGAGCCGGCGGACGAGATCGAGAGGCGGCGCCGCGCGTTCGCGCCCTGGCCCGGCCTCCACACGTTTTTAGATGGCGCGCGCGTGAAGCTCCTCGACGTGGAGGTCGATCGGGGCGCGGCGGCCGCGCGGGAGCCGGGCACCGTGTGGCTCGAAGGAGACGCCGCAAAGGCGGCGGCGGGCCGCGGCTCGACGTTGACGCTTCTCCGGGTTCAGCGCGAAGGCCGCCGACCCGTCTCCGGCGCCGAGCTCCTCCGAGCGCTTCCCGCTCTTCCGGCGCGCTTCGAGAGCGGTTGATGGCCGACAGCCGGTCGGCCTCTCCGGTCCGGGTCCGCGCCGCGGAAATCGTGCGAGAGGTGGTCCGGCGCGGGACCCCGGTCCCGAGTCTCCTTTCCTCGCGTGAAGAGGGGCTGGCCGCATCCGACCGCGACCTCCTGCGCGAGATCGTCTTCGGCGTGCTGCGGCATCGGTCGGCGCTGGACTCGGAGCTCGCGTCGGTCTCGCACGCGCCGCTCGCGCGGCTCGCCCCGGAGCTGCGTGAGATCCTGGAGGTCGGGCTGTACCAGATCCGCCGGCTGGACCGGGTCCCCGCCTATGCCGCCGTCGACGAAGCCGTCCGCCACGCTCGGGCGAGCGGGGGAGAGCGCGCGGCGAAGCTCGTGAACGCGGTACTGCGCCGGCTCGCCGGACGCGCGCGCCCGGCGCCGGGCCCCGCGAAAAGCGCCGCCGAGCTCGCCACCGAAACGTCCCACCCCGAGTTCCTCGTGCGGCGCTGGATGGAGCGCTTCGGCCGGGAGACGACCTGCCGGATCCTCGAAGCCGACAACGCACCATCCGCGATGGATCTCCTCGTCAATCCGCGCCGTACGGATCGAGAAACGCTCCGCGCAGAGCTCGCTCACGAGGGGATCGTGACGGAAGCTTCCGGGATTTCGCCGCTCGGTCTGACGGTCCTCTCCGGAAATCCGCTCGGTTCGCAGCTTCTCGCCGAAGGGTTCTTCACCGTGCAGGACGTGGGAGCACAGGCTCTCGCCCTTCTCCTCCCGGTCGGGGAAGTGCTGCTGGACCTCGCCGCCGCTCCCGGCGGGAAGTCTTTCGCGGCGCTGGCGTTCGGCCGCGCGCGCCGGACGATCTCCCTCGACCGCTCGATCCCGGGCATCGTCCGTTTCGCGGGCAACGCCCGGCGCCTCGGGATGCCGGAGGCAGGAGCCGTCGCCGCGGACTTCCTCGCTGCGCCGCTTCCTGCGGGGCGGTTCGATCGGGTGCTTTTCGACGCCCCGTGCAGCGGCACGGGCACGCTGCGCAAGAACCCGGAGATCCGCTACCGCGTCCGCCCCGCCGGAATCGAAAAACTCGCCCGGCTCCAGGCGCGGGCGCTCATCGCAGCCGCGGACCTCCTCGCGCCGGGAGGGTATCTCCTCTACGCGACGTGCAGCCTGGAGGAAGAGGAAAACGAGCGCGTGGTCGAAGAAGTCCTGGCGAAGCGGCCCGGGCTCTCACCGATGCCGATCGAGCCGCCCGAGCCGCTCCGCGAGTTCTGCGAAGGCGCGCGGTTTCGTCTCCTCCCCGATGCGCGCACCGACGGTTTCACGGCGCACCTGCTGAAACGGTAAAAGTAATCAACGCTGCGCGGCGTAAACGCGCTTGAACTCGACGTCTCTCCCGCGTCCCTCGATCTTCGTCGTCACCGTCATCGAGGAGCCGTCCGCGGTCACGGCGTACGTCTCGGTGATCTTCGGTCCGTGATCCGGCGTGGTCGCGACCACGACCCGCCCGTCCTTCCACTTCGCCCGGATCTTCATCGTTCCCGCCGAACGTTCTTCCTCGATCTTGCGGCCGTCCGTGTAGAGCACGTGTTCCCGGCCGAGCCCATCGGTGATTTTGAGCTCCGGATCGTGATGCACGATCGACAGGAGGTCGAACGCCCGCGGGTCCTGGGAAAGGTCGGCGCTCTCCCCGCTCCCCTCGGCCGGCCGGCCGTGACGTCCGCCGAAACCACCGCCGCCCCGTCTGCCGCGAAAGCCTCCTCCGCCGGAACCGTGTCCCGAGGTCCCTCCACCGTCGGCGAACTTCTGCCCCGGATCGTCGGACCGCTCGCGGTCGAGCTTCCAGGTTCCCGAGAGATCGCCCCGTCCGACCGCCCGGCCCGGCGCCGGCCGGAGCAGGAGAGAGGCGGCGATCGTTGCCGCGGCGAAGACTCCCAAGGGAATTCCGGCCGCCGATCGACCCCGAACGCCGCCCATGGTCGAACGGTACGGGGCGGTCGCCCGAATCGTCATCAGGGAAACGAAAGGAATCTGTAAACGCTGTAAATTCTGGGAAGGTCGGCGACGCCGGTGCAGCGGGATGAGTACACTCGATCTGCGGTGACACTCTCGTCCGAGAACTCGCGGCTCTCGCTCGTTGCGGCAGGCGTCCTCGTGGTCCTGCTGGCGGTCCTGGCCTCGATGCAGTATCGCTGGCTCGGCCAGGTCGCTGCTGCCGAGCGCGACCGTACGAGGGCTCGCCTGGCCGCGGCCGCGTCCGGGTTCGCCGCCGACTTCGACCGCGAAGTCGGCCATGTCGCCGCTTGTCTCGGCTCGTCCGAAGCAGCGGACCTGCCGGAAACCGAAAGAGTCGCACGGAGATACGACTGCCTCGTGAGCACCGGGGCGCTGCCGATGGTTGCCGAGCTCGATCGGGCCGAGAAATCCGCGGCGGGCCCGGTCGCTCTTTCCCGCTTCGACCCCTCGTCCCGGACGCTCGCCGCAGTGGCCTGGCCGGCGGCGCTCGAATCGATCCGTCTCCGCCTGCAGGATCAGCAGGCCGCGGCGGGCGCCCCCGGCTTCGAGCGGAGACGTCGTTTTCCCGACCCGATCGACGGGAACGCGCCCGCGCTCGTGATGAGAGAGCGGGGCGCGGGTCCGCCGCGCGAGGATCCGGCGGCCGCCCGGGGATTCTCGATCGCTCGCCTCGACACGACTTACCTCGCCGGCACTCTCTTTCCGGAGCTCGAGCAGCGATATTTCGGCCACGGCGGCCTTCAGGACTACGTTCTCGCGGTCGTTCGGCGAAACGACATCGCGCACCCGCTCTACGCCTCGGAGGCGGCCGGAAGCGCTTCGTTTCGGGCGGGCGACGTGACCGCCGACCTGCTGACGTTCCGGATCTTCGATGAATTCCGGCGGTCCGAGATGGGGGATCGCCGGCCGGTTCCCTTGAAAGCGCCGGCGCCGGCGCAGAATCCTTCCTTCGCGCCGCCGCCGCGGGGGCCCTGGCGCGCCGGAGTCGGGGGTGAGAACCGGTTCTCGCCGAGCCCCTGGCGGCTCGTGGCGATCCATCGGGGAGGGTCGCTCGACGCCGCCGTCGCCGGAACGCGGCGACGCAACCTCGCCGTCAGCTTCGGCATCCTCGCGGTGCTCGCGGGCAGCGTCGCGATGCTCGGCGTCTCGGCGCGGCGCGCGCAGCGTCTGGCGCGCCAGCAGATCGATTTCGTCGCGGCGATGTCCCACGAGCTCCACACGCCGTTGACCGCGATCCGGTCGGCGGGTCAGAACCTCGCGGACGGCGTCGTCGCGGAGAACGCGCAGGTCCGACGCTACGGGTCGATGATCGAGAGCGAAGGGCGCCGCCTTTCCGAAATGGTCGCGCGCGTGCTCGACTTCGCGGGGATCCAGTCGGGACTTCGATCCTATCGGCTGCGCGCGGTTCCCGTCGACCGGATCGTCGACTCCGCGCTGAAGAACTGTCGTCTCGCCGCGGAACAGAAAGGGATCCGCGTCGAGCGGGACGTGGCGCCCGACCTGCCGGCCGTTCTCGCGGACGAAGACGCCATCGGCCGCGCGCTGCAGAATCTGATCGACAACGCCATCAAGTACGGCGGGAACGAGCGGTGGATGCGGGTCCGCGCCTCGATCTCGCCGGACGCCTCGCACCCGGAGGTCGCCATCGCCGTCGAAGACCGCGGCCCGGGCGTCCGGCCGTCCGAACGCCGGCACATCTTCGAGCCTTTCTACCGGGGGGAGTCTCCTCCGTCCGACGGCATCGCCGGAAGCGGGCTGGGTCTGGCGCTCGTCCGGCCGATCGTCGAGAGCCACGGGGGGAGCGTCACCGTCGAATCGAACGAAGGAGGCGGCGCGCGTTTCACGATCCGGATCCCGACGGCGGTCAACGGCGGCGGCGAAGAGGCGCCGGCCTCGTGAAAGCGAAC
>QHVV01000107.1:65453-65991 GCA_003222385.1 Acidobacteriota bacterium
GATCGCGCGCCGGATTCTGCTGGTGGAAGACGAGCCGAGCCTCGTGACCACGCTTTCGGATCGGCTGCGATCCGAGGGTTACGACGTCGAGTCGATCGGCGACGGCGAGCGCGCGCTCGCGCATCCCGGCGCGGGCTTCGTCGATCTCCTGATCTTGGACGTCATGCTTCCGGGAAAGAGTGGCTTCGACGTCTGCCGCGAGCTTCGCCAGCGCGGAATCCAGACGCCGATCCTGATGTTGACCGCCCGCTCGCAGGTCGTCGACCGGGTCGTCGGTCTTCGGATCGGCGCCGACGATTACCTGACGAAGCCGTTCGAGATGATCGAGCTGGTCGCGCGCGTCGAAGCGCTCCTGCGGCGCGGCCGCGCGCCGGTCGCGGCGGCCGAGGGGACGTACTCGTTCGGCGACATCCGGATCGACTTCCGGCGCGCGGAGGTGTTGCGAGACGGACGGCCGGTCTCGCTTTCCGCGCTCGAGTTCAAGCTCCTCCAGTACTTCATCGCCCACCGGGGCGAGCTCCTGACGCGCGACGAGCTC
>QHVV01000206.1 GCA_003222385.1 Acidobacteriota bacterium
CGTCAATCTCAGGCCCGCCACTCAGACCAACCAGCAGACCCACCAGGCCCATTATTTCCATCGAATAGTCGCGGCGCGGAACATACGCGTCGATCAAATCGACCGGTTCCTTGTCCGTCGCGTAGCTGGGCGCACGCTTGACCCAGACCTTGTCAAACAGCGCCGACGTAGTTCTCCGGCCAGAGCTTCCACCAAGAAGGGGCTTGCCTACGACCTCAGCGCCCGGCTTACGTCTCCCCCCACTCCAAGCTCGTCTTCTTGGCCGTAGCGCATTTTCATCGCCTCTCCGGCTTAATGCGCGCCTGGTCCAGCAGGGCCGAGGTTCCCAGTCCACCAGTGCACACCACCATGGTGCGAGCACGTTCCACTGCGAGTCTTGCTGTAGCTCCACGTCCCGTCTGCACAGACGGCGGACGCCCCGGCTGCCTTCGCCGCCGCGTAAGGATCCGCGGGCTGTACGGGCGCCGCAACAACGGGTTTGGCAACAACGGGCGTTGCTACGGGGGAGGGTTTGACGACCGCGACCGCGGTAGGACTCTCCGAGGCCGCTGCAGTTGAAATGGACAGCGACGACGGCGAGCTATTGACGCTGGCTGCGCCCGCGGCGCCACAAGCCGACAGGAGCAGGATCGCAGGTACGAAAGCAAATAGGAGACGGGCTCTGAGTCGCTGCATAAGTGCCCTCCTTGGGAGCTCGGGGTAGAGCGAGCCATCCCCATCAGGAAGACAAGCCGTTAATTCAGGCTATACCCAGAAACAGGCTGGTTGAACCAAAGCCGCGCAGCCCTGTCTTCCAGCCAAAAACAGACGAGATCTAGCACCCACTACCGCCCGGCCAACTAATCAGACCTCGTCGACGACCAGAGCAATTCGAGCCACGCCCCGAGAGCGGGGATAAGATCGCGCCATGCCGCATTTCGCCGAATCCGGCGAGCTGATCTCCGAGGACGGCTCTTGGCGCTGGACGGGTGATCATCGGCAGTGGGAGCGCATCGCTCCAACTACGAAGAAGCCAGGAATGGTGACTCGGCTTTTCGTCAAAGAGGAGGCTTGGGGCAAACCTGGTTTCGAGGAGACTCACAAGGCTGCATCGATGTTCGCCAATCGCAAGGAATTGCTGCTTACGGAGCGCGCGAATAAGGTGTTGACCGATGACATCCTGACCAAAGACGAGGAGCAGCAGCTCCTGGAGTTCGCCGAATCACTCGGGGTGGATGATCTCAACCAGTATCCCGCCATCCTCCACCGGCTCGTGATTGCAAACGCGAACGCCGGGCGCTTCCCAAAGGCCGCTCCACCGCTGCACGTCATTTGCAAGCCCGGAGAAGTTGTTTACGTGGAGTCGCAGGCGTCTCTCTTGAAGGAGGTTGCCGATCGTCAATGGCAAGGAGGTTCCTCGGGGTTCAGCTTTCGAATTGCAAAAGGTGTTCGCTACCGCACCGGCAGCACGCGCGGCCATATGCAGGAGGTTGGAACGAAAATCATCGAGAAGGACACCGGGGCCTTATCAGTTACCTCTAGTCGCCTCGTGTTCAGCGGTCGAACGACCACCCAGGAAAGCCCCTTCAGTAAGATCGAAAACCTGACCGTCTTCAATGACGGGCTCGCCGTGGCGGTACGTCGCGGCAGCGACATTGTCACCCGCTTGTACTCAACAACTGACGCCGAGATGATCGCCGCGATCATCAACGGAGCGATGCAGCCGCATGCTGCGACCGATGCACCCCAAACGGCTGAACAGGGACCGCCGGTTGCGAACTTTGGCCTGATCTCTCCCGACGGTAAGTGGCGCTGGGACGGTACGGCATGGCAACCAATCGAACAGCCACCACCTCCACCCACCTAGGAACACGTCTTAGAGTTCCGGCGACCCGCCCTTGAAAGCGTCATCAATGCGAGAGAGCTTTTCTTTCACTTTCCTGAAAGCGTGATGGGGCGATCGACCACCGACCCCCAAACGGGTTACCGATGTCTAGGACTGTATCGAGGACCACAACGACTAACCCCGTCGTCAGCAATGTGGTCGCTATGGCAAGAAAGTCGTTGCTGAAGCCCACCGGGGCCCGGTGGGGATGGGTTCTACTTCGTGATGTAGAACAGGATCGTGTCGTGTACGTACTTCGCCTTATCGTTGCCTCTGAACATGACCTCGTGGTGCGTTCCGCTAGAAGTCGTGATCAGGATCTCGCTGGTGCTGTAGAAGTTCCCCATCCAGCTCTTGTCGCTCAGGATGCCTACCGTAGCGATCCGGGTATACGGCAGCGACAGCATCGCAATCTTCTTGCCGATGTTAGGACTTGTCCTGGATGATGACGCGCCGGTCGGTCAGGGCAAGGAACCCCGTGGCCGCGCCCTTG
>QHVV01000023.1 GCA_003222385.1 Acidobacteriota bacterium
GATCTGCGGAGAGACCTCAACAAGGACGGATTGCACGAGAGCTACGAAGCGAGCGCGATCCTGGGACAGGGCGTCTTCGAGACGTTGAAGGCGATCTCGCGTCTCACGCTCCGGTCGTTGAAAAAGCGGATGGTGGGAGAGGACCGGCCGACTCCGAAAGTCGGGATCCCTGCTCCCGCGCCTTCGAAAGCCGCTCCGCCTCCTCCCCTTGTGGCCGAGCATGCGCGTCCCGCGGAAGACCGGCGGATCGCCGAGCCTCCGCGCGAGACGATCGCGCTCGCCTCCCCGCGCGCTGCGCCGGCGACCCGTTCACCGGCGCGCGAAGAGCCGCCGGCCGAGATCGACTTCGAGCCCGTCGAGGCCGCCCCGACCGGGCCGGAGCCTCCCGAGGCGCAGGAAGCTCCGGAAGAGATCGCCGAGGTCTCGTTCGCGCAGAGCGCCCACCCCGAGCCGTCGCCGGCGACCGAGGTCAAGCATGTGCGGGTCGGCTCGAACGTCGATATCCTGGCGGAGCTCGAGCGTCTTCGAAAGAACGCGACGTCGCTTTCGCCGACGGGTCGCCCGTCGCGCCGGGCCGCTTCCGGCATTTCCGTCGACGACCTGCTCGCGAACAGCCTGAACCATCGGAAGGAAGTCAGCCGCATCTTCGAGCTCGAGATCCCGCGACGCGATCTCGCCGCCGGCCAGCAGGTGACGGTCACGCTTCGATTCGCGGATCGCGACAATCGCCGGGTCGGCGAGGAGAAGAGCTTCACGATCCCTCTCGAGACCGTACAGGATCTCGAGAAGCTCCTTCTCTCTCTCAAGTTTCAAGTCTTCGGAAAATAGGCGGCGAGCGGGCGAAAGCCGAACCCGGTCCGGCTCTTTCCGTGGGCTGCGCTGTCCTCCTCGCGCCACAGGCGAAAAAAGTTTTGCTTTCCCTTCGGTCCCGGCGGTAACCTACTCACCAGTGCATCCAAATCCACGTTTCCTCGCGGGGAGAAACTGTGTTCGATTGTGTCTGCTGGTCGGGCTGACCGGACTCATTGGGTGCTCGGCGAACCCCCGGCGGGCGGCGGCTCCCCGCGGCCCGTCTGCCTCGTACGTCGCCATGACGAGAGCCTCGGAGATCTTCGCGCGCGGCCGGGAAGCCGCGCTCGCCGGAGACTTCGACTGCGCCCGGGAATATTTCGCCCGGGCGATCGACGCATTGAGGCCGCCGTCGGGGCCGGCGCCCTCGGATCCGCAGCTTCTCGACTTCTCCTATCAGCTCTACGAGAGCGCGCTCCGCTACGAGGCGCTTGCGGGACCGGCGGAGGAGGCGGGCACCTCCGACGGCCTCATGGCCTCCGAGCTGACGGAGATCGCCGAGCCCCAGGCGTCCGAACAGGCGATCGTCGACGCGAAGGAAGCGATCGCGAGCGATGCCGGGGCAGTGACCTACGACATCCCGATCACCGTCAACGACTCGGTCCTGAAGGTCCTGGCGGCGTTCCAGACAGATCTCCACGGGGTCATCGGCCGGGGCCTGGCCCGGTCGGGCCGCTACATCCCGATGATTCACCGGATCTTCCAGGAAGAGGGGATCCCCAGGGACCTGGCGCAGATCGCACTCATCGAGTCGTCCTTCCTCGCGCACGCCAGCTCGCCGATGAAGGCTCACGGCATCTGGCAGTTCATGCCGCGCACCGGCCGGCATTACGGCCTGACGGCCAACTCGATCGTCGACGAGCGGAGCGACCCGGAGAAGGCGACGCGGGCGGCCGCGCGGTATCTCTCCTATCTGCACGAACTCTTCAACGACTGGTATCTCGCCATGGCGGCCTACAACGCCGGGGAAGGAAAGATCCTCCGGGCGATGCAGCGGACCGGCGCGCATGACTTCTGGGAGCTCTCGGCGAGCGGGACCATCCGGCCCCAGACGCAAAACTACGTGCCCGCGGTCATCGCCGCGACGCTGATCGCCCGCAACCCCGGTCACTACGGCTTCGACGTCGAGTACGAGGAGCCGCTCGAGTACGAGACGGTGCTCCTCGACCGGCCTGTTCACCTGAGGCACCTCGCCGCCTCCGTGGGGACGCTGAAGAGCTTGAACCCCGAGCTCACGACGTCGATCACGCCGCGCCAGCCGGAGGGGTAGCGTCCTGCTCGCTTTCGCCGCCGCGCCGACCGTGACCTTCACGCCGGTTCGGAGGCACGTGGTCCGGCGCGGCGAGACGCTTGCCCGCGTTGCGCGACGCTACGGCGTTTCGGTGGCGGCACTCGCCTCCGCGAACTCGCTCCCGCGGCGGGGGCGGGTCTCCCGCGGCCGGGTTCTCGTGATCCCGGGACGCATCCGCGAAGAGGGCGTTCGCACGGCCTCCCTGCGGAACCTGCACAACCTTCACAAAGGCAAGGGGAAGCGGGGACGCGCGGAGCGCACGGTTCTGGCGGCGCGCGATCGCGTCCGTCCGCCGGCTCGCCGGGCGGCAGCGAAGCACTACCAGGTCCGCAACGGCGACACCCTCTATCGGATCGCGGTCCGGCACGGGACCACGGTCGCGCAGATCCTGGCGTTGAACGCGCTTCCCTCCTGGGCGCGGATCCGCCCGGGCGACCGGATCAAGATCCCCGGCAGCCGCTAGACACCTCTTCCTCTCCCGTCTGATAACCTCGCGCGGTCCTCGTCGCGCGATCCGGCGCTCCTCGGCCGAGGAGGCGTCATGCTCGCCCGAGTCCACTCCGCCGCGACCGTCGGAATCGAAGCCCGGGTTTTGGACGTCGAGGTCGACGTCTCCTCGGGACTGCCCTCTTTCACGATCGTCGGCCTGCCGGATCCGAGCGTCCGCGAGGCGCGAGAGCGGGTTCGCTCGGCGCTGCGCAACAGCGGGTTTCCGATTCCGCCAGGCGCAGTCACGGTCAACCTCGCGCCCGCCGGCTTCCGCAAGTTCGGAGCTTCTCTCGACCTCCCGGTGGCCGTCGCCTTCCTGAAGATCGCGGGCTTGGAATCTGCCGACGAGGTTCGTCGCGTCTTCGTCGGAGAGCTCGGCCTGGATGGCTCCGTCCGGCCGATTCGCGGGACTCTCTGCCTCGCGCTCGCCGCCCGCGACGCAGGCTTCGCGGAGATCGCGCTTCCGGCCGGCAATGCCGCGGAGGCCGCGGCAGTCGACGGCATTCGCGTCGTGGCGGTCCAGTCGCTCGCCGCGCTCGTCGACCACCTGCGGGGAACCCGTCCCATCCCTCCGTTCGTCTCCTCGCGACGGGCCGCGCCACCCGATGCCGGGTTCGACTTCGCGGACGTCCGCGGCCAGACGATCGCGAGACGTGCGCTCGAGATCGCGGCGGCGGGCGGACATCACGTGCTCCTCGTCGGACCGCCCGGGGCGGGCAAGACGATGCTCGCCCGCCGGCTGCCGTCGATCCTTCCTCCGCTGATGCGGTCCGAGGCGATCGAGGTCACCCGGATCCACTCCGTGGCGGGAACGCTGCCGACCGGAGCGGGTTTGATCGAGAACTCCCCGTTCCGGGCGCCGCATCACGGGATCTCCGCTCCGGGCCTGGTTGGCGGCGGCAGCCGCCCTTCCCCGGGCGAGATCTCGCTCGCGCACCGCGGAGTCCTTTTCTTGGACGAACTTCCCGAGTTCCGGCGCGACGTACTCGAGGCAATCCGCCAGCCGATCGAAGAGAAGCGCGTTTCGATCGTGCGCGTGGGCGGCGCGTGTTCCTTTCCGTGCGACTTCCTGCTCGTCGCTGCGATGAACCCGTGCCCCTGCGGCTTCGCGGGCGACGCGGCCCGCGCGTGCCGCTGCGATTTCGCGGAGCGCGCCCGTTACGGGCGAAAGCTCTCCGGACCGCTGCTCGACCGGATCGACCTGCACGTCGCCGTTGCCTCGGTGTCGTGGTCGGACCTCGAGAAGAGCCGGGGCGAGCCGTCGGAGGCGATTCGGCGGCGCGTGGACCGCGCTCGAAGAGTCGCCCTCTCGCGCCGACCCGGGCGTGCCGGATTCCGGAACTCCGACCTGGAACCCTCCGACCTGGACGTCCAGACCTGCACCGAGCCCGGGGCGCGCCGGCTGCTCGAAGCCGCCGTGGAGAGGCTGGGGCTCTCCGTGCGGGCCCTGCACCGATCGCTCAAGGTCGCGCGGACGATCGCCGATTTAGCGGGCGCCGGGACGATCGAGAGCGCCCACCTGGCGGAGGCGATCTCCTATCGGCTCCGGGTCGGAAGCGGTGACGAATCGGCGATCTCCGGAGGACCTGTTTCGGTCAGCCGTTTCGAGACGGGATCTCCTTCGACGCGATCTCGTACCTGAAGTTGTCCGGATCGAGGCAGTCGAGGCGACCGTCCGCGGTTTCCGCCTGCGGGTACATGAGGAAGGCGAGCGGCGCGCCCTTCGACCCGGGGAGAACGACGTCGTTCGCGAAGTTGTAGGCCATCCAGTTCATCTCCCAGGAGCCGAAGAGCCGCGCCCGGGCCTGCTTTACCATCTCATCGGCGAGTGGGCGATTTCCGGGCGGCTCCTCGAGCACCACCTTCCGCACGTCCGCCGGATCGACCGGAACCCAGCCGAAGCCGCCGAGGTAGACCTCCGCGCGGCAGTGCTGCGCCTTCGTCACGTTCTCCGAGGAAGGTCCGAGGCTCTTGTAGCCCAGCTCCGACCGGGCGACCCGAATTCCGTACACGTCCCGCGCCGGAAGCCCCGCCGCGCGCGCGAGACCCACGTAGAGCGCGTTCAGATCGGCGCACTTGCCTCCCAGGTTTCCGGACTCCAGCATGGACTTCACGTCCCCGACGCCGCAGCCGCGCGTCTTCGGATCTCGGAACGTGTTTTCGACGATCCACTCGTAGATCGCGCGGGCCTTCTCGACGTCCGTTCTCGCTCCGCCGGTGATCCGGGTCGCCGTCGACTTCACGATGCCGTCGGTCGGCGCCAACTTCGTCGGCTGCAGAAAGTGCGCGAGCTCCGCGCGGTCCGGCCTCGGCATCTTGCTCGGCGCCGAAAGGTCGACCGCGAAGTTCTTCGTCGCAACGCGGCTGGTCAGCGTGAGAACCGGCTTCACTCCGGCTGGAAATCTCGCGGCGACGATCCCGAGGGCGTCCGCGTCATGTCGGACGATTTCGGCGGTGCCGCCCCCGGCGTCGAACCGGTCGGCGAGCGTCTTCTGGAAAGGCGTCGCACGATCGAGCGCCGCCGATGAGCGTCGGCCCGGAAGGTTTCAGCACCTCGACCCGGGTCGTTACCTCGAACGTGCGCCAGCCCCCGGAGGGTTCGTCCAGGGCGAAGAGGCGGCCCGTCTTCGGGAGCGCCAAAGTTGCGGAGACGACCCCGGCGGACTTGAGGAAATCGCGACGGTCCATGAACCCACCTCTTGAGACGAATCCTGGCCTCGACTTACCGCCGATACTCTAAAACGCGATCCCGTTCGAGTCGAGCCGACGTGGCGCCTCCCCGTTCGGAGGCGCGGACAGACGCTATTTTTCGGGGGCAGAGGCCGGGAAGTCCTCTTTGGCGAGCATCGCCGAGAATTCCGTCTTGTTGACGGCGTGGAAACAGGCCTCCCTCGGATCCACGACCTTCTTGCGCACGAGATCGAGCAGTGAGTCGTTCAGGGTCATCATCCCCGCTCCGCGGCTCGTCTGGATGACCGAATAGATCTGGAAGGTCTTCGCCTCGCGGATCAAATTCGCAACGGCCGGCGTCGCGTAGAGGATCTCGTACGCGGCGACCCGGCCGCCGCCGATCTTCTTGCACAGCGTCTGCGCGATCACGCCGCGGAGCGAGGTCGACAGCATCTGCCGGATCTGGGCCTGGCGGTCCGCCGGGAACTGGTCGATGACCCGGTCGATCGTCGAGGGGGCGGTCGTCGTGTGCAGGGTTCCGAAGACCAGGTGGCCCGTCTCGGCCGTCTCGACCGCGATCGCGATCGTCTCGAGATCACGCAGCTCTCCGACCAGCACGACGTCCGGGTCCTCGCGAAGCGCCGCGCGGAGGGCGTCCTTGAAGGAATCGGTATGGGAGTGCACTTCGCGCTGGTTGACCAGGCATTTCTTGTTCTCATGGACGAACTCGATCGGGTCCTCGATCGTGATGATGTGGTCGGTCCGGTTCTGGTTGACGTAGTCGATCAGCGCGGCGAGCGTCGTCGACTTGCCGGATCCGGTCGGACCCGTGACCAGGACGAGGCCCTTGGTCAGGGAACAGAGGTCGAGGACCTGCGGGGGCAGGCCGAGCTCGTCAGGCGTCCGGATCTCGAACGGAATCGCGCGGAAAACGGCGCCGGGCCCGCGGCGGTCGCGGAAGAGATTCGCCCGGAACCGCGAGACTTCCGGTATCGAGTACCCGAAGTCGGTATCGTTCCGCGCTTCGAACTCCTGCTGGTTCCGGTCGGGCGTGATCTCGAAGAGTTGCTCGAGGAGAACGTGCTCCCGCGAGGTTTCGGCGCCCGGCAGGAGTTTCATCGCGCCGTGTACCCGAATGCGAGGAGGCGTGCCGGTCGAGAGGTGGAGGTCGGAGGCTCCGAGCTCGAGCATCTGCACGAGCATGCGGTCGATCGCGGTCGTGACCTCGACGTTTTGGAGAGACCGACGAGGAGAGGGTTCCGGGGCCGGGGGGATCTCTGGGATGGCGTCGGGCGGAGTCCCCGTCGCCGCGGCGGTCGGGGGATCCGAAGCGGCGTTCTGGATCGTGACTTTCCAGCGCAACGGATCCGCCTCCACGCGAACGACGACCGGTCCCCCTCCGTTGCGATAGGAAAAGGTGGCTCCGCCGTCGCTCCGCATGTCGACGCCGGCCGGAAGGATCTCTTCCACGAGCCGCACGAGCGTGGCGTGCGGAGTGGTCTGGGAGGCATAGCGCGGTCCGTCCGGGAAAGACAGCATCACCTTTTCGTCGCTCGCGAGGACCGCGCCCGTTGCGCCGAACCGCGCGATCGATCCCAGGAGCTGGTCGATTTGCGCCATCTAGTCTCCGGGGTGGCCGTTTTCCACGACGGTCAGCACGCGGTCCTTGTTCACGAGAAGAACCCGATCTCCCCGCCAGAGCCGGAAATAGCGCTCGCTCCGGTTCAGGTGATCGACGAGGCGGGGCCCGCTGTCCGACGCCGAGTAGAGCACCTCGCCGTGCAGCGAGTCGCCGGAGGCGAGCTCGACCCGGATCGAACGGCGGTGCTCGAAGAGCTCGTCCGCCGATCCTTCGGCACCGATCGAAGAGGCCGACATCCCGATCCAGACGATCGCGCGAGAGTTGAAGGACTCCCATCTCCCCGTCTCGAGGTCGCGCACCGGGAGAAAAGAATCCGCTCCGTCGAGAAGCTCGAGGACCTTCTGGCGGTTGAAATCGTGCGACCCGTGCTCCGCGAGGAAGATCTCCACCCGCCTCGGACGCGCCCCCTGGAGCGCGAGTTCCACCTCCAGCGGGTTTTTGGGGACGCGGAGCGGGCGCGGCTCGGCCATGCGCCGGATGCACTGCGACGCCCATACCTTGCGCCGCTGCGGCCCTAAGGTCTTGCCGGGCAAGGAGCGGGTTCGTGCCGCAGCGGGAGATCCTGACGGGAAATGCCACCGGCCGACCCGAAAAGAGTCAAAAGGACGACGACCTGATCGGACCTCTCGACGGCCTGTCGGAGTTCGATCTGCTCGAGTCGGGCAAGCCCGGCGACCCGATGGGAAGGCCGCCGCTCCCCGATTTCATGAATAATTCCCCCTGCCCGGCGTGTTGACGGCCTAAATGATCGACCGAGTCCTCGCCAAAGTCTTCGGGACCCAGCATGAGCGCGACATCAAGAAGCTCCTGCCGCGCGCCGAGCGGATCAACGCGCTCGAGCCGTCGGTCCACGCGCTCTCCGACGAGGAGCTCCGCGGAAAGACTTCGGAGCTCAAGGCGCGTCTCGCCGAAAAGCTCGACCGAGTCCCCGAGGAGGAGATGAAGGAGGCCCGGGCCCGGGCGCTCGACGATCTCCTCGAGGAGGCGTTCGCGGTGGCCCGGGAGGCGTCCGTGCGCGCCCTCGGGATGCGGCCGTTCGACGTCCAGTTGATCGGCGGCATGGTGCTCCACCAGGGCAAGATCTCCGAGATGAAGACGGGCGAAGGCAAGACGCTCGTCGCGACGATGCCCGTTTACTTGAACGCTCTCACGGGGCGCGGGGTCCACGTCATCACCGTCAACGACTACCTGGCCCGCCGGGATGCCGACTGGATGGGCAAGATCTACCAGTTTCTGGGCTTGACCGTCGGCTGCATCCAGAACTCGCTCTCCGACGAGGAGCGCAAGCGGCAGTACGCCAGTGACGTGACCTACGGGACCAACAACGAGTTCGGCTTCGACTACCTGCGCGACAACATGAAGTTCGAGCTGGAGTCGATGGTCCAGCGGGGGCACGTCTACGCGATTGTCGACGAGGTGGACTCGATCTTGATCGACGAGGCGAGAACGCCGCTCATCATCTCCGGACCGGCCGAGGAGAACATCGAGAACTACTACAAGTGCAACCGGATCATTCCGAGGCTCGCGAAGGGCGAGGAGACCAAGGACAAGTCCGGCAACAAGATGACGACCGGCGACTACCTGGTCGACGAGAAGTCGCGCACCGCCGTCCTGACCGAGGAAGGCGTCGCCAAGGCCGAGAAGCTCCTCGGGGTCAAGAACCTTTACGAACTGACGAACATCGACCTCCTTCACGGGACGGAGCAGGCCCTCCGCGCGCACGCCCTCTATCGGAAAGACGTCGACTACATGCTGAAGGACGGCCAGGTCCTGATCGTCGACGAGTTCACGGGACGCGTGCTGCCCGGCCGGCGCTGGTCCGACGGCCTCCACCAGGCGGTCGAGGCGAAAGAAGGCGTCCGGATCGAACGCGAGAACCAGACGCTCGCGACGATCACGCTCCAGAATTACTTCCGCCTCTACGAAAAGCTGGCGGGAATGACGGGCACTGCCGACACCGAGGCCGGCGAATTCCACCAGATCTACAAGCTCGACGTTGTGGTCATCCCGACGAATATGCCGATGATCCGGATCGACAACCAGGACGTGGTGTACGCCTCCGAACGGGAGAAATTCGACGCGGTGGCGGACGAGATCCTCTCCTGCCGCGAGAGAGGTCAGCCGGTTCTGGTCGGCACGGTCTCGATCGAGAAGTCCGAAAGACTGTCGGGCCTGTTGAAGACCCGCAAGGTGCCTCACGTGGTGCTGAACGCGAAGTTCCACGAGAAGGAAGCCGAGATCGTCGCGCAGGCCGGCAAGTCCGGTTCCGTCACCATTGCGACGAACATGGCGGGCCGCGGAACGGACATCGTGCTCGGCGGCAATCCCGAAGCGTTCGCGGAGCACCGCCGGGCGGAAACGAAGTCCGCCGAGGAGTTCACCGCGCTCCTGGGAGAGCTTCGCGCCGAGGCCGCAAAAGACCGCGACGTCGTCCTGGCGGCGGGAGGCCTGCACATCCTGGGGACCGAGCGGCACGAGTCGCGCCGTGTGGACAACCAGCTCCGCGGCCGGAGCGGCCGCCAGGGGGATCCCGGCTCGTCCCGGTTCTTCATTTCGCTCGAAGACGACCTCATGCGGATCTTCGGCTCGGATCGCCTGCAGAACATCTTCCGCAAGCTCGGAATGGAGGAAGGCGTTCCCATCGAGCACGGAATGGTCTCCCGCGCCATCGAGCGGGCTCAGAAGCAGGTCGAGGGGCGCAACTTCGAGACCCGGAAGCACCTCCTCGAGTACGACGACGTGATGAACCGGCAGCGCGAGGAGATCTACGGCCTCCGGCGCGACATCCTGAAAGGCAGGCAGACGTCATCCTCGATTACACGCTCGGCCGGAACCTGCCCGAGGACAAGGCGTTCGACGAGTGGGACATGGCCGCGTTCGGCGTGGACCTGAAGGAGTACTTCGGCATCGAGGCCGGGACTCTCGACTTCACCGGGAAGGACCGCGACGAGATCCGCGAGATTCTCTTCGGGGCATTGCGCGAAATCTACGAGGCCAAGGAAAAGATCCTCGGGCCCGAGACGATGCGGCTCCACGAGCGCTTCGTGATGCTCCAGGTCGTCGACCAGCAGTGGAAAGACCACCTGCTCGCCATCGACCACCTGAAGGAAGGGATCGGGCTGCGCGGCTACGGCCAGCGCGATCCGCTGGTCGAGTACAAGAAGGAGTCCTTCGAGCTCTTCACCCTGATGAAGGAGAGAATCGAGGACCAGATCGTCCAGTACCTGTTCCGGCTCCAGCCGGTCGTGCGGGAGGCGGAGGGAGAGCTCGTCGACGAAGAGATGCGGCACGCGCCGGTCGCGATGCCGTCGAGGCGGCAGGCGAACGTCAACTACTCCTACGGCGCCGCGGCCTCGGGCGGCCAGGATGCGAAGGTCGAGACGATCCACCGCTCCGCCCCGAAGGTCGGAAGGAACGACCCGTGTCCCTGCGGTTCCGGCAAGAAGTACAAGAAGTGCCACGGCGCCGCCGCGGCAGGAGCCTGATGGCGCGCGGGCGCGTCTCTTCCTCCGGCCCGGGCGAGGCCCCCCCGCTCGCGCTCACCTTCGACGACGTCCTGCTCCTGCCGGCCCGGTCGCGCGCCCATCCGCGCGACGTCGACCTCCGCACGCGGTTGACCGACGCCGTTCCGCTGAACATCCCGATCGTCTCCGCCGCGATGGACACGGTCACCGAGTCGCGCCTCGCGATCGCGATGGCGCAGCAGGGCGGCCTGGGGATCATCCACAAGAACCTCTCGATCTCGGCGCAGGCCGAAGAAGTGGACCGGGTGAAGAGATCCGAATCCGGGATGATCGTGGATCCGGTGACGGTGCGGCCGGAGCAGAAGATCGCCGAAGCGCTCGATCTGATGGCGCGGTACAAGATTTCGGGCGTTCCGGTCATCGACGACAAGGGCAAGCTCGTCGGAATCCTGACGAACCGCGACCTCCGGTTCGAGACGCGACCCGATCGGCCGATTTCCTCCCGGATGACGAAGGACCGGCTCATCACCACGCCCGTGGGAACGACGCTCGAGCAGGCGAAGGAGCTCCTCCACAAGCACCGAATCGAGAAACTGCTCGTCGTGGACCGCAACGGCAACCTGAAGGGCCTGATCACCGTCAAAGACATCCAGAAGGCGATCAAGTACCCGAGCGCCGCCAAAGACCGGCTGGGGCGCCTGCGCGTCGGCGCCGCGGTCGGCGTCTCGAACGACCTGGTCGAGCGCGCTTCCGAGCTCGTGCGGTCGCACGTCGACGTCCTCGTTCTCGACTCGTCGCACGGTCACAGCCAGGGCGTCCTCGACGCCCTGAAAATCCTGCGGAAGAAGTTCTCCTCGACGCCGATCATCGCGGGCAACGTCGCGACGGAAGAGGGCGCGCGCGACCTGGTCCGGCTCGGCGCGGACGCGGTCAAGGTCGGCATCGGCCCCGGCTCCATCTGCACGACCCGCGTCGTCACGGGAGCGGGCGTTCCGCAGATCCACGCGATCCGGGAGTGCGCGCGGGCGACCCGCGGCACGCGGGTGCCGCTCATCGCCGACGGAGGGATCAAGTTCTCCGGCGACGTCGTCAAGGCGATCGCGGCGGGCGCGCATACCGTGATGATCGGTTCCCTGCTCGCCGGCACCGAAGAGTCGCCGGGGGAGACGATCCTCTACCAGGGCCGCACCTTCAAGGCGTACCGCGGAATGGGGTCCCTCGCCGCCATGAAGTCGGGCTCCTCCGACCGATATTTCCAGGAGTCGATGGGTGTGGAGGCCTCGACCGACGCCTCCCTGTCGAAGCTCGTGCCCGAAGGGATCGAGGGGATGGTCCCCTACAAGGGCTCGGTCGAGGGATTGGTCCACCAGTTGACGGGGGGGCTGCGCAGCGGCATGGGGTTGACCGGCGCGCGCACGATCGACGAGCTGCGGACGAAGTCGAAGATGGTCCGGGTGACTTCCGCCGGCCTGAAGGAATCGCATCCGCACGACGTGATCATCACGAAGGAAGCGCCGAATTACCGGAGGGAAGAGACCTGAGACGGCTAGGAATCCCTCTTCTTCTTCCGTTTTTCCAGCACGTCCGCCAGTTTTCTCGATAGCTCCGCTTCTTCCCCCGACGTTCCGGGCCGGTAGTACCTCGTTCCGCTCAATCGGTCGGGGAGGCACTCGATTCCGCCCACTCCTTCCGGCTCGTCGTGGGCGTAGCGGTAGCCGCGGCCGTAGCCGACGTCCTTCATGAGACGCGTCACCGCGTTCCGGATGACATGCGGCACCGGCTCCGCCGGCCGCTCCGCCACGTCCCTTTTCGCCTCCGATTCGGCGACGTACACGGCGTTCGACTTGGGAGCGAGCGCGCAGTAGACCGCGGCTTCGACGAGCGCCAGCTCCCCCTCGGGCGACCCCAGAAAATCGTAGGCCTCTTTCGCATCGAGAGAGATGCGGAGAGCCCTCGGATCTGCGAGGCCCACGTCCTCCGACGCGAATCGCACGATCCGCCGCGCGAGGTACAGCGGCTCCTCCCCCGCTTCGAGCATCCGCACCATCCAGTACACGGTCGCGTCCGGGTCCGACTCGCGCATCGATTTGTGAAGGGCCGAGATCAGGTTGTAATGCTCCTCCCCCGCCTTGTCGTAAAGGAGGATCTTGCGTTGCAGGAGGTCCGCGAGGAGCGCGGCATCGATGGTCCGGGTTTTCGACGTCTCCGCGTCCGCCGCGGCCGCCTCGAGGAGATTGAGAGCCCGCCGGGCGTCGCCGCCGGCGGTCTGAGCCACGAACGAAAGCGCGTCGTCGTCCAGGCGGAAGTCGCGCGATCCCAGGCCGCGCGGGATGTCCTCGAGCGCGCGGCGGACGATCCGGACGACCGCGTCCGGCGACAGCGGTTCCAGCACGACCACCTTGCATCGGGAGAGGAGCGCGCCGTTCAATTCGAAGGACGGGTTCTCCGTTGTGGCCCCGATCAGGATCACGTCTCCCGTCTCGACGTACGGAAGAAAGACGTCCTGCTGCGCCCGGTTGAATCGGTGGATCTCGTCCAAGAACAGGATCGTCCGCTGGTCCGCCTTTGCCTTCAGCGCCCGCGAAGCCTCGAGGACCTCGCGCATCTCCTTGACGCCCGTCGCGATGGCGGAATAGGCGAGAAATCGGGAAGACGTCCGAGCGGCGATCAACCTCGCAACCGTGGTCTTCCCGACTCCGGGCGGCCCCCAGAAGATGAGGGATGGCACGCGGTCCTCGGCGATCGCGCGGGAGAGGAAGCCGTTCGGGCCGACGACCTCTTCCGGCCCTTCGACCTCGTCGAGCGACCGCGGCCGCATCCGATCCGCGAGCGGCGACCCGGGCGAGCTTTCGACGACCTGACTTTTCGGGTGCTCCCGGTCGAAGAGGAGACCGCTCATGCGGACTCGAGCCGCTGCCGGCACTCCTCCGAGCAGACGGCGACGGCTTCGCCCCTGTGCCGGCCGGGCACGGCGAGCCGGCGGTCGATCCAGGTTCCGCAGACCGGGTCGCGGACCATCTCGGCCTCGATCGCGCGCGGGGCTGCCCGCCGGGCTCCCGCGCGTCCCGCGCGGAGGAGGGGCCGCGCCATCCGCACCAGGGCGAGGAAGAGGAAGACGAGAAAGACAACGAGAGCGGCGCGGCTCACGACGCCCGCAGGCTCGAGATGCGCTCCTGGATCCGGTCGAGGTCCGGGATCTCGGGATAGCGCCGCTTCAACTCGTCGAACCAGCGCTGCGAGGCGGCCGGATCGTGCAGGTCGTAAGCGTGAATGAGCACCAGGTTCAACAGTGACTGCCAGTGGTCCCGATCGTTCCGCTGCGCCCGCTCGAAGAGAGCGATCGCCCGGTCGAACTCCCCCCTGTTCCGGTAAGCCGCGCCCAGATCCGAGAGGAGGTTCGGGTTTTCCGGAGCCTTACGACGGGCCTTTTCGTAAGACTGGATCGCGCGATCCCAGTCCCCCCGGTCGTACCAGGCGTTGCCGAGAGCGATCAGGAGCTGCGGGTTCTCCGGATCCCGGGCAACCGAGCGCTCCAGCTCCGACAGGCTTCCGCCGGTCTGTTCGGCCGTCTCGGCGGTCGGCGGCGGGCCGGGGCGTCTCCCGCCGCCCGCGAAGTACCCGCCGATGAACCCGAGCAGCGCGCCGACTGAGAGCGGCAGGATCGAAAGCCGCCGCCACGCGGTCACGGCGACTCTTCCGTCTCTTCCTTGATCGGAGCCGCCCGCCACCGTCCGGCGCCAGCCGCGCCCGCGCCGAACGTGGTCGATTCCCAGGTCCCGGCGATCGCGCTGCCGTCCTTCGCGAGACGGCCGTAGAAGATGCCAACGAAACCGAGCTGCGAGTCGACGCGCTCCACCCGAAGACGGTCGCCGATCAGGGTGCCGCGCAGCGAACCCGACAGACCTCCCTCCAGCGTGTAGTCGCCGGACACGAGCGAGCCGTCGAGCGCCATCCGGAAGACGCCGCGCTGTTCGCCGGGTTCGAGCGTCACCCCCCAGCGGCCGGTCAAAAGGTCCGGGGCGCCCGCCGGCCGCGGTTTGCCGCGGAGCTCGGCGTCCAAGAGGGCGACGTTTCGGCGGCGCTCGAGGATCCGGTCGACGAGGAGCCGGCGCCGGTCGAGCAGCGTGCGCACTTCCTGCTCCGCTCCGGCGACCACGTCCTCCCGGCGCCCGAGCTCGTCGGGGCTCGAGTCGGCGCGGGCCGCCATGTCCGCGACGGCGCGACTGGCCGAAGAAAGCTCCGATGCGGCGGCCTCGAGCCGCCGCGACAGCTCGGCGAGCTGCGAGGAATCCGCCGCCAGCCGCCGGCGCTCGCGGGCCAGATCCGCTTTCAGGACATCGGAGAGGGCGTCGGCGTACAGGATGCCCAGCGTCGAAGCGAGCAGGACCAGAAAACCCGGAGCCAGCCGTCTCATCCCGCCGATTCTAGTCCCGGGAACCCGAAGAA
Organism: Acidobacteriota bacterium; assembly: GCA_003222385.1. Lineage (GTDB taxonomy): Bacteria > Acidobacteriota > Thermoanaerobaculia > UBA5066 > Gp7-AA6 > Gp7-AA6. The sequence goes on from QHVV01000023.1 coordinate 14,852, forward strand.
AAAGGAGGCCGGAGCCTCCTTTTCGGCCAGACAGTCGTTCGGACGGTCAGTGGCTGGCGGCCCGGGTCTGGGCCGACTTCGCCAGCGCCCGGTCCACGAGTCTCTCGACCTCCTGCTCGTCCATGTTGTTGATGACCGCCACTTCCGAAACGATCAGGTACTTGGCGCGCTCGTACATCTTCTTCTCGCGGAAGGAGAGCGTCTTGCGCGTCATGATGAAGTTGAGCGTCTTCAAGACGTCGGCGATGTCGTGAAGCCGGCCGCTCTTCATCTTGTCGAGGTTCTGCTTGTAGCGCCCCTTCCAGTCGCCGGTCGCCGAGAAGCGACCGTCGGACAGGGTCTTCATCAGCCCCGAGACGTCTTTCCGCTGCGTGAGTCGCCGCAACCCGATCAAATCGGTGTTTCCGATCGGAACCATGACCTTGGAGTTGTTCGCCAGGAGGCGAAGGTGATAGAAGCTGCGGGGAGGAACCGGGGCCGCATCCGTCAGGAAGCCCTCGCCGATCTTTTCGACCACCGAGACGCCGTGATTCGGGTAGACGACCTTCTCTCCGACTCGAAATCCCACAGAAACCTCCTCAAACAAACAAGTAAAAGAACCGCGGAGTTGCAGATTATAGAGAAAACCCTCGAAAAACTCAACTTTTCAGGAGGAGCCGGACCTTCGACCGAGCGCGCGCTCGATTGAGCGCGCGATGTTTACCGCTATCATGCGACCCCGGCCGGAGTGGCGGAATGGCAGACGCAGGGGACTCAAAATCCCCCGCCCTTTGCGGGTGTGTGGGTTCGACTCCCACCTCCGGCACCAGGCGCGAACTTCTTCGAAGGCTCGCGTCGCCGGGAAAAGGAGGTCATCTGGTCGGTCGGTCGTCTGCAGGCACGATGAACGGGACGATCAGGTTATTTGTCTTGCTCGCGCTCGCCACGGGATGCTCGGCGGGCGCCGTCAAGAAGCCGGCGCCGGCGGCCACGGTTCCGGGCACGGCGACGAGAATGCCGGCAGCTCTCACGCCGCAGGAACTGAATGCCCTCGAAACCAGTCCGGGCAGCACTCCGTCGCTCGCGCAGTCCGTCGAACCGCCTTCAACGCCGGTGGCGGGGCTCGGCGGAACGCCCGGACCATCGCCCGCGTACGGTCCGAAGGACGCGCCGGTTCGGATCTACCTTTTTACCGACTTCCAGTGCCCGGTCTGCGTCCGGGCCGTCGAGCCCATCAAGTACCTCGCCCGCACTTACCCGAACGATGTTCGCGTCGTGATCAAAGAGAATGCGCTCGCGATCCACAGCCGCTCCGCCCGCGTCGCCGCGGCGTCGTTGGCCGCCTTCCGACAGGGAAAGTTCTGGGAGCTCTACGATCGCTTGTTCGCGAACCCCGGAAAGCGCGACGACCAGGACCTCATTGCCTACGCCCGGGCACTCGGCCTCGACGTGGCGCGCTTCCAGCGCGACATGGACGACAGGGCAGTGGCCGAGCAGGTGAAGTACGAGTCCGCGCTTGCTGCATCGATCGACCTTGCCCCCACACCCGGGCTGGTCGTGAACGGGACTCGCCAGGTGGGTTGGGGCAACTACGCGGACGTCGAGAATCATGTGAAGCGGGAGCTCGAGCGTGCTCGAAAGATCGCGGAACGAGGCGTCCCTGCCCGCCGCGTCGCTTACGAGGCCACCCGACAGTCCGGACCCAAGGGCGAACAGCTCGCGGCTGCTCTTTTCGCCGTTCCGAAATAGGCGGCAGTTTCCGGGAAACGAGGCGTTAGCGCTTCGACTGCTTCGCCGGTTTCGTCGGTTTCACCAGCTTCATCGGCTTCGACGGCTTCTTCGCTTCCTTGCTCTCCTTCGCCACCGCCTCGAGAAGCCGCTCCGCGATTTTTCCGTGCTCGCCGGCCGGAGTGCCGATGTCTTCGGAGGGTGGCTTATCCCTCTTGCCGAGAGTCCACTCGAGAGCCTCGATCGCCGCGGCGAACTCGGAGATCCAGAACCCGGACAGCGACCGGGCCCTCTCGCGGATGCGACGGACCTCCCCGGTCAACTCCTGCGCGCTCCGCAGAGACGGCATCGAAGCGCCCTAGCTCCGCCGCCCGGACGGCGGCGTTCTTTCCTTCCCGTCCGAAGGCGCGTCGTGGAGAAGGTGCGCGAACTTCTTCTCCCGCTCCGGATTCCTCTTCGAGAACGAGGCGAGACCGCGCGCGAGCGGCGGGCCTTGCGGGACCGAAGTCTTGCCCTCTTTCGCCGTGGAGTTCGGCGGCTCCGCCGGGCCGGGGATGCTGGGAGCCGTGCCCTGTTTCGGGGTCGGCGGCGCCGGCGCGGGGTCCCCGACCGGCTCGGCCTCCGCTAGGAAGGGCGGCGCGTCGGCGACGGCAAATTCGGGGAAATTCCGCGTCGAAGGCACGAACGGTTCCAACGGGACGGCTTCGCGGCGAGGACGCTTGCCGGGATCGGGCGCGGACTCTGGCGACGGACCGACGAGCGCGCGCTTGATCGACTCCCAGAGGCTCCGGCGCTCGCCCACCCCGAGATTGTAACCGTCCAGGGGGCTCGGGGGACCGCAAGGTCCCCCGCCTGCCAGGGGACTCGTGGGACTGCAAAGTCCCCCGGCTGCCAGGGGGCTCGGGGGACCGCAAGGTCCCCCGCCTTTCAGGGGGATCGGGGGACTGCAAAGTCCCCCGCTTCTCAGTGCTCCAGCCCGTATTCCTTGATCTTGTTGTAGATCGTTTTGAGCGAGAGCTTCAGGAGCTCGGCGGTCTTGCGTTTGTTGCCGCGGGCGAACTCGAGGGTCTTCTGAATCAGCCGTCGCTCGACGTCGGCGAGCGAGTCGCCGACCGCGATGCGCACGACTGGAACTTTCCGCCGGCGCGACCCGCGCGCCGCGAGCGGTCGCCCCAGAACTGACCGCACGACCGTCGGACCGATGGTCGGCCCTTCGGCGAGCCGGGCCGCGCGCCGGACCGCCTCTCGAAGCTCGGTCACGTTGCCCGGCCAGTCGTGCGCGGTCAGAGCGTCCATGGCCTCCGGGTCGAACGACGCCGTATCGCTCGCCTCCTCCAGGAACTGGCGAGCGAGGCGGGCCACGTCGTCTCCGCGCTCCCGGAGCGGCGGCAGGTGCAGCACGCTCTCCTGCAGGCGATGGACGATCGCGCGGGCCAGCTCCCCGCGCCGGACGGCCTCCACCGGGTCGCGGTCCGCCGTCAGCACGAGACCCGGCCCCGTCTCGGCCTCCAGGGCCGCCAGGATTTTCTCCTGGACTCCGGCCGAAACGCGATCGATCCCGGTCACGAAGAGAGTGCCGGTCCCCGCTCGTTCGAGAGCCTCGACGAATCCCTCGCCGTCGACGGCTCGGGCGAAGGGCTCGGCGCCGCGCTCGGAGAGCCGGTGGAGGAATCTCGCCGCGATTTCCTTCTCCGTGCCGTCCTCCCCGGTGACGAGCACGGCGCGTTCCGGAGCGAGCTGTTCGATCGACGCCATCGCTTCGAGCCATCGGCCCGAGCGGCCGGGCAGCGCGACCGCGGCTTCGACGCGGGCGAGCCTCAGTCGAGCTTCCTCCGTGCGCTCGCGCTCTTCGCGCCGCCGCCGGACTGTGTCGAGGAGGAAGGCGACCCGCCCGGCGGACACCGGCCTCCAGAGAAAATCGTCGGCGCCGTTTTCCATCGCAGAGACCGCGTCTTCGAGGCGGCCGGCGGGCGCGAGCGCCCAGAGAACGCGATCCGACTGATCTCGCCGTGCGTCGGCCGACAAGCCCTCGATCTCCTCGGCCGGCAGGTCGACGGCGTACACGACGACGTCCGGCAGGAATTCGGAGAGATGGCGGCGGGCCTCGGTCGCCGAGCCGACGCTCCGGACCTGACCGCCGGCGGCGGACACCGCGCGGCGCAGGGAATCGCGCGATTCGGAATCGGGATCGACGACGAGGACCTTCATGACCTTCTCACCGAGCCCTCGATTCTAGCAGCGCGGCCGCGTTCGGGTGTCAGCGCCGCAGCCGGATTCCGAGCTCCGGCCAGAGCGCATCGATGCGGCGCCGGACCTCGGAACTCATGACGATCTCGTCGGGCCAGCGGCGATGGAATCCCTCCTCCTTCCACTTCCGGGTGGCGTCGATCCCCATCTTGCTGCCGTAGCACGGCAGGCGCGCGGCGAAGTCGAGCTCGTCGACCGGACCGTGCACGAACTCGATGTCTCGCTCCGGGTCGATCGCCGTCAGGGCGCGCCAGAGTGCCTCCGGGGGGTTGTGAAGGTTCGCGTCGCGGTCGAAGACGACGATCGTTTTCGTGAACATCATCTGGCCCGTTCCCCAGATGGCGTGCATGGTCTTGCGGGCGTGACCCGGATAGCGCTTGTCGATCGAAACGAGCATCAGGTTGTGGAAGATCCCCTCGACCGGCAAGTGCATGTCGACGATCTCCGGGATCATCCGTCGGACCAGCGGAAGGAAGAGGCGTTCGACCGCCTCTCCGAGGAAGCCGTCCTCCATCGGCGGCCGGCCCACGATCGTCGTCAGATAGACCGGCTTGCGGCGGCGGGTCATCGCTGTCACGTGGAAGACCGGAAAGTCGTCGTCCAGCGAGTAGAAGCCGGTGTGGTCTCCGAACGGGCCTTCGAGCCGGCGCTCGCCCGGTAGGACGTAGCCCTCGAGAACGATTTCCGCCTCCGCCGGCACCGGCACGTCGACCGTCTTCGCGTCGACGAGCGATACGCCTTCACCGCGCACGAACCCCGCGAACAGGAACTCCGAGATTCCCGGAGGCAGCGGCGCGACCCCCGAGAACACCGTTGCGGGATCCGCTCCGATCGCGACCGCGACCTCCATCCTCCTCCCCTCGCGCTCGTATCCGCGCGCCTGTCCCGCGCCGTCCTTGTGTTTCTGCCAGTGCATCCCGGTCGTGTTGCGGTCGTAAACCTGCATCCGGTAGACGCCCACGTTGACCTTCCGCGATGCGGGGTCCCGCGTGATCACCAGAGGAAGAGTGATGAACGGGCCGGCATCTCCGGGCCAGCAGGTCAGGACGGGCAACTTCGTCAGATCGACCGACTCGCCGGTCTCGACGACTTCCTGACACGGGCCTGACCGCACGGTCTTCGGAAACACCTGCGCGAGCTCGGTCAACTTCGGAAGCGTCTTCAACTTCTCGAGCAATCCTTCCGGCGGTTTCGGATCGAGAAGCGGCTCGAGGCGGGAATCCCACTCGTCCCAGCCGGCGAGATCGAGCGCGCGGAGCATCCGCCGCCGCGACGCGAAGAGGTTGATCGCGACGGGCAACGTCGATCCCGCCACGTTCTCGAAGAGGAGAGCCGGTCCGTCTCCCTTGACCACCCGGTCCGCGATTTCCGCGATCTCGAGCGACGGATCGACCTCGCGCGAGACCCGGACGAGGTCTCCGTCCGCCTCCAGGGCGGCGATGAATTCGGACAGGTCGCGAAAAGGCACCGGCTACTGCGACGCCGTCGATCGCCCGTAGCCGCCGTGGACCCAGGCCTCGACCCCGCCGAAGACGTGCGACACGTACGGGAATCCCTGGCGCGCGAGGAACTCGCAGGCCGACGCCGCGTCGACGCCGTCGCGGCTGAAGATCAGGATCGGCTGCTTTTTCCACGCCGTCAGCTCCCGGTATCGCCGGGGCAGGTCGGAGAGCGGAATCTCCCGCGCTTTTCGGAAGTGCGGCAGGTCGCCCGGAAAGTCGGAATCCGTCCGCACGTCGAGCACCAGGACATCCGAGTTGTCGCGCATGATCTCGTTCGCGACGCCCGCTTGACGATCCGCCGGCTCGTCGAGCAGGACGAGGACACGACGACGAGGGTCGAGAGCATCATCGCAACGCCGAGCCCGAAGAGCGGACCGGGCTCACCCGTCCGCATTGCCACGAAGGATCGGGACTTCCGCCTCGATCGCTCCGACCACGGCTCCGGCGGCGTTCTCGACGGGCGGGCGCTCGAACCTGCGGAGGGCCCGGCGCGCCGGGGCCGGCAACCAGCGCATCTCGCGCATCAACTGCAGCGTCACCGTCGGCCGGGCCCGTGCGGATCCGTCTTCGATCTTGAGCACGAGCCCGGCGGCCGATCGTCCGGCGGCCGGCGCCCGGACGCCGACCGCGTAGACCCCTTCGGCGCCCTCCTTGCCGATCCACCTTCCTTCTCCGGCCCGCAGGAGCTCCGTCGTGAAGAACCGGGTTCCCGCGACCATCCCCGGATTATTCGCCATTGCCTTCACGACTCGCGCACGCGCCTGCTTCTCCCCCGGCGTCTCGCCGTGCACGCGGCGCGCCATCAGACGCGCGTAGGCGAGCGCCAGCGCGGAGAGCGGAAGCCGATAGACGGCGAGCCCGCAGCCGTCGATCGCGACGTCCATGTCGCTCTCCGAAACCGATCCCAGCTCCGCGATTTTCCGGCGGATCGCGAGCTGGAGAGGATGCTCCGGCCGCCAGTAGGTCTTCGTCGGCAGACCGAGGAGGCGGCAGGCGAGAAGGAGTCCGGCGTGCTTGCCGGAGCAGTTGTTGTGGAGACGCGTCGGATGCTCTCCCCGGGCGACCAGCGCGCGGGCCGCGGGCTCGGAAAACGGCAGATGCGGTCCGCACATGAGGTCGCGGACGCGGAAGCCGCCCAGAGCAAGCAGCCGCTCGACCCTCCGGACGTGCCGGGGCTCGCCTCCGTGAGACGCGCACATCAGGGCGACGTCTGCCGAGCTCAGCCGGAAGCGTTCCACGCCGCCGGCCTCCAGCAGCGGAAGGACCTGGAACGGCTTCGCTGCCGAACGAAGGAAAACCTTCCGGGAAGGGTCGCCGGCGCGGGCCAGCAGCCGCCCCGCCTCGTCCACGACGGCGGCGTCCCCGCGGTGCCCGGACTCGACGAAATCCCCCCGGAGGATTCGCGCGAGAACCGGCGGGGCCATTCGGGGCCCTTGTATCAGACCGGTCCCCCGGGATTGCCCCGCCTGCCGACGACCCCGCGGGGAAGGGCCTTTGCAGAGGGTGGCGGCCGGAACACGGCCTCACCGGGGGCCATCCCGCCACCGCCGCCGCGTTCCGGAGTTCGAGCGGAGAAGGAAATCCCGGTTCGGCTCTCCGGCCAGGAGGTCCTGCCGGTGGCGTTCAATTCGCTGAATCCGGAGCACGCAGATTGTTCATCCGTCACATTGGATCACGAGGGAAACTGCGATAGAGTCCGGCGCCAAGGGATCGACGAGAAATCCACGGTACTACGACCAAGGTCCAATTGATTCAGTCCTTTCCGGGTGTTGAAATCCCTTCACTCCGAAGCGCGGGGAAGGCGCTTTCGGTTTGCGGACTCTCTTGAGAAAAATTTGGAGCGACCGAATTTGAGCACTGCGACTCGCGGAAGGGAGGGAGAGATTATCGACAGAACAGTTTTTGAATGTCGTGTTCGTCAATTGCATAACGATAGGGAGAAAGAAATGGGAAAAGGATTTCGATGTTTCAGCTACGCGCTGATCGGCATCGCGCTGATGCTCGTGAGCGTGCAGACGGCCCGGGCCCACGTTGACCCGGCCGGCGCGACCGGGAGCGGCGTGAGTATTTCTCTGACCGCGTTTCGCAACGATGGGACGACGCCGGTTCTACCCGGCCACATCTTCCAGTGCGAAACCATCATCTATCGAGCCACTCTTGCCTACGCGGGCACCGTCAATGGCGTCGTCAACGGCGCCATCGAGGGGGGGACGCTGACGATCACCACGCCGGACGCCGTGGCTCACGACGTCACGCCCGCCGGCGGAATCCCGTGTCTGGGCGGAACGTTCAACGACCCGGTTCACCCCACGACAGGCCAGTGTTTCGGAGCGCCCACGGCCATCAATTCCAATACGGTCTCCTACACGGGCTCGGCCTGCGTGACCACGGCTTCGGCCAGTGTGACCTACGCCAACGGAATCGCGCACATCGCCGTGGATGACCTCACGGGCGTCGGAGCGACCACGCCTCTGAACATCTCTGTCGACTGCTGCCCGTCGGACAACAACGCCTGCAACGGGCTGGAGTTCTGCAACCCGGCCAAGACGTACTCGGTCAGCGGCGGAACGAACAACGCGCTCGGAACCTGCGACGTGGGTCCGGCGCCACCGCCGTGCGTCGCGAACGCGTGCAACACGGCAGCGTGCGATCCGGTCACCGGCAACTGCGTGCAGACTCCTGTGTCGGACAGCACCGCCTGCACAGATACCGACGGCAACAACTGCACGACGGCCGGCTGCGAGGCTGGAGCGTGTGTCCAGGCTCACGTGACGACGCCGTGTACACCCACCAACGAGTGCAACACGGCGGCGTGCGATGCGACCCACACCTGCGTCCAGACGCCCAAGTCGGACAGCACCGCCTGCACGGACACCGACGGCAACAACTGCACGACGGCCGGCTGCGAGGCCGGACTCTGCGCTCAGGCTCACGTGACGACGCCGTGTACACCCACCAACGAGTGCAACACGGCGGCGTGCGACGCGACCCACACCTGCGTCCAGACACCCAAGTCGGACAGCACCGCCTGCACGGACACCGATGGCAACAACTGCACGACGGCGGGCTGCGAAGCCGGAGTCTGCGCTCAGACACACGTGACGACGCCGTGTACGGCGTTGAACGACTGCAACACGGCCGCCTGCAACGCGGAACACGTGTGCGTTCAGACCCCCAAATCGGACAGCACCGTCTGCGCGGATACCGACGGTAACGCCTGCACGACCGCGGGCTGCGAGGCGGGATCGTGCGTCCAGACGCACGTGACGACTCCGTGTACGCCGGTGAACGAGTGCAACACGGCCGCATGCAATCCGGCCAGCGGCCAGTGCGTGCAGACGCCCAAGGAGGACAGCACGGCGTGCACCGACAACGACGCCGTTGAATGCACGACGGCAGGCTGCGAGGCCGGCAGCTGTGTTCAGACCCACATCAGCAATTGCGGCCTCCCGGGCCGGATGACCGGCGGAGGCAGCGTCTTCACGAAGGCCAATGGACGGGTCACCCATGGCTTCGAGCTCCACTGTGACCCGGAGGTCGGGCCGAACAACCTCGAGATCAACTGGGGACCGGGCAACCACTTCCACCTGGAGGACCTGACGTCGGCGGTCTGCACCGACGACCCGAACATCGCGCCACCCCCGCCACCGGCCGGCTTCGACACGTACAACGGGACGGGAACGGGCAG
>QHVV01000210.1 GCA_003222385.1 Acidobacteriota bacterium
CGTAACCAGCATGGCGGGGATGAGGACGGTGACGTAGTCGCTTTCTGGGGCGGTTCTCAGGAACAGGAGCATCCCCGCCGCCAGCACGAGAGTTCCGAGCGCGATCAGGGTTCTCTCGCCAAGCTTGGTGGCAATCCGGGCCCCGATGCTGGAAACGACCATGATCAGTACCGTTTGGGGCAACCAGGCTAGACCTGCCTGGATCGGTGAATATCCGAGGATCTCCTGCAGATACAGCGAGTTGAAGAAGACGGCGCCGATCATCACGACCGACACGAGCGCCGCCACCGAGTTGCCCGCCACCACCGATCTCAGTCTCAGCATGCGACCCGGCACAAGCGGTTGGCTGCTGCGTTTCTCCAGCACGACGAATGCAATCAGGAGCGCGGCAGAGAGAGCCAGAGCGATCAGCACCTTCGTCGAGGCAAAGCCTTGCCCGGTCGCCTCGGTCACGCCATACGCGAGGGCGAGAATTCCGCTGGTCAGGCTCACCGCCCCAGGGACGTCGAGGCTGACGTTGGCCTCCTGGCGAGCAGCATCTGCCGCCAGCACCGGAGATAGCACAACGGCGACGAGACCCAATGGCACATTTACGAAGAGCGTGAAACGCCAGCTCAACTCCTGGGTGAGCAGGCCTCCCAGAATCAACCCGGCGGATGCGCCGCCGGCCGCCATAGCGCTCCAAATCCCAAGCGCACGATTACGCTCGGGGCCTTCCTTGAAGGTCGTTGTCAGAAGCGACAGTGCCGCTGGCGAGACCAAGGCCCCGGCAAAGCCCTGGATCATGCGAGCGGCGATCAGCATTCCGCCGGACTGGCTGAACCCGCCCAGCATCGATGCCCCGATGAAGAGGACCAAACCCGTCACGAACATGCGTCGCCGGCCGACGACGTCAGCCAGCCGACCGCCCAGCATGAGAAAGCCGCCAAAGGTGAGCGCATAGCCGCTGACCACCCATTGGATGTTCTCAGCCGACAAACTCAGAGTCCGCTGCATCGAGGGCAGCGCGACGTTGACGATCGCGATGTCCAGGATCAGCATGAACTGCGCCGCGCAAAGCAGCGCGAGTATCAGATTCGAGCGATGACGTGTGACCACAACAACCAGGCTTTTGGTTGGCCGGTTCAGATAATAGAACGTTGTCGAGGGGCCGGGACTTGAGCGCTGGGCCTCACACCTTCACCCGTTGCCCTGTTGACGCCGACCTCTCGATGGCGGCGATGACCTCGTGGCGGCGGACGGCGTCGCCGAAGTCCGGCGCGGTGTGAGTTCCGTTCTCGATGTCGGCCGCGAACGCAGCGTACGCACGGGCGACGTTGAAGGCAGGCGCTCCCTCCAGGCTCGCGAGCGTCGGCCATTTTTGTGTCAGCGCAGTAGGGATGGCAAACTTGGCGGGCTCCTTCCGCCCCTTAGCTCCTGCGACGGTCAGGGGAAAGATTTCAGGGAGTGCGGCGTCAGCGGTGATTCGCAGCGTTCCGTCGGTTCCGTTGATCTCCCACAGGAAACCGGTGCCGCCGGCCACCGCCTCCCGGATGTGGATGCTGGCAGTCGCCCCGGAGGTGAGGGTTCCGATCACCGCGATCTGGTCGACCGCCGTCTTCACCATCTGCTCCCTGGTCTCTTCGATGGTGATCAGCGGCCTGCGAATATCCGACACGGCTGACAGGTCGGCGAACTCGCCCAGGACGTAATTCAGAACGTCCAGGCTGTGGCCGAAGGGGACCGTGAGCAGGTTGGCGCCGTTTGTCTTGTCGAGCATGTAGGCGTTGGGCTGTCCCACGACGTCGCCCGGGATAGACAGTCCGACCATGGTCGTTGACAGGACCTGGCCAACGTATCCATCTCGGAGCAGCTGTTGGACGAACTCGATGGCCGGGGCCTGGCGCGCCTGCAAACCGACCACGGTGCGCACCCCTCGCCTGGCGGCAAGCGCGGCCATCGCTCGCGCGTCGTCGAGGTCGCGGCCAAGTGGCCACTCGCAGTAGACGGCCTTGCCGGCGGCAATGGCGGCGGAGACGAGCTCTCGATGGTGCGGGACCTTGACCGTGACGGCCACCACGTCGATGTCTGGTTGGGTCACCAGTTGCTCGTGGTCCGTGAACACCGCGCTGACCCCGAATGCTTCGCCGGCTGCGCGGGCGGATTCCATGTTGTGCGCGCTGAGCGCGGCGATCTGGTAGTTCGGCAGCGCCCGCAGTGCCGGGACGTGAGCGGTGGTGGCCCAGCCCCGAACAGGGCTGACCCCGATGATCCCGACACCCAGGGTTGATTTAGGGGTAGCGACGGCTGATGTAGTCTCGCCTGCTTCTGTCGGCGCCACTTAAAAGCCGAGGACCTCGTCCACCAACACCACAGTGATCCGCCCCGGGGTGATCTCGCGGTTGATAACGAGGACCTTGTTCACCGCACTGCGTATGCCGTACGCAGCCTGGGCGCGGGCGTCCTCCAGCCGCCACGCGTATTCGTTGATGCGGAGGAGGCCTTCCTCGACGTCGCGCACGATCTTCTGCGTGCCGATGACGAAAATGACTCGTCCGGCGCCGCTGGCATAAGGCCCGAGCTGGCTGCCGCTCATGGAAGCCGCGAGCAGCGAGCCGGTCTCGGTGACCGCGTGGACACTCCCGAGCATGACATCGGGCGCCGCGCCCAGGCGGCGAATCTCGTCGGCCTCGGTCTCGCGATTCATGCTCCAGATCCGCGGCCGAAGCGCCGCGTAGCGACCGGACTTTTCGATCTCCGACGTGATACCCAGCACGTCGAGCGTTTGCGAGGCCCCCTGGTGCACCGGCGAGGCGTCGGGGATGAGGTCGAGAACGATCCCCTTTGCCGCGGCGGCGTCCGGCGCCCGGAGCACCGTCATCCCATTCGCCTCGAGCGCGGCCATGGTTCTTTTCACTCG
>QHVV01000205.1 GCA_003222385.1 Acidobacteriota bacterium
TGATCTTGGCGTCGTTGTGCGTGAAGCGGTGGTCCGGGCCAAAGATCGCGCGGCCCTCATCGGCGCGGCGATCGAAATCAATATTCCGGCGGTTCCCGTTGTCGCGGAAGGAAGCGCGAGGGACATCGGCATCATCGTCGACAACCTACTGAACAACGCGATGACGTACAGCCGCGGCCCGGCGCAGGTGAGCGTCAAGGTTGCCGGTGGTGAATCGCCTGAGATACGGGTCTCTGATCAAGGTATTGGGATTCCGGAGGCCGCGAAAGAGCGAATCTTCGACCAGTTCTACCGCGTCGACGATGTCGATTTTGGGTATCCCGCCGGAACAGGCCTCGGTCTGTACATCGGCCGGCGCCTGGCCGAGCGCCATGGCGGACAGCTGCTGCTGGAGCGCTCGAGCCCGGACGCGGGGAGCGTGTTCACGCTGCGCCTGCGACGACCGAACGCCTAAATTCGTAGCAACGCATGCCGGCTGCGCGGCTGGACCAGCTGCTGACCGGCGAGGGCACCCCATAGCAAAAATGCGATGACTTGGGGTACAGGTCTTCCGCAAGACTCGTCAGCGTGAGGAAGCCGAGATCGACCGCGCAGAAGCCGCAATGCGTCGGTGCATGGCAGAAGGACACACACCGGAGGAGGACTCATGAGCAAGCGGAAGACCTGGGGCGAGCTGCGTCAGCGGCGACTTGAGAAGCCGGCTGCCCGAGCTGGCTACCAACACGCCCAGCTGGCGTATGAGCTCGGGCGTCAAGTTCGAGAACTTCGTGAAGCTCGGGGGCTTAGCCAGCGCGAGCTTGCCGAACGGATGCACACGACCCAATCGGTGATCGCTCGCCTTGAGGGGGGAGGGAGCAAGCCCAGCATCTCAACGCTCGAACGAGTAGCCAAGGCGCTCGGAACCTCGGTCGATATACGTTTCGGTAGCCCTGTAGCGGCTGGATATTGATACGGCACGCATAGAATTCCGGGTCAGATGCGGGTGCGCCTTGGTCCGCGGCTGAGACTCTTTCTCTGGATGTTGGCCATCGCGGTTCTTATCGCGCCAGTCGCCTACGGACTCGTGGGAATCGCGTACTCGCGGGTCGTCTACTTGTTCATCGTCGGGCCGATCTTCGCCGTGCTGTGGTTCCCGATGGGGTGGGCCGCCAACCGTTGGTTGACACCGGTGATCGCGGTTCGGTTTAGGCGAACTTAGTTGTGTTAGGCGCGATGGCGGGCGCGCAGCCTCGTCTACCCGACTGGTTGAACCCGTGGTGGAGTGAGACCCGCGAGATCCACAGCCCGATGGACGCTGAGGCGGCGCGAACTGCCATTGCTAATGCAAGCGGCTTCTTAAAGGGATCGCTTGGGAAAGTGCTGATTGCTCGCTCGCTCACAGTCTTTCGGGAGTCGTGGTGGCATCTCCGCAGACCATGGGTTGTCGCCCAGGTCACGACTCGATCGGCCGACCCCGGCTCTCTCGTGGTGCTTCGTCTCGGCAGAACGTGGTTCCAGTCGGCATTCATCACGTTCTTCGCCATCTTCGCGCTAGGCGGCCCGCTGGTGTTCGTCGTCGGGGCCGTGGCGGCGGGCCATTTCGCCGCAACGCCATGGTGGACGTACCTGGGTTGGGAAGCTCAGGATGCCGCCATCTACGCTGTGTGCATGATGCTGAACAGCGCGGCAGTCCGTGGCGACACCGCCTGGTTGGTGAATCGAATCGCCGAACTCGTGGGCGGTTTGTCCGTCAGTTAGTCCGTCAGCCGCCTGGTTTGACGGTTTGCGCTCCCCCGCCGGGGCATCATTTCAATTCAAAATCGTGTTAGCCGGCGTAGCTCAGCTTGGTTAGAGCAGCGGTCTTTTAAACCGATGGTCCAGGGTTCGAATCCCTGCGCCGGCACGAATTTTTTGTGCAAGTTCGGCTGGGGGCGTCAAAAGGCATTCGGCTGATGGGTACACACCTTCGACTGATGCGCTACAGCTACTTCGGTTGATGCGTGACACTCTCGCGCATGAGGGAGATGGGCATGAATCCACGTGCTGATTCGGCTGAAGCACGACCAAGGCGTGGGTCGCATGAGGACCCGCTGGACAACAAGCTCAGGAGCTAGCTGACGAGTCGGTGCTCTTCCACGCCCCTCTCCCCGACCCTCTCCCCTGTGGGGAGAGGGGGGTTCTATAAGACACTCCCGCGCATGGTCATGCGATACCCTCCGGGCTGGGATGCGATGGACAGGCTTGTTCATGTACCTCGCGGTCGTGGCCGTGCTGACGCTCTTTCTGCACTCGCTGGCCGATTGGGCGTGGTGGGTGACGCTGTTGCTGATCGTGCTCGTGCTTCCGGTCGCCCTGGTCATCGGGTTGATGACTCGGCACGAGGTGCGATGGTCGACCGTCCTTTCCTATCTATCTGTGGCGGCCCTGCTGGGTGCGGTCGCTGCGCAGGTTGCGGGCGCGACGGCGGCTCGTGACTGGTGTCTCCTCATCTGGTCGGCCCTGCTCCTGGCGGTCGCAATCGGGTGTTCCTCACATCCGATGCGTCGTCCGGCATGGGGGCTGTTCGTCGGATTCTGGGGCGTCGTCGGTGTGCTGTGGCTGGTCGTGATCCAGGCCTTGGCGGTCGCCGGCGTCCTTGGCGGCGCGTCGTACACCTGGTGGGCGGCGTGGCCCCTGGCTTTGATCGGCATCTGGTTTCTCGTCGCCTCGGCGACCGGTTTCGGAGCTCGGCCCTTTGGTCCGATCATCGATTCCCTCGGCCTGCTGACAGGCGCGGCGTTCATTGCCATCACGCT
>QHVV01000024.1 GCA_003222385.1 Acidobacteriota bacterium
TGGCACCGTTTGATCGACGGCTCCAGGTTTGAGCACGAGCCGACCTTTTCCTTCTCTCAAGTCGCTGATTTGACAGTCACTCTGTTCGAGAGAGCCGCATCGGCGCTTGCGAAGCATCTGCCAATTGACCTGGCGGAGGCGGTACGAAGTGCGGCGACTGCTTTCTGGTGGTCGGCCGACTACGGACAAGACGATCTTGACCTCTACTGGGATGCGCGACCGAGCAAACACGACTTGGATGACGAAGAAAACAGGGTCTAGCCCGCAGCTCCCTTTTCGTGCGTACCAGTTACAGCGACGGCGATGCTACTGATAACCACTTCGTATCGACTGCAACTGGTCCCAAAAGCCTTTACGATCGCCGAGACTTACTCGAAGCTTGCACACACGGGACCAGGAACCGAAGCTTGAGCTCACCACCGCAAATTTCGCCTGACGGGCGGCACTTCTGGGACGGTCAAAGTTGGCGGGAAATTTCGCCCGACCGCCGATCGTGGTGGGACGGAACGATATGGCGGCCCGTGGTTCCGGCCATCGGTCCTACGGTCGGCGCTCAGTACAGCCCCGATGGTCGCTTTCAATGGACGGGCACTCAGTGGATCCCAACGAGCGTTCCGCGGTCGGGAGGCTGGTGGTGGAACGGAATGCAGTGGGTTCCCGCGCTAACGCCAGTTCATCGGGCGTTTAGGAGGCTCGGATTCAAGGTAGGAACGTTGCTCGTCGGTTGCGCACTCTTCGGCCTGTTCTTCATATTGGCCGCTGCGATAGCACTGCACAGTCGCTAGCGAGTACCTGGTCGGCCGTGTGCGGGCCACATCACAGTTGGCAGAGTCGGTCGGACTACCCGCCCCCGCGAGTGGATAGCTTCGGCCAGGCCTCGGCCGAGGAATGCCGTTTGATTGCTATCGATAAGCGATTGGTACCGAGGGCATAACGACGGTCTTGCAAATCTGAATGCGTGGCCGGCGATCGCCTCGGAAAGGACTGCGATTCCGCGGTCAGGAAACGTTTCGCGAGGCGACAACTGCGTTTTTGGTATTTGCTACCGACAACCATCGTCAGTAATCACCCAGGTCATTTCTGGCTGAGATTATCCCGAGAGCCTCAATTCTGCTAAGAAAGTCTTACGCCCGCTTTGGAGTAGGTGCGTCCGATTAACCCTGATGGCCGCAGCGGAATGCCCCGTCGAGGTATTTGTAGACGCACTCATACCGCTGCCGAATCTCGTCATAGAGCTGATGGCGCCGCAGATCAGGCTCGTAGACGCGTTCCCAATGGATCATCGAGCCTACACCTGAGCGTGCGTCTTTGAAGAGGTCGGCTGCTAGCCCGGCGAGGATAGCTGACCCCACAGCCGCGGATTGGATCACCCGAGGCACAGCGATCGGCACCCCGAGGATATCGGCCTTGATCTGGTTCCACATAGCGCTCCGGCTTTCACCATCCACCATTGAGATGCGGCCAGTGCTCATCCCCCATGAGCGCAAGAGCGCAAGGCTCGGTGGGTATTGGAAAGCGACTCCCTCCAGCAGAGCTCGCACGAAGTGGTCCCGAGAGTGTGCAGCCGTGAGCCCAAAGAAGACTCCGGTGGCGTCGTCGTTGTACCTGGGAGTGCGGGCCCCCTCGAGGTACGGAAAGTAAAGCAGACCATCGGCACCCAGCGGGATTCGGCCAGCGGCACCTACCAGCTCCTCGTATGCCGTCTGACCGCCAGCTTTTTCAGCTGCTAGGAGCTCAGATGCGAACGTGTCCCGCAACCAACGTAGAGACGACCCAGTGCTCACGATGGTGGCTTCATAAACGAACCGGTCAGGAACCACGTGCTGCGAGAGATCAGCCCGACCTTGTGGATCAGGGTCGCATCGGTCGCTGACCGAGCGCCAGCAACTGGCTGTCCCCGTGCCCGCACAGAGGTCGCCTGAGTCGATCACGCCTGCACCCAAGGCAGCCGCCTGATCGTCGCCCCCTCCGGCCGCTAGGGGTGTGCCAGGAGCAAGCCCAACCAGGCTGGCGGCCTTGGGAGAGAGTTCTTCCCAGACCTCCCAGGGCTTGTAGCGAATAGGAGGTAGGAGGCCAATGTCGATCTCCATTGCCTCGCAGATCGCAGCCGACCAATCCGAGCGCCTGACGTCGTTCATGACGCTGCGGGACGGGGTCGAGATGTCAGTTGCCATGATCCCCGTCAGCCGGTACAGAACATAGTCCTTGGCGAAGAGGACATGGCGCAGGCGCCACCATATCTCAGGCAGGTTTCGCTTCGTCCAGATCAGGTTGTGGAGGGTCAGCCCACCAATTGGTCGCACGCCAGTCGTGTCAACCAGCCTTTCGAAGCCGAGCTTGGCCGTAAGCTCTCGGTTGATATCGAGCGTTCGTCGGTCGACCCAGCTAATGCTGGGGGTGAGCACGCGACCCTCGGCATCGAGCAAGACGGCCGGGTCGCGCTGAGAAACCACGCTCCAGCCTCGAATCGATGATGGTTCCACACCGGAATGCGCGATCGCCCGCCGCGCCGTGTCCAGGACTGACTCGACCCAATCCTCGGGATCGTTTTCGGCCCAGCCGGGCTGCGGCCGATGCATCGGATATTCCCTGACCGCCTCGCCAACTAGCTCACCCTCCGCACTGATGACGATGCTCTTGACGCTGCTGGTGCCGATGTCCGAGCCGAGCAGGTAAGGCATGTTGGTGCTCACCGTATTCCTCCGAACGAAGCCCGCATGCTAGCGCAAGGACGACCCTTGGCCAGCGGCGGTTGGGGTCGGCCCCCGCCGCGGACTTACAGTAATTGACGCGATGGACCGCGCAGATGTGCTGGTGGTCGGCGGTGGCGTCATGGGCGCAGCGGTCGCCGCTCGGCTTTCCCAAACCACTGCTCGGGTGCTCCTGGTCGAAGAGCAAGACGATCTCGCCGAAGGCGCGAGCAAAGCCAACGCCGGCATCGCGACGAGCTTCTATGGAAGGCCTGGAACCCTGGAGGCCCGCCTGATCGCAGAGTCAAATCCAAGGTGGGAGGACCTTTGCGGCCGTCTCGACGTCCCTTATCGCCGGATCGGAGCCGTGATGTTGGCTGTCGGGCCTAGGGAAGCTGCCGGACTCCCGGCCGTCTATGAGGCGATCGTTGCGCACGGGGCGCGGGCCGAGCTGGTGACCGCTGAGCAGGCGCGCGATCTGGAGCCGCTCATTACGGGCGACTGCGCGGGCGGGATCAGCCTGCCTGACGAAGGGATCATCGATCCGATGAGGCTGACCGTCGCTTACGCTGAGCTGGCAGCTCGCAACGGAGCGACGATAGAGCGCTCGCGGCGCGTGACCGGTTTCAGCGTCGCGGATGGGGAAGTGAACGAAGCCGAGACGACAGGTGGTCCCGTCCGAGTGACCTTCGTAGTCAATGCCGCGGGCTTGTTCGCAGACGAGGTGAGTCGGATGGCAGGGGGCGAAAGCTTCCGCATGTGGCCGCGCCAGGGCCAGTACTGGATTCTCGACCGCGCATTTGGGAGTCGTCTCCGCCGGCTCGTCTATCCGATCCCAATGGAGCACACGCGAGGCGCTCAGGTAGTCCCAACAACCAATGGCTCCGTCCTGCTCGGCCCCAGCGCAGCGGACACTGAACTAAGGCTCGACAAGGCCACCGACCTTGCGACGCTGCGATGGCTACTGGAGCAGACTCGCAAGCTGGTGCCGGACGTCTCAGATGCGTACGCGATCAAGACCTACGCCGGGAACCGTCCCGCGGGTGACGAGATCTTCAGGGCCCGCTTCGACCACAACATCAGGAATCTCATTCACGTGGGAAGCCGCTCTGCAGGTGTCTCGGTGTCGCCGGCCTTGGGGGACCACGTCCTAGGACTCCTTCGGGACGCCGGTCTCGCAGCGATCGACCGCGCGGAGGCGGGTGATGCCATTCCGACCGTGCCCCGTTTGCTCAACGCCGCTGACCCGGAGGAGCTGCCGTCCCTCGATCCCCGGTACCGGCACGTGGTGTGTGCCTGCGAGCAAGTGACTGCGGTCGAAATCAGCGCCGCCCTGGAGAGCCGAGTCCCCGCTACCTCAATCGACGGAGTGCGAAAGCGAACGCGCGCCACAGGCGGGCGCTGTCAGGGCTCTGTATGCATGGTTGGAGTCGCCTTCCTTGTATCCCAGCACACGGGCCAGCCTCCTGAGTGCATTCGCCACGGAGGCTTCGGAGGCACGCTGGGAGTCGGGCATGCCGACTACTGAAGCCAAGATCGCGGTGGTCGGAGCCGGTCTTGCCGGACTCACACTCGCAAGCGAACTTGCGCAAGAAACCAGTGCACTGGTGATCGATAGGCTGCCAATGTACGGCGGTGTCTTGGGTTACGAGCATCCACTGGTCCGCACGTTGGCCCGCCGTTGTGAGGCTGTAAGGGTCGAGTTCCATCTTGCCACTACGGCGACTCGGTGGGAGGGGCATCGGGTTCTGCTCGTCGGTCCCACAGGGATCCGCTGGACGCCGGCCACACGACTCCTGATCGCGACCGGCACTCGTCCGAGCACTCAAGCCGAGATGGGAATATCGGGGGAGCGCCTCGCGGGGGTGCTCCCGGCACCGGTGGCCATCCACTTGGCGGAGGCGGAGGTCACGCTTGGCCACAGAGTCACGGTCGTCGGCTGGGGCAACTGGGCGAACCGCACACTCGAGGCGATCCGGCACCACGGCGCGCACACCGCCTGCATCCCGCTCTCTGACGCACCGGGTGTGGCGGATGGGTTCGATGAGTCTTGGCCGGGTTGGTACCCGGTCCGAGTAGAGGGCAGGAGCCGAGTTGAGCGGCTGATCTTGGCCAAGGACGGCGCTGAGCACGTGATCGAATGCGACGCAGTCATCTTGGCGGCCAAGCCGCGGCCGCTTCGCAACGTGGATGGAGCGATCTGGCCCGATTCGCCCAGCGCAACGTTCATTCAGCCCGTGGCCGAATCACTCACCGCTGAGGAGGTCGTCGAGGCGGCCAAGAAGGCGGCCGCAGAATTGGGATCCAGAGCAGCAATGGGCTCCCGATGAAAGTCAGTTCGCCCGTCGGCGAGTTTCCTTTCGAAATCAAGAAGGTCTCCTTGAAAGACGGACGCCTCACGCTCGTCGGGCACATGGGCGCATGGCCCGCCACCATCCGCATTGACCGCTCCGATGTCCCGGCTCTTCTCAGGATGACGCCAAGGCTAATCGTCGGCTTGGGCCGACTTGCTATCCGCCGGACACGCCCTGGCGACTGAGCAGGCCTCGCCTGCCAACCCCGAGGCTTCGCTGTTGACAACATTGTTGACAATCCGCACAGACCACTGCTAGGCTCGCTTCAATCGCGGCGGCTTCTTAGTTCGGCGTCTCGCGCTCAGAGGCGTGGGTCGGCTTGGGAGGGTTCCTGATGAGCATTCAATCCGAGCCTCGTCCCTTGGATGATGCGGCCCTTGACGCGCGCACAGCTACTGACGAGGTGTACCTCGGCCAGTTGGGCTATCAGCAGCAGCTGAAGCGGGCGATCGGAGCGTTCTCGAGCTTCGGCGTTCAATTCACGATGATCGCCGTAGCTGGCGGCATCAACCTGGTCTTTGGCATCGGCCTCAACACCGTAGGTCCATTGATGCTGCTCGCTTGGATCGTTGCGGCGTCGCTTCAAATCGTTGTCGCCTTGGCAATCGCAGACGTGTGCTCGGCATATCCGCTCGCTGGAGGGTCATACCAGATCATCAGCCGTCTCGCCCGGCCCTGGCTGGGCTGGCAGGTCGGCTACTGGCTCTTCGCCGCCCACATCTTCGCCGTGTCCGGGGAGGCTGTTGGGCTGGCCGTCTTCGTTGCCGCTTGGTTTGGCCTGGGCCTGGCGGGCACCTGGCCGATCTTCTTTGGAGCGCTTGCCCTAATTGCCGTGTGCACAGTGGTCGACGTGATCGGCATCAAGTACGGCGCCTACATCAACAACGTGTTCGGGGTCTTCTGCGAATTCGGTGCCATCGCGATTGCCATCCTCGGCGTCCTCATCGCCTGGATCGTGAACCCCCACGCGTTTCACTCTGTCGGCTACGTATTCACCACGGCGGGCGTGATTCAGCCGGGTCAGTCGGTTCTGGTGCCTTTCCTGTTCGCGATGCTCGTGCCCGCCTTTGTCATCTCGGGCTTCGATGCGAGCGGCACGGCAGGTGAGGAGACCAAGAGCGCGGCCAGGTCCGTCCCCCGGGGCATGGTTTATGCGAATCTGGGCGCTCTCGTCTTCGGCACCGTGATGATCTTCCTTGCGCTGCTTGCCATGCCGGACCTCCACGCCACCGCGACTGCTCCGGAGCCGCTGAGGTACGCGCTCCAGAACGTCCTCGGCTTCGTGCCGGCACAGGTCTTCAGCGTGCTCGCCGTACTCTCGCTGGTGATCAACATGATGATCCTGCTGCTGACGGCCGCACGCGTGCTCTGGGCACAGGCTCGCGATGGTCAGCTGCCTTTGGCCAGGTACGTGGGGATGCTGGACTCTGACCGCGTGCCCATCGTGGCGGTGCTGGTGTCAGCGGTGATCTCCGTGCTGCTTATGCTCTGGACCACGCTCCTCACCATCTTGGTCACCATGGTCGCGGTTGTGTGGGCGGCGGGCTACACGGTACTTCTCGCGGTGATCATCGCCCGGAAGCGTCGGGCCCCGCTACCGGCTCATCCCTACAGCAATGGCCGCTGGGGGACCCTGATCGATTGGGTCGCCTTCCTGTGGTCCTTGGTCCTGGTGGCCATCCTGGTCTGGTCCAACGTCAGCGTCATCGGCGGAGGCTTTCTGGCCATGGTGGCGATCGGGTTGGTGATCTACTTTGTCGCCATCCCTAGTCAGCGTCGCGGCCGTCTGCCCAGAACCGCCGCTCGCGTGGATATCGCCGGCGAAGCAACGGCTCCGGAAGCCTAGCGGTGGGAGAAAGAGACAACTTGGCGACTGGCCTCGGCAAGCTGCTCCGGCTGAGCCGCCTGTTCGACAGCAAGTCGCATACGTCTTTGATCGTCCCAATGGATCACGGAATCGAAGAGCCCGGATATGTTGAGCTCGAGAATCCGACCGAGCTGGTTGCGATGCTGGCGGGGGCTGGGGTGAATGCCTTCTTGATGCGCCGAGGATTGGCAGCCGCCACCGCCAGCGTCTTCGCCGGTCGAGCGGGCTGGATTCAACGCATCACCGGGCGGTCCGGACTTTCGCCGGGACTCGAGACCCAGCAACTGGTCCTGGCCGATGTCGAGGGCGCCGCCAGGAATGGGGCTGACGCCGTCGTGCCCACTTTCTTCATCGGTAGTGGCACCGAAGATGAGCAACTCCCTGAGCTTGGCGCCATCGCCGACGAATGCAGCCAGCTGGGCATACCTCTCCTGGCCGAGATCCTCCCTCTTGGAGGGCCGAACGCTGTCCCCTATGACGGTCCTTACAGCGTTGACGAGATGCGCCTTGCGGTGCGTATCGCCTCCGAGGAGGGGGCGGACTTCATCAAGACCTGGTACACGGGCGATCCCACTTCGTTCGAGCGGGTTGTGAGCTACAGCTTGGTACCAGTGCTCATCGCCGGTGGTCCGAAGACGGAGAACGAACGGGAAGTGCTAGCGATGGTCCGGGGCGCAATGGATGCCGGTGCGGCCGGGATCGCTATGGGAAGAAAGATATGGCAGTCCCGGAATCCAGTCGGTATGGTCTCGGCCCTCTCGGCGATTCTGCGCTTGGGCGCTTCGGTCGACGATGCGATGGACTTGCTGCATGTAGCTGCCCGGCCCTGACCCTGTTGTGTGGTGGGGTGATACCGAGTGTCGTCGTGGCTGGTTCGCCAGATAGCGTGAGCCAAGAATGCCCATGGATAAGCCAACTCGCCTGACCGCAGTCGGGCCGCCAAGGACTGACACCAGCACGGCGGCGCGAATCGCCGGTCGGATCCGAGAAGAGATCCTCGAGGGCAAGCTTCTTCCCGGCGCCCAGCTCGTGGAGATGCGGCTGTCCGCAGAGCTGGGCGTGAGTCGCGGCCCGGTTCGTGAGGCGTTGCAGCACCTGCTCCAGGAAGGCCTCCTGTGGAACGACCGCAACCGCGGCGTGTTTGTCAAGCAGTTCAACGCTGAAGACATCGCTGACGTCTACTTCATCCGAGAATTGATCGAGACCGCGGCGGCCAGCTTGCTCGTACGGTCTAATCGACAGCGCTTGCGCACCGTCAGGGCGGCGCTCGATGACATGCTTAAGGTCGAGGAGAGCGGTATCTGGAGGAACATCGTCGAGGCAGATCTGAGATTCCACGCAGCCATTGTCTCGGCGGCTGGCAGCGTCAGGCTGAATCGAATCTTCGAAACACTCCAGGCGGAGACACGGATGTGCCTCAACCGCCTTGCACCCTTCTATCCCGACAGGCGCGATGTCCTCTCCGAACATGTTGAGATCTTCGAAGCACTCGAGGCTGGAGCGAGCACGCAGGTGGTGAGTCTGCTGCGCCGGCACATGCGGGATTCCTGCCAACGACTGACGCAGGCTGAAGTGCACTCGAAGTCCGTGCGGTCGCGGCGTGAGACCGTAGCCGACAGCGTCTGATGCCGCCGGTGGCCACACCTCAGCACATCCGGTTTGGCATCAAGACCACCCCAACGAGCACGACCTGGGAGGCGATCCGGGACACTTGGCGGCTGGCTGAGCGACTGGGCTTCGACAGCGCCTATCTTTTCGACCACATGATGCCGCCGAGCGGAGATCGCTCGGCCGCTTGCTACGAAGCGTGGACCACACTGTCGGCCCTCGCCACCCAGGTCCCGCGCCTTCAAATTGGTATCCTGGTCACGGCCAACACGTACCGCTATCCCTCTGTTCTCGCCAAGATGGCGGCGACTCTTGACGTCATTAGCGGGGGGCGTCTTGAGCTCGGCTTGGGCGCAGCGTGGTTCGAGCCCGACCATCTCGGCTACGGCATCCCTTTTCCTCCAACCGCCGAGCGAATCAGCCGCCTAGAAGAGGCCTGTCAGGTGATCAGGATGCTTTGGACGCAAGACGTCTCGAACTTCAAAGGCAAGTACTTCGAGCTGGTGGAGGCGTACTGCGAGCCGAAGCCTGTGCGCAAACCCCACCCGCCAATCCTGCTTGGAGGTGGAGGCGAGAGGCTCACGCTGCGGGTGGTGGCACGACAGGCCGATGCCTGGAACATCTTTCAGCTATCGCCAGCGGCCTTCGCGCACAAGTCGGAACTGATTGACAGGTATTGCGATGAGGCTGGACGGGACCCGCAGTCGATCGAGAAGTCGATCAACGCCGCCCTGGCCATGGCGGCCAACCCTAAGGACGCCGAGCAAGTCCTGAACCGTATCGCCAAGCGGCGTGGTGAAGACCCGGAGGTCGCCAAAGCGACAATGCTAGCCGGGACTTCATCCGAGGTCATAGAACAGGTGGCCGCTTATCTCGGGGCGGGTGCGAGGCACGTCGTGCTTTCCCTGCAGGCACCTTACGAGACGGAGCAACTGGAGCAGTTTGCGGTAGAGGTGATGCCGGTCTTCCGGAGAAGTGCTATCAGTAAGTCGGGGTCCTAAGGTGGCGGCGGCGATTCGAGCGGACGGACCTTACCCTCCCCTTCGGATCAGCAGGCGGCATTCCGCGACCTGATGCGCGACTTCGCCCGCAGGAGCATCAGCCCGGTTGCGCGCCATTGGATGCCAGGTGGATTTACACCGCATTGCGATGCGGGCTGGTCAACGGCTCGATTGTCGTTCGCAGCAACCTGGGGTCTTTGACGCCCCTTCAGAACACGGCAGCTGCACCCTGATGGACGGTCGGGGACGGTAGCCACGCGGTCTTCAAACCCGTCTGGAGTGATGGGTCTCGCGCGTCCTTGATCTATATGTCTCGCGATCTTCATGTGTCGCGGCCGCGAACTTGGCCTAGGATGGCGCGCGAGCCTTGGCGTGACAGGAGCTTTTACAGCAACGGGGGTGGCTAACCGTGGCATTCGACGGCACTCAGCGGCACCCGGCGAATACGAACCCGGATTTCTGAACGGGCTGCGCCGATCTGTTAACCGCAAGGTTCAGGGTTCGAGTCCCTGTCCCGGAGCCAATTTTGAACTCGAAGCGTCATGTGTTGTCAAGTGATGGTTGACAGCCTTACAGCAACCGTACAGCAACGCGTTGCCAAGCTCGGCCTGCTCGTATGCTTCGCCCCCTCAGATTTGAACTCGAATCGTCGTGCGATTTCGTTGCAGGATTGCCTCCTTGCGGTGCAAAACCGCAAGGTGTCGCCATCACCAATTCATGAGCACGCGGTCCTGCGTGCGCGTCCTCTATTAATGTTCTGAACCAAAGCCCACTTGTCTCGTGCGTGGCGTCAGAGTTCCTCTCTGTTGGAGCCTCGAGCGCGGGCAGCGAGGAAGAGGTTTGCGCATCGCTCCTCGGCAAATCTAGTAGCCAGCCCACAGGAGAGCGACCGTTGGGTAGATGGCAGCCATCGGAGTATGGTCGATCGGAAGCCAAGGTTCCTGTCACGCCCGTGGCGAAACACGTCAAGTCTCGGGTTGCGACGCCAAAGCGCGTTACCGTGGGCGCGCCGCCG
>QHVV01000208.1 GCA_003222385.1 Acidobacteriota bacterium
CGTGACCCATGCCCTCCTCCCCGCCGCGCGTCGCCTGCGTCGTCGTGCCGCTCTTTCCGCTCGCCGCGCGGCTGCGCAGCGAGCCGGAGCTCGCGGGCGAGGCCGTCGCGGTCTTCGAAGGCAACGGCAACGCCGCCCGAGTCGTGGCCGCGACCCGCCCGGCGCGCCGGGCCGGGGTCCAGCCCGGCCAGACCCTGCCCCAGGCGCGGGCCCTTCTGCCCGACCTCCTCGCGCGGGGCCGCGATCTGGAGAGCGAGCGAGCGGCGCAGGAAGCGCTGGCGGAAGCCGCGGACGGCTTTTCTCCGCGCGTGGAGACCGCCGGAGAAGGGGTCGTCTATTTCGACGCGGTCGGGATCCCGATGCCGCCGGGGGAAGGCTCCGCCGAGCTGCGCCTGGGCCGCGCCGTCATCGGCGCGGTCGAGAAAGCGGGCCTGCCCGCGCGCTTCGGGATCGCCGCCTCGAAGCTCGCCGCGCGGGTCGCCGCCGGACTGCCCGACTCGCCCACGGTCGTGCCGGAAGGGGAGGAGGCGCGCTTTCTCGCGCCGCTGCCTCTCGCGAAGCTCGCGCCGGAGATGGAGCTCGCCGAGACCCTCGAGATGTGGGGAATCCGGTCGATCGGCGAGCTCGCAAAGCTGCCCGAGGGCGAAGTCGCGAGCCGGCTGGGGCCGCTCGGGCGCGAGCTGCACGCGACCGCGCGCGGAATCGACCCGCGGCCGCTCGAGCCGCGCTTGCCGTCGCCGTGTCTTTCGGAAGGGATGGAGCTCGAGTGGCCTCTCGTGTCGCTCGAGCCCTTCCTTTTCGTCGGCAACGCCGCGCTGGAGAGGCTCGTGCGGCGGTTGGAGGCGCAGGCGCTCGCGTGCCGGCGTCTCGAGATCGGGCTGAAGCTCGACCCCGAAGGGTACGACGCGCGCGCGATCACGCTGCCCGCGCCGACGCGCGACGCCAAGACGCTCCTGACCCTGACGCGCCTGGAGCTCGAGGCGCGGCCTCCCGGCGCGGCCGTCGTCGGGTTCACGTTCGCCGCGCAGCCCGATCGGCTGCGGCAGGCGCAGCTCTCGCTCTTCGGTCCCGCCGCGCTCTCTCCCGACCGGCTCGCGACCACGATCGCGCGCCTGGTCGCGCTCCTGGGCGCCGCGTACGTCGGATCGCCGCGCGCCGTGGACGGCCACCGCCCCGAGCGTTTCGCGGTCGCCGACTACTCGCCTCCTGCGCCTCCGTCGGATCGCCGTCCACCGCGGACCGGCCGGGGCCTCCTCGCGATCCGCGTGCTGCGGCCGCCGGTCGAGCTGGAGGTGACCGCCACAGGCGGTCATCCCGAGTCCTTCGCCTCCGCTCAGGACAGGCTCCGCGAGGGATCTGCTCTCCGCCTCGTCTCCGTCCAGTCCACGAACGGAGCCGAGCCCGAGATCGCCGGCCCGGTGCGCGTGGCCGCCGGCCCCTGGAGTCTCGAAGACGGGTGGTGGTCTGCGGCTCCCGCATCGCGCGACTACTGGGACGTCGAGCTCGTCGATGGCGGGCTCTACCGGATCTACCGCGATCGGGCGAGCAACAAATGGTATGCGGATGGCATTTACGACTAGGGCCAGTCTCCGGCTCCGGCGGCCGTTGGCGTGATAGGTTGTCCCCTTCCAGAAAGGAGAGCGCCATGACTCAGAAATCCGTCGCCGAATTGGCGAAGGAGCAGGTGATCGCTTACAACGAGAAGGATTGGGATCGCGCCCGAGCCGCTTTCGCCCCCGAGATCGTTTATGAGGAGGTCGGAACTCATCGCAAGGTCAAGGGAGTCGACGACGTCCTGACCACCTGGAAAGGCTGGGCGAAGGCGATACCCGACTCCCGCGCGACGTTCCAGTCCGAGATCGTCAGCGGCAATACCGCTGTTCTCGAGATCACGTGGAGCGGGACTCACAACGGACCCTTGAACACGGGCGACCGTGAGATCCCTCCGACGGGAAAGAAGATCGAGCTGCGCGCCATCCAGGTCGTGGACGTCGCCAACGACAAGGTGAAGTCGGTCCGCCAGTACTTCGACATGGGAACCTTGCTCCACCAGATCGGCGCGGATCACTAAGCCCGTCGCGATAACTTCCGTCGAACCCGAAACGCCCGCCGATCTAGCGGGCGTTTTCTTTTGGAAACGAGGCGGGGACAACTTCATACAGAGGAGTCGCCGACCTCGACGAAGCCCGATATGGATCCGCCTGCCACCGTTCGGTCTCCCATCGTCGATGCGAGAACCGGCCAGCCCCGCCTTCTCGACCGCGTGCGCCTCGCCATCCGAGCGCGCCATTACAGCCTGAGGACCGAGGAGGCGTACATCGCCTGGATCCGCCGCTTCGTCCTCTTTCATGGCAGGCGCCATCCAGCCGAAATGGGGCAGAAGGAGATCAACGCGTTCCTGACGGATCTGGCGGTCGAGGGTCGCGTGAGCGCTTCGACGCAGAACCAGGCCCTAGCCGCGCTGCTCTTTTTATATCGGCACGTGCTCGACCAGCCGTTGCCGGCCCCCGAGAGCATTCTGCGGGCGAAAAGGCCTCGCCGGCTGCCGGTCGTGCTGACGCGCGCCGAAGTGCGCGCCGTGATCGGCCGGATGAGAGGTACACCGCGCATCGTCGCGGTGCTCCTCTACGGCAGCGGAATGCGGCTCCTGTGGTCCGCGACGCCAAGGGCCAGCGCGACCGCGTCGTGCCTTTTCCGATGGTCGTGCGCGTGGAACTCGCGTCCTGTCTCTCTCGGGCAAAGCGCGTGCACGAGCGAGATCTGGCCAGAGGATTTGGATCCGTGTTTCTGCCCGAAGCGCTTTCCCGAAAATATCCGCGCGCCGACCGCGAGTGGGGCTGGCAGTGGGTCTTCCCCGCCGAGCACCGGAGCCGCGATCCCCGGACGCAAGTGGAGCGGCGTCATCATTTGCACGAGACCGTGATCCAGCGGGCGGTGAAGCAGGCCGTTGTCGACGTGGGAATCTCGAGGGCCGCGAGCTGCCATACGTTCCGGCACTCGTTCGCGACGCACCTGATCCAGGATGGCTATGATATTCGGACCGTCCAGGAGCTCCTGGGCCACAAGGACGTGAAAACCACGATGATCTACACGCACGTCCTCAATCGCGCCGGCGTCGGCGTGAGAAGCCCCGCGGATGCGCTCTGGAAATCGATTCCACCGGCTTCGCTGGATGCTAGGTTGGCTTCGTCGCAGCCTAACTCCCTCCCGCGCGGGGTCCCACCGTCGCACCAGCTCGAAGCCGGTCAGCACTATGAGCAAGGTTGGAGCGATTCCGATGACGATTTCTAGACAGCGCCGAACGCTGCGCCTTGCGATCCCAATTGGGCGGTCTAATTGATGTTCGGCGACGACGATCATGAACGTTCCGGCTTGGCAAAGTGGAGGTCGCGATGCGGATATTGCTGTTCACCGCCCTAGCCGTCCTGGCCGCTCTGCCAGCCGCAGGTGCCGAGGCCTGGTTCGTCCGTTTTTCCACTCACGCTGGCAGTTGCGACTGCATCGCCTGGTCGGATGTGATCACCCTTCACAATTCCACCAACCTCCCCAAGACAGTTCGGCTTCTCGACGTGAGTGACGGTCCGATCCTTCCTGGGATAGACCCCAATCTAACGCTTGCGCCGCACCAGACGAAGATGAAGTGGAGCCTAGATCTCGATGACTGGCGCCCCGCTGGTGGAGCACGGTTCTGGGTGGCACACCTCGATGTACCTGAGGGCGTCATTTCGTCAAGCCATGCAGAGATCAACCGCATAGGGCCGTCAGTGAATCCCTCTGGGGCGTACCTTGGACGACAGGGTGCGATCCCGCTCCGGGTGGTGCATACGCTGACACCTGCCAACATGCCTCAGATTCACCTTCGGACCGACATCGGCTTTACGAACGAGAGCGGCACCGCGCGGGTTATCCCTGCGCGCATCAATGTCGGCATTTATAATGCGGGTTCGGCCGAGGGGACTGCTGTAGTAGAGGTCCGGCGGGCCTGTGACGGCAGCTTAGTCGA
>QHVV01000108.1:0-447 GCA_003222385.1 Acidobacteriota bacterium
AATTTCGAGAAGAGCACCCTGGAGGCCGTCGTCAACGCCCGGGCGTCCGTCGGAAGGGCTCAGATCAACGCCCCGAACGCGCCGACCGACCCCGGGCAGCTGGCTCAGTTCGAAGCGGCGCAGGCCCAGCTCGGCGCCGCGCTGCAGCGACTCCTCGTGGTGGTCGAACGGTATCCCGAACTCAAAGCGAACCAGAACTTCCGTGACCTCCAGGCCCAGCTCGAGGGGACGGAGAACCGCATCAACGTCGAGCGGATGCGCTACAACGACACCGCGCAGAATTACAACACGGCGAGGCTGCGTTTCCCGACGAACGTCTTCGCCTCGATGTTCGGGTTCAAGGAAAAGGCGTACTTCAAGGCGGTCACCCCGGGAGCCGAGCGGGCGCCCGCCGTCAATTTCGACTTCAGGAACGCAACTCCTCTGCCGGCGCGATAAACGGTAATC
>QHVV01000108.1:493-7211 GCA_003222385.1 Acidobacteriota bacterium
GGATCGGCTCGCGCGCAGTAGTCGGTCTCGTTTTCGCGGCTGCGGCGGCGACGCTTCTCGCCCAGCGCTCGATCGAGGAGCAGCTCCCTCCCAAGCCCGCACGGTACGTCACCGACAACGCCGGGGCGCTGTCCGCGGATCGGGCGGAGGCGTTGAACTCGAAGCTCGAGCAGTACGAGCGGGACACGTCGAACCAGATCCTCGTGTGGATCGATCGGAGCGTCCCGGAGAACTTCACCCTCGAAGACTTTGCCGTCCGGGCGTTCAAGAAGTGGGGCGTCGGGCAGGCGAAGAAGGACAACGGCGCCGCGCTCTTCGTTTTCGTGAACGATCGGAAGCTGCGGATCGAGGTCGGCTACGGTCTCGAAGGCGTGCTCCCGGACGCCATCGCGAATCGGATCATCCAGGAGCAGATCGTGCCGCGCTTCCGCGCGAACGATTACCCCGGAGGGATCGAAGCGGGCGTGGACGGGATGATCGCGGCGACGAAAGGGGAGTACAAGGGCACGGGAACCACCGTGAACGAGCGATCCCGCCGCAAACGCGGCACGGGCCTGCCGGGGTGCACCGCTCCGCTCGTTTTCTTCCTGATCTTCTTCGTCGTCCTCCCGCTGCTGACGAGAAAGCGCCGCTATCGGACGTTCGGAGGAAGCGGCTGGTGGACCGGCGGCGGCCTCGGCGGCGGAGGCTGGGGCGGCGGCGGAGGCGGAGGCTTTTCCGGCGGAGGCGGAGGCTTTTCGGGTGGAGGAGGCTTCTCCGGCGGCGGGGGTGCCTCGGGGAGCTGGTGATGGCGACTTTCTTTTCGAAGCTCGACAGCGACCGGATCGTCGCCGCGATCGCGGAGGCGGAAGGTCAGAGCTCCGCGGAAATCCGCGTCCACGTCACGCACCGCAAGCCGAAGGACCTCGAAGAGCGCGCCCGCCGCAGGTTCGCGCTGCTCGGGATGACGAAGACGGCGCAGAGAAACGGCGTGCTCTTCTACATCGCCCCGAGGTTGCGCAAGTTCCAGATCCTCGGGGACTCCGGGATCCACGAAAAGTGCGGCGACGACTTCTGGAAGGAGGTCGCCTCCGAGATGGAAGAGAGCTTCCGCCGCGACGCCTTCACCGAAGGAATCCTTCGCGGGATCGAAAAGGTCGGCGAAGTTCTGGCGCGCCATTTCCCGCACTCCGCGCGCGACGAGGACGAGCTTCCCGACACGATCGACGAGGAACCTTGACTTTGCCCGGCGAAACCGTATGATTCCCCGTTCCTTTCGGGAGGCTCCATGTACGCCATCCTCCGCTCGGGCGGCAAACAGTTGAAGGTCTCGGCGGGCGACGTCGTCCGCATCGAGAAGCCGTCCGCGAAAAAGGTGGGAAAGGGAGAGGAGATCACCCTCTCCGACGTGCTGCTGCTCTCCGCGGAGGGCGACATCCGATCGGCGAAAGACGACCTGTCGGGTGTCTCCGTCAAGGCGACGGTTCTCGGAGAGGTCCGCAGCCGGAAAGTTCTGGTCTTCAAGAAGAAGATCCGAAAGCAGTACCGCCGGACGAAGGGGCACCGCCAGACGATGCTCGAAGTCCGGATCGACTCGATCGAAGGGTAGGCAGCCATGGCACACAAGAAAGGGCAGGGCTCCTCGCGCAACGGCCGGGACTCGAACGCCCAGAGGCTCGGGGTCAAGAGGTTCGGGGGCCAGCTCGTCTCGGGCGGATCGATCATCGTCCGCCAGCGGGGCACGCGGTTCCTTCCGGGCGAGAACGTGGGCCGCGGCAAGGACGACACGCTCTACGCGCGGGTCGCCGGCATCGTCCGGTTTCGCGAGCGAGGCCGCCAGGGCAGGGTCATCTCGGTCGAGCCGGTTTCGTAAGACGGAGATCCGAGACGTCGGGTCAGTCTCGGTCTCCCGTCTTCCCGTCCCACGCCCGTGTTCATCGACACCGCCGAAATTCACGTTCGCGGGGGGGACGGCGGCAACGGGTGCGTCGCCTTTCGCCGTGAGAAATTCGTTCCCCGCGGAGGCCCGTCCGGGGGAGATGGAGGCCACGGCGGCTCGGTCTTCGCGGTCGCCGATCCAGCGCTGAACACGCTCTACCACCTGCGCCACCAGAAGAGCTTTCGCGCCGAGCGGGGCGAGCACGGAATGGGATCGAACCGCCACGGCCGCTCGGGCGGGGACGTCGTCGTGCCGCTTCCTCTGGGTTCGGTCGTCCGCGACGCGGAGACCGGCGAGCCGATCGCGGACCTCCTCGCGGCGGGGGAGAGGGTCCTGCTCGCGAAAGGGGGCAACGGGGGTTGGGGCAACCAGCACTTCGCGACCCCGGCGCGCCAGGCTCCGAAGTTCGCGAAGCCGGGCCTCCCCGGAGAGGAGAGGCAGCTCGCGATCGAGCTGAAGCTCTTAGCCGACGTCGCGATCATCGGCTTTCCGAACGCCGGCAAGTCGACGCTCATCTCGGCGATCTCCGCGGCGAAGCCGAAGATCGCCGACTATCCGTTCACGACGCTCGTTCCCCATCTCGGGGTCGTCGCCGGCGACGACAGCCGGACCCTGGTCGTGGCGGATATCCCGGGGCTGATCGCCGGCGCCCACCGCGGCGCCGGGCTCGGCATCCGTTTTCTGAAGCACGTCGAGCGGTGCCGCCTGCTCTGCCATCTGGTCGACGCCTCCGGCTCGGGAGACGCGGAGAATGACGTCGAAGTCCTCGAAAAGGAGCTCCGGGAGTTCTCTCCCGAGGTCGCGGCGCGCCCCCGGGTTCTCGTCGCTTCGAAGATCGACGCCGTTTCGGATCCGGATCGGCCAGCCTCGATCGCGCGTGCCGCAGCCTCGCGCGGGCTGCCTTTCTACGAGATCTCCGCGGTCACGCACCGCGGCCTGGAGCCGCTCACCCATTACTTCTTCGACAGCGTGAGTCGGGAACCCTCCGCGGCCGGCCGAAGCTAGATACGCTTCCCCCGTGCGCATCGGCATCTTCGGCGGGACGTTCGACCCCGTCCACGACGGCCACGTGAACCCGGTCGCCCGGGCAGCCGAGAGGTTCGGCCTCGCGCGGGTGATCTGGATTCCGGCACGCGTGTCGCCGCTCAAAGGGGCGCCGCCGACCGACGCGCGGCATCGCGTCGCCATGGTGGCGCTGGCAATCGACGGCCGGCCCGACTGGGTCCTCTCCTTCGACGAGCTGGACCGGGAGCCGCCGTCGTACACGGTCGACACGCTCTCCGCCCTCTCGGCCCGGTTTTTGCGAGACGAGCTCTGGCTGCTGATGGGCACCGACGCGCTCGCCGGCTTGCGAATGTGGAAGGATCCGGAAGAGATCGTCCGGCTCGCCCGGATCGCCGCGTTCCACCGGGAGCCGTTCGTCGGGCAGGGCCTCGCGATCCCGGAGGTCGCCGGTCTCCAAAATCGCCTGGAGGTTTTCGACGGTGGGTCGTTTAAAATCTCGGCGACGGACCTGAGAACCGACCTCGCCCGCGGGGGAAGCCCGGCAGGCCGTGTCCCGGGGCCGGTCGCGGAGTACATTACGAAACATCGCCTCTATCGCGGGGTCGAGGGTTGACGGCGGAACACACCTCGCAGGAAAAAGTTCGGGAAGGTTTGACCGCCGCCCTCGACCGGAAGGCCTCGGCCGTGCTCGTCTTCAACCTCACGGAATTGACCACGATGGCTGACTACTTCGTGCTGACCACCGCCAACTCCGACCGCCAGGCGCGCGCGATCGCCGATGCGATCGTCGAGAGAATCGGGTCGCCGCTCTCCGTCGAAGGACTCCAGGTCGCGAGGTGGATCCTGATGGACTACGGCGACGTCGTCTTTCACGTCTTCCAGGAAGAGGCGCGGCGCTTCTATGCCCTCGAACGGCTCTGGGGCGACGCGCAGAATGAGACGGGCCGCTTCGCCGCCTCCTCCTGAAGAATCCGACCGGGCCTCCGCGGGGCGGCGACCGTCGCTCAAGTCTCTCTTCCGAACGCGCAGTCGTTCCCTCGAGCGGGAGATCGCCATGCTCGGGCGCGCGCTCGATCTTCCGACAACGATCCTGATCCAGGGGGACAGCGGGACCGGGAAGGACCGCCTGGCCCGGGCGCTCCATGACGCGTCGAATCGGCGCGGGCGGCCGTTCGTGCGGGTCGAGGCGGCCAACCTCTCCGACGACCTCTTCGAGAGCGAGCTCTTCGGCCACGAACGCGGCGCCTTCACCGGCGCTGTGTCCGGCAAGCGCGGCCTTCTCGAAGTCGCGGGAGACGGAACGGTCTACCTCGACGAAGTCTCGTCGCTCTCGCTCGCCGGGCAGGCCAAGTTCCTCCGGGTCCTCCAGGAGCGCACGTTCCGGCGGCTCGGAGGAGTCGTCGTGCATCCCTTCCGGGCGCGGCTCGTCGTTTCTTCGCGCCGCGACCTCTCGGAGCTCGTCCGGGAAAAGGGGTTCCGCGACGACTTTTTCTATCGAATCGACGTCGTCTCCGTTCGCCTGCCGCGCCTCTCGGACCGCCCGGAAGACATCCTTCCGCTCGCCCGGCAGTGCTTGAAGGAGAGCGCCCGCGACTACGGGCGCCCGGCCCGCCGCTTCTCGCGCGACGCCGAGGAGCTCCTCGCCCGGCATCCCTGGCCCGGCAACGTGCGCGAGCTCTTTCACGTCGTTCAGAAAGCCGCGCTGACGGCCGACGGCCCGATCGTCTCCGCGGCCGACCTCCCTTCCGGAGAGCTCGGCTCGGTGGAATCGATCCTCGGAGCGGCGGTCGAGAGACGCTGGACGCTGAAGGAGCTCTCGAACGCCTACATCGAGGAGACGCTCCGCCGCGCGGGAGGCAACCGGTCGCTCGCCGCGAAGCGGCTCGGCGTGTCCCGCAAGTTTCTCTGGGAGAGAGCGAAGAAGAAATAATCGGGGCGGGCAGGGAGTTTGCTCTGTTCCGATTGCTCCGCGGAGCGTTCTCGGCGACCGACCGCGGGAAATCGAGTATCATCGCGCGTTCGAAATCGACCCCGCCGCCTGTAACCGGGGTCACAGAAGGGAGAACACGGCATGCCGACGAGCACCGCGCGGGTCCCGAAGCGGGGAAAGCGCGAGCTGGAGAAATACCGGCGCCTCCTGGAACAGAAGAAGTCGGAGCTGTCGGACGAGCTGGCGAAGGCGCGCGACGCCGAGGAGGAGACGACCGAGGAGTCGACCCAGGATATCGCCGACAAAGCCGTGTCGTCCTACACGCGCGAGTTCCTCTACTCCTTGACCGACGGCGAGCGGACGGTTCTCCTGCGGATCGACGAGGCCCTGAACCGCATCGACGACGGCACGTACGGGTACTGCCTGAATTGCAACGTGCAGATGAGCGACAAGCGCCTCGCAGCGGTGCCATGGACGCCGCACTGCGTCGACTGCCAGGAACTGGCGGAGAAGGGGCTGCTCGAGGGGTAAGGCTCCCGATCTTCCCCGTCCCCTCCGCGCGCCGCCGGACGGCACGCCGCTTGCGACCGTAATACACGCATGCGCTTTCTCGTGCGTGCGGTCCTTTCCGGAGTTCTCGTCGCTGCAGTTTCAGGAACGGAGAACGGCGTCGCGGCTCCTCGTGCCGCCGCCGGTTCCGCGAGCTGGAGGCTGACGAGCCCGGCGCTGTTCGACCTGAGAGTCACCGCGATCGCAATCGATCCGCATTTGCCGAGCACGATCTACGTCGGCGGATACACGGGCGGGGGCTTTCGCTCGAACGTCGCCATTTACCGAAGCGACGACTTCGGAAGGACCTGGCATCGGATCCAGAACGGTCTCGGCGGACTCTCCGTCTCGAGTCTCTGGCTGAACCCGGGCGATCCCGAAGTCCTCTACGCCGGCGTCTACGGCGGCGGTGTGTTCAAGAGCCTCGATCGCGGCGAGATCTGGACCCGGCTCACCGTCGGCCAGCTTCCCTGGGTCGGTTCGCTCGTCCTGGACGAGCGCCACCCGGACACTCTCTACGTTTCGATCGGAGGCGACGGTAACTACAAGACGGCGGACGCCGGAAACACCTGGACGCCCTTTCCCGGGCCGCCCGGAACACCGGGCGCCATCGTCGTGTGGCTGTTCGTCCCGGATCCGTCGACGGACGGCCGACTCTATGCCTCCGACTATCACTCCCTTTATCGGAGCGACGATGCGGGTGCCAGTTGGCGGCTCGTCCGGGAAGGAATCCAGGAGCTTCTCTGGATCGACCAGCATGACTCGTCTGTGCTTTACGCGCGCGACGAGGCGGGAGCACTGCTGAAGAGCACCGATCGGGGCATCGCGTGGACCGGGATCGGCGCCGGACTTCCGACCCCGGACGGGTTCGGAAGCTTGGTGGCCGATCCCGCCGACCCGAACGTCTTGTACATCGGCACCGGAGGTCACGGAGTATTCCGCAGCGCCGACGGCGGGATCACCTGGTCGGCTTTCAACGAAGGGATCAGCCGCCGATTCGTCGGACCGCTGTTGATTCCGCCCTCCGGGAACCCGCTTCTCTATGCCGGGACCGACGCCGGCCTCTTCGACTACCGCGCTCGACCGGAATTCCAGATCACCCTTCCCGCCGTCGCGTCACTGCGCGGCGTTCCTCCGACGTTCTTCCACTCCGACGTCTGGATCTTCAATGGATCCGCGGACTCGGAGGCGACGGTCACCGCGACCTATCGGTGTCTGAGCGGCACTCCGTGCTCGGATGCCCCGCAGACCTTCACGATCCCGGCCCGACAGGTGAAAGTTTTTCGGGACATCGCGGTGACGCTCTTCAACGCGCC
>QHVV01000108.1:7424-45346 GCA_003222385.1 Acidobacteriota bacterium
AACCTCGGCCAGATCTTGTCGTTCGCGCGGCCGCGTCAACCGCTGCAGCTGAACGACGGCGAGATCTTCGAACGGCTCGGAATCGCGCGCGAGGTCCCCGACTTCTTTTGCGTCGTGACGGCGTATCCGGACGAGCCGCCGATCCACGCGTACGCAGCAGTGATCGACAACCGCTCGCAGGATCCGATCTTCGTGACCGGTCAGGACGCGGCGGCCATGCCCGAGCCCAGCATCACGCTCCCGGCCGCGGCCTCGCTCCACGGCGCGGGCGGCACGTTCTTCCACAGCGACGCGCGGATCTGGAACGCGTCTCCGACGACGTTTGCCACCGTCCTCGCCCGGTACGTCTGCTTCACGGGAAGCTGCGGCGACGCGGAGCAGTCGTTCCTGGTCGCGCCGCGGCACGAGATGGTCTTCGACGACGTGGTCCCATCTCTTTTCCACGCGCCGGAGACCGGCGGCGCGATCGAGTTCGTCAGCGCGACCGCTCCGCGCCGACGCTCGGAATGTTCGTCCCGGGTCTCGCGCCCCGCCGCGCGTCTCCCGCGGTCGTGTTGAACGGGCTCTCGCATCCGGCGACTTCCGATTCCGGCTCGCGCGTCAACGTGGGGGTCTTCAATCAGGCGGACGTTCCCCAGCTCGTCACGTACCGTCTCTTCGATGGATCCGGCAACCCTCTCGGCGAGACCGTCAGGCTCTTTGCGGCGAGAGAGATCTTTCAGGTCAACGACGTCTTCCCTTTCTTCGGCGTTTCTGGAGCGCTCGAGAGCGCGTACTGCCTGGTCGAAGGAAATGAGAACCTGCCGCTCTTCGCCTACGCGGCGGTCATCGACAACCGATCCCAGGATCCGATCTTCATTCCGGCGGAGGACGACCCGGAGCATCCCCCGATCGTTCCGCTCTCGGCGCCGAAGTAAGCTCCGGGCCGGTGCCCAAGAAAGAATTCGCCGAAGACGCCGTCCCCTCCTTCGATCAGGCGCCTTCGGTCGTGGCGGTGGTCGGCCCGGTGGACTTCTTCGTCGAGGAAGCCGCGATCGGCGCGCGCGGCCGGCTCGCGGAAGGAGATGTCGAGGTTCTCCGCTTCGACGACGACGCGCCTCCGGGCGCGGTCGCCGAAGCGCTCTTGAACCGCCCGCTCTTTTCGGCGAAGCGCCTGGTCGAGATCGACGTCTCGCGGCTCCTCGGCACCGACTCGCCCGGAAATCTCGCGGAAGAGGCGCTCGACGCATGGACGCGGAAGACTCCGGCGGGTCGCCGCGACGCGTTTCGACGGATGCGGCGTGTGCTCTCGGCCCTGGACGTCTCGATCGAGGGGGATCCCGCGGAAGCCGCTTCCGTCGTCGCCCGGAAACTCCGCCGCAAAGAGCTCGCCGAGCCTCTCGCGGAAATCCTCCGGGAGATGCCGGAGGAAAGAGCCGCAACGGGAGCCACGCTCGCGTCGACGCTGCGGCTCCTGCTTTCGCGACCGAACGACGGCCTCGTCGCCCTCCTGACCGCGTCCGACCCTCCGGCGGGGTCCGAGCTGCTGGCCGAGGTGGCCAAGCGAGGCCTCCTGCTCGCGGTCCGCGTCGACGAGGACCGCAAGGAGATCGAGAAGGCCCTGCGCCGGCTCGCGGCGGCCCGCGCGCGGGAGCGGGACGTCGGGATCGACGCCGAGGCGGTCTCGCGACTCATCTTCCGGACGAACGCGGAGCCCGGCATTTTCGCGACCGAGCTCGAGAAACTCCTGGACTGGGCGGGCGACGGAGGACGGATTCGCGCCGCGGACGTCGGAGAACAGGTCTTCGACGAGGCGTCCGAGGACTTTTACGAGTTCCTGGAGATGGTCGGCAAACGGGAGGCGGGCGAAGCGCTCAAGCGGCTCGAGCGACTGTTCTCGGGCCGGGAGGTCCGCGCCGGCCAGCGTTCGTTCGATCCCAACGACGGATGGCCGCAGATCTTCCTCGGGATGCTCACGAGCGAGCTGCGCCGCATGCTCTTGATCCGCGCGCAGCTGGACGAGCCCGGCGCGACGGCGCCCGATCCTCGCACGGACTATCGCGCTTACAAGGCGGCGTCGCGCGCTTCGCGGTACACCGTGCGGGAGCTCGCCCGAGCGCTCGCGGGAGCGGCGGAGCTCGACGTGAAGCTCAAAACCTCGGCGCCCCCTCTCGAGACCTTGACCGCGTACGTGGGCGGTCTGATCGCCGGCAGCTGACGGGCGGGCGTCCCATAAGATACCCGCCGTCTTGTCCGTCTCGATCGACCTCTCGCCGCGCGTCGCGCTCGTCACCGGCGCCTCGCGCGGAATCGGTCGCGCGACCGCGGAGCTTCTGGCCCGCGCGGGGGCGCGCGTCGCCGTCAACTACCGGACCGACGACGCCGGCGCCGAGCAGTTCGTCCGCGAGACCCGCGCGGCCGGAGGGGAAGCGCTCGCTCTCTCCGGAGACGTCTCGCACCCCGACGAGGCGCGCCAGATCGTCCGCGACGTCGTCTCCGCGTGGGGCCGGCTCGACGTGCTGGTCAACAACGCCGGGATCTGGGAGGAAAACGCGGCGGGGAGCGCGGACCTCGACGTCTGGGACCGCACCTTCGCCGTCAACGCTCGGGGGGCGTTCGTCGTGACCGACGCGGCGATCCCGTACATCGAGAAAGAGGGCGGCTCGATCGTCTTCGTGTCGTCGACCGCGGGGCAGCGCGGCGAATCGCGTCATTCCGCCTACGCCGCGTCGAAAGGGGCTCTGATCTCGTACACCAAGTCGCTGGCGGCCGAGCTCGGTCCGCGCGGGCTCCGGGTCAACTGCGTCGCTCCGGGATGGATCGAGACCACGATGACCGCGCCGGTCCTCGCCGACGCGGCTTCCCGGCAGGAGATCGAGCGAACGATTCCGGTCGGCCGCGTGGGCCGGCCCGAGGACGTCGCCGGCGCGATCCTCTTCCTGGTCTCGGACCTCGCTCGACACGTGCAGGGGGAGATCCTGAACGTCAACGGCGGAAGCGTGCTCGTCGGCTAAGCGGCGGAGGAATCGATGGAGAGATTCGATCGCAGGGATCGGCGTTTCCTGCTCGCCTGCCTGGCGGTGATCGCGATCGGGGCGGCGCTCACCGGGGCTCTCTTCCGGCGCGCGTTCCCGGAGGCCTCGATCGAGTTCCGCGTGAACCGGTCGGAGGCGCGCGTCCGCGGCGAGAAGCTCCTGAACGACCTCGGCCGGAAGATCTCCGGCACGCACTTCGCGGGGCGCTTCGAAGTCGAGGAGGAGCCGAAGGTCTACCTGGAGCGCGAGCTCGGGCTCGAGCGGGCGTCGCGCTTCTACGGCACCGACGCCAAGGTCTGGCGATGGAAGATGCGGTGGTTCCGGTCCGGCGCGAAGGAAGAGGAGCGCGTCGAGATCACCCCGCGCGGCGACGTCGCGGGCTTCGAGTCGGTGCGTCGGGAAGACGCTCCCGGCGCGCGCCTGTCGCAGGACGAAGCGCGCGAGCTCTCCCGCCGATTCCTGGACGGGCGGGGGCTGCCGGCCACGAATTTGAAGCCGATCGAAGTCTCGCCGGTCACGCGTCCGAAGCGCACGGACTGGACGTTCGTGGACGAGAAGCCGGACTTCCGGATGGGCGAGTCGACCGTGCGCTATGCGACGACCGTCGCCGGAAACGAGCTCGTGCACGTGCCGGAATCGTGGTCCCGAGCGTATCGCCGTCTCCGATCCAAGAACGAGGCGGCCTCGACGGTCGCGACGTTCGGCTTTTTCCTGACGCTCGTCGTGCTGCTGGGCGTCCTCGTCACGAAGATCGTGCGGCGCGACGTGCGCTGGAAGCTCGTGGCGGTCTTCGGCGGGATCGCCTGCGTGCTCGCGTTCCTGTCGATGCTGAACGAGATTCCGCTGACGCTCTTCGACTACGACACCTCGAGCCCTCTGTCGAGCCACCTGACCCGCCAGCTCGTCCTGGGGATCCTGGGCGCGATCGCCACGGGCGCCGGGATCGCGGTCGTCGTCGCCGGCGCCGAGCCGATCTATCGCGAGCGATTCCCCGCGCAGCTTTCGCTCGCGGGGATGTTTTCACGGCGCGGAGTGCGGACTAAGCGGTTCTTCCTCGGTGTCGTGCTCGGCTACGCGCTCACCGCGTTCTTCTTCGCCTACCAGGCGGTCTTCTACGTAGTGGCGGCGCGGCTGGGCGCCTGGGCGCCCGCGGACATCCCATACAGCGACATGTTGAATACGGCCTTTCCCTGGGCGACCGTTCTCCTGATCGGGTTCCTGCCGGCGGTCTCGGAAGAAGGCATCAGCCGCATGTTCTCGATCTCTTTCCTGGACCGGATCGGAGCGGGCCGCGTCATCGCGGTCGTGGTGCCCGCCCTGATCTGGGGGTTCGGGCACTCCGCGTATCCGAATCAGCCCTTCTACATCCGCGGCGTCGAGGTCGGAGCGGCCGGCATCGTGATGGGCTGGCTGCTCCTGCGGTACGGCGCGCTGCCGCTCCTCGTCTGGCACTTCACGGTCGACGCGACCTACACGGCGCTCCTGCTGCCCTGCTCCGTTCCGGAAACGCCTATTACGTCCTTTCCGGCGCGGTGGCCGCGGGAATCCTCCTGTTGCCGCTGGCCGCGGCGATCTTCCTCTATCTCAGACGGGGCGGATTCCTGCCGGAGACCGGACTGACCAACGCGGATGAAGGGTTCGTCCCGACGCCTCCGTCGGCCGCGCTCGCGCCCGAAGAGGCGCCGACCGTGCGCGTGGTCTCCCCCGGAATCCTCGGGTTCGCCGCGGTCGCCGCGCTCCTCCTCGTCTCTTCCTTCTTTTTCCGGGTCGAGAGGCCGGAATCGCTCGCGGAGGACCGAACCGGCCGCGATTCCGCCGAGAACATCGCGCGCCGGTTCCTGCGGGTGAACGGAGCGGATCCTTCCCGCTACCACGTCGTCGCCTATCTCGGGACGGGATTCCCGGACGACGAAGAGGTGCGAAGGCAGAAGCCGCAGGAGAACGGGCGGATCCCGGGTTTCTCGGATGCCGCCGCCCGATACGTTCTTTCCAGGGGAGGAGAACCGGCCTTCCACCGGCTCGCGCAGGAGAACCTGCCGCTCGCGTACTGGGTCGTCCGTTTCTTCGAGCCGGAAAAGAAAGAAGAGTGGAAAGTCTTAGTCGACGCGCGGCGGGTGCGCGTCGTCGGATTCCTGAACCCCCGGGAAGAAGCTGCCCCGGCCGCGGCGCCCCCCGGGGCGGACTCGGCGCGCGCCCGCGCGCTGGCTGCCGCTGGCGCGCTCGGATATCCCGCGAAAGACTACGTGGCGGTCGACGTCGGCAGCCAGGACCGCCCCAAACGAACCGACACGACGGTCGTGCTCGAGGCCGGGAAAGCGGCCGTGGGAGAGGCGAAGCCCCGGATCACCGCGGTCTTCCACGGCGCCCGTCTCGCCGCGATCTTCCCTTCGATCCGCGTGCCCGAGACCTTCACGCGGGAGTACGAGCGCCGGCGACCGGCCGACTGGGTGCTCCTCGCCGCGAAGATCGTGGCGATCGGCGCGTTCGTCGGCCTGGGCGTGATCGTTTTCCTCCGTCTGGTGCGCGGCGGAGGCTTCCGCTGGCGGCGCCTCGTAGGGCCTCTGGGAGTCGCGCTGGTCGGAATCGCGGTCGCGCTCGCCAACTCGATTCCCAACGTCGGCCGCGCCTATCCGACCGAACAGCCCTATTCCATTTTCGAAGTCGCGGTCGCGTTCTCGTTCGCGATCGGCGGCATCGCTTTCCTGTGTCTCGCCGCGTGCGGGTTCGTGCTTCTCTCGGGGGCGCGGCCCGGCTGGAGAGCCGCGCTCCGCCGCAGCGGCTCGCTTCGCGATGCGCTCGCGCGGGCCGTCATCGCCGCGGCGGGAACCGCGGGTCTCGCCCGCTTCACGGCGGTCGCTTCGTCGCGGTTTCCGGCGCTGTTCGATCCGGACCCGACGCTGCCGCGGGCGCTCGAGCGCCTGATGCCCGGATACGCCGGCTTCTGGTCGGCCGCCACGACGACGTTCGGGCTGGCGGTCGCCGCGGCCGCGGCGGCGCTGGCGTGGCGCCAGCCGACCTTTCAGAGGCGCGGTTTCCGAATCCTCGCGTTCGTCGCGATCCTCTTCGCCCTCGCCCCGATCGGCGCCCGATCCTCCGGGGAGTTCGCGGCGGCGTTCCTTCCGGAGGTCGCGATCGCCGCCTGGCTCGCCTTCTGCGTCTTCGGGCTGCTCAAGGACCACGCGGCGGCCTGGGTGCTGTTCGGCGCTCTCTTCTTCGGAGGATCCCGCGCGATCGAGCTCCTGGCCCAGCCCGCGACGGCGGACCGCGCGGCGGGATGGACGGTCGTGGCGCTGGTCGTCCTGGCGTCGGCCGTACTCCTCGCCGGAAAGCGGGAGCGTCTCGCCCCCGCGGAACCCGTGACCGGATGGACCGCGACCGCCGAACCGCTTCCGGGCGTGACCGACGGGACGGGTCCGACCGGCGCGACCGAAGCCGTCGAACCGCCGTGAAGGCGCGCCTCGGGCTCGCCGCGATGATCGCGTTCGCGCCGCCCGTGCTGGCCGGCGCAGCGCCCGGAGACGCGTTGCGTGATCCGGTCCGTTCGTATCGGGCTTCTCACGAGCTCGCGATCCTCTCCTCGCTCTCGCAACTGCTCGCGATCCCGAACGTCGCATCCGACCGGGAGAACATCCGCTTGAACGCCGACGCGATCGTCGCGGAGTTCGCGCGACGCCGGATCCCGGCGAAGCTTCTCGAATCGCCGGATGCGCCGCCCGCGGTGTTCGCGGAAATGCGGGGTCCAGCGACCGCGCGCCGCACCGTCGTCTTTTATGCCCACTACGACGGGCAGCCGGTCGACCCGTCCCGCTGGACCGGAAAACCGTGGGAGCCGGTCGTCCGGGACGGCCTTCTCGAGCGGGGCGGGAAAGACGTGTCATGGGCGGCGCTGAAGCCGCCGGTCGATCCCCGGTTCCTGGTCTACGCGCGTTCGGCGAGCGACGACAAGGCGGCCATCGTCGGGCTCCTTTCCGCCGTCGACGCACTGCAGGCCGCCGGCGTCCCGCCGTCGGTCCACGTGAAGTTCTTCTTCGAAGGGGAGGAGGAGGCCGGCTCGCCCCACCTCGCGCGCATCCTTCGCGACAACGCGGCGCTCCTGGCCTCCGACCTCTGGCTCTTCTGCGACGGACCGGTCCACCAGAGCGGCCGCAAGCTCGTCTTCTTCGGGACCCGGGGCGTCACCGACGTCGAGCTGACGGCGTACGGCGCGCTCCGGCGCCTCCACAGCGGCCACTACGGGAACTGGTCGCCCAACCCGGCCGTCGAGATCGCGCGGCTGATCGCGTCGATGCGCGATGACGAGGGAAACATCCGGATCGCCGGATTCTCCGACGACGTCCGCCCGCCGACCGACGCGGAACGCCGGGCGGTCGCGGCGGCGCCGGACGTGGACGAGCCGCTTCGCCGCGAGCTCGGCCTCTCCCGGACGGAGGGGGCGCCCGAGAGGATCGAATCCCGCATTCTGCAGCCGGCTCTGAACGTCCGCGGGCTCGCGGCGGGAGACGTCGGCACGCGGGCGACGAACTCGATCCCGACCGAGGCCTCGGCCTCGATCGATTTCCGACTGGTGCCCGATCAGACCCCCGAAAG
The DNA here is from genome assembly GCA_003222385.1 of Acidobacteriota bacterium. Taxonomy (GTDB): domain Bacteria; phylum Acidobacteriota; class Thermoanaerobaculia; order UBA5066; family Gp7-AA6; genus Gp7-AA6. The sequence goes on from QHVV01000108.1 coordinate 15,026, forward strand.
AGTCCGCGAGAAGGTCGAGGAGCACCTGCGCCGGCAAGGTTATTTCCTGGTGCAGTCGGTCCCGGACGAAGCGACCCGTCTCGCGCATCCGCGGCTCCTTCGCGTCGCGTGGGGAGCCGGATACCCTTCGTCCCGCACGTCCATGGAGCTTCCGGCATCGCGCGCGGTCGTGAAGATCCTGTCCGACGCGACGGGATCGCCGGTGGTCCGCCTCCCGACGCTCGGCGGGAGCGGTCCCAACTCTCTGTTCACCGAGATCCTGAAGGCGCCGGTGATCGGAGTCGCGATCGCGAACCACGACAACAACCAGCACGCTGCGAACGAGAATCTCCGGATCGGAAACCTGTGGGACGGGATCGAGATGTACGCAGCCTTGATGGCGCGGCTCGACTTCTAGCCCGCGGCCTCAACTCCCCGTCGAGTGATAGCGGGCCACGCCGCTCTTCCAGAGGGCGAGCGCGATCGAAAGTGAGATCGCGGCCACCAGCGGAACCGCCCAGAACTCCTTCCCGAACTCGATCCGATGAAGGAACCGTGCCGTGGGGTAGAACGACGCGAACGCGAACGGGATCACGAACGAGAGCGCGAACCGCACCCACGCGTCGTAGATCGTCAGCGGATATCGGCCGAATTGCATCAGATTGAAAACCGGCGGCGAAATGCCGATCCGATCCTCGATCCAGAACGACGTCGCGGTCAGGCCCAGGAAGATCGCGATGTAAATCACCCCTCCGGCGGTCGCCCAGATCGTGAAGAGCAGAACGTCGCCGAAGTCAAAGGAAAGCCGGAGGCGGCGGGATGCCCACAGGACCGCCACGATTCCGGTCACGATCGACTCGATCGATTCGAGCCGGAACGACTCGAAGAGCACCTGGAAGACCGACGAGACCGGTCGGAGGAGAACGCGGTCGAAGCGGCCCTCGATCAGGTATCGATCCGCGAACATCCACAGGTTCCACGAGAACACGTTGAAGATTCCGACGGGGATCAGGGAAAAGCCGTACAGGAAGACCATCTCCTCGAACTTCCAACCGCGCACCGCGGGCACCCGCGAGAAGACGATCAGCAGGAAGGCGAAGGAGGCCGCCGTCCCGAGAAAAGACGCGATCACGGCCGAGAAGAAGTCGGCGCGGTACTCGAGGCGCGCCTTGGCGTACTGCGAGAAGTACAGGCCGAACAGGCGCGCATGGCGTCTCACGCCGGAGCCCTGGGCCATCAGCCTCCCTGGATCGTGATCCGGTGCTGCGACCGGCGCCACACGATCTGCCCGAGCCCGAGAAGGAGGACGGTCCACGCCGCCTGCAGAAAGAGGAGCCTTCCGGCCTCCGCCCCGGTCACCTTCCCGAGATACAGAGCGGCGGGCGTGTAGTTGATGTGCGGGAACGGCGACGCGAAGAGAATCGATCGGAACGGCTGAGGGAAGAGCGTCGTCGGGATGATGAGTCCCGAGAGGACCTCGAGGACGAGGTACTTCGCCCGGAGAATCCCCAGAATCGACTTCGTGCGGATCGCGATCAGGCCGACGAGGAAGTTCAACGCTGCGACCAGGAAGAACGAAACGACCGCGGAGACCAGGAACATCAGGAGCGCCGCGATCGAAGCGGGAGGCTGCACCGGAAAGAGGAGCGCGATGACGATTCCGATCGGCAGCGTGAAGAGCGCCGCCCGGAAGGCCGACTGGCCCGCTGCATCGAAGACCATGACCGTCTGGAAGTTCACCGGCCGGATCAGGTTCATCGCGAGGCGGCCTTCCTGGACCTGGCCCGCGATGTCACGGTCGATCTCGTTGAAATAGAACGACCGGATCGTCCAGCCCACCGCGACGTAGGTGATCATCTGGGGAAGCGTCATTCCCACGACCGTCGGCGAGTGCCGGAAGACCGCGCGCCAGATGAAGTAGTAGACGGCGACGTTGAAGAGATACGTCAGGACTCCGACGTAATAGCGCGCCCGGTATGCGAGCATGTTGAGAAACCCGATCCGCGCGAACGACATCGCGGGGCGGACGGCGATCGCGTTCACCGCGCGATCTCTCCGGGCGGGATCTCGCGCAGGACCTCGACGACGGCGTAGCGCTCCGGAGGCACCGCACCGAACGCGAAGGGGAGCGGACCCCAGATGTCCGTGTAGAAGCCCGCGCCGACCGCCGGGGAGAGCGTCGAGAGAAACGGCAACACCGGCACGCCGACGACGGATCTCGGCGCGAACGATTGCGCCGGCAGCGGCAGGAGGTTCGTGTTGTTGAGCGGCACCGCGATCCGGTCTCCGGGAAGGACGCGCGAACGCCGGAAATCGAGCGGCCTCGCGCCCGCCTGCTCCATGTAGCGCTGGAAGCCCCAGTGCCCCTCGAACCAGAGGGTCCCGGAGCCGTCGCCGCCCGCTTCCGCGACGATCCGGGGCGCCGCCTCCCGCGCGGCGCCGGCGAGGCCGAAATCGGCCCACGCCGCGGCGAACGAGAGGACCGCGGCCGCGGCCAGCGGAATTACGGTCGTTGCCCTCGAAAGGGTGGGATGCAATTCCAGGCGCCGGGCCAGGAGGATGGCCACCGCTGGCGCCGCGGGAAGGAAGGTTCGTGCGTTCACGGTCCAGTTCAGAAAGACGGCGAACGTAAACGTTCCCGCGACCCAGAGAAGAAGAAGAACAGACGAAGCGTCACGCCTTCGGCGATAGTCCGCCCACGTGAGAGCGAGGACGTTCGCTCCGGCGATCGCGAATACCCCGACCTGTGCGATGCCTCCCCACTGCGCGACGAGCCGCGCGGCGGCCGCGATGCCGCCGGCCACCAATGCGGCGACGGCCGCGGCAACGAGCGCGCGGCGCGACCACAGCCATGGCGCGAAAAAGGCCGCGGAGGCGAAGCACCCTCCGGCGAAGCACAGTCCGACGAGCGCTTTCGTGAAAACGAGAACCCCGCTGTGGAAGCGGAACAGGATCGCGTAGGTGGCGGCGTCCGCGAGGAGACCCTGGCCGTAGAGACTCCTGGTCCACGTCTGATAGCCGGTCAGAACGAGGACCGGAAGGATGAGTGAGAGGGCCCACGTTCCGATGCGGCGGGTTCGGACGATGCCGTGAGCGAAGAGGAGTGGCAGGAGGGCCATCCCGAAGTATTTGGTCAACGCCGCGAGCGACATCAGGAGAACCGAGCCGGTCAATTCCCTGAAGCCGTCACCGCCGATTCCGCGGAGCCAGAGCTCGACGGCCCAGACCCAGAAAGCCAGCAGCAGCGTGTCGCACATCACGTTCGTGCTCGACACCAGAAACGCGGGACAGAAAAGGGTGGCCATCGCCGCGAGCAGGGGATACGAGCACAGACGCCGGGCGAGGACGTACGTTCCGAGAATGGCGGCGACTGCGGGAAGCAGAAACGCGAGATGAAGAGCGGTCTCGGTCTCACCGGCGATCGCCGTCACGAGAGCGATGAAGTACGCGGCGAGAGGGGGATTCTTCATGACTTGCCACATGGACAGCTCGGTTCCGAACCAGTTCGCGGAGAACCCGTAGAAGTCGAGCGGATGCACCCGGATCTGCCGAGCGGCCTTCAGGAAGAGCGTGTCGTCGATATGGAACGCTTTGCCGGCGAAAGGAAGGAGCACAAGCAGCGTCACCGCCGCGGCGAGGAAGATCTCGCGACGCCCGGCGGGCGCCGGTGCGTGTGCCGCGGTCGTCAAGCGATTCCTTCGCGATAGATGCGCTTGACCACCTCTTCGATCTGAGGCTCTTCGATCATGAGGTCCGTGACCTCGAAGCGGTTGACGATCTCTTTCACGGCGGAGGCCGCGGAAATCGCGCGGCGGTCGATGTCGACCGCGTACCGGTGCGACGCGATCTCGCGGGCCTGCAACCCGTTGAAGCGGAGCTCGACGGCTTCCGGCGCGCGCTTGACGTCGAAAACGACCGAGGTGACCGGCAGAATCCGGTCACGCAGCGAAGCGAGCGGTCCGTCGAAGAGCAACCGCCCGTGGTCGATCACGATGACCCGGCGGCAGAGCGTCTCGATGTCGGAGAGGTCGTGCGTGGTCAGGAGGACCGTGGTTCCCTCCTTGCGGTTGATTTCCTGGAGAAACTCCCGCACGTTGGCCTTGGCGACGATGTCGAGCCCGATCGTCGGCTCGTCGAGAAAGAGGAGCGGCGGCCGGTGGATGAGCGAAGCCGCGAGGTCGCACCGCATCCGCTCGCCCAGCGACAGCTTGCGGACGGGCTGGTGCAGGTACGCGTTGATTCCGAGGACGGTGTCGAAGAGGGCCATGCGCCGCCGGTAGTCCTCGTCGGAGACGCCGTAGATCTCCTTCAGGAGCTTGAACGACTCGACGACGGCGATGTCCCACCAGAGCTGCGTGCGCTGTCCGAAGACGACTCCGATCGTCGCGACATACCGGGTGCGGTCCCGGTCCGGCACGAACCCGTTGCAGACGATCTCGCCGGACGTCGGAGTCAGGATCCCGGTGAGCATCTTGATCGTGGTCGACTTGCCCGCGCCGTTCGCTCCGATGTAGCCGACCATCTCGCCCGGCTCGATTACGAAGGTGACGTCGGAGACCGCCGCGATCTCGGTCTGCACGCGCCGGACGAGGGACTTGAGCGCGGCTGCGAGGCCCTCTTCCCGGCGGTAGCTCCGAAAGACCTTCGTCAGGCCGGAGACCCGGACGATCGGCTCGGTCATCCCTGCCGCTCCTCGAGAGCCACCGCCCGCGCGTAGATCTCGCGCGCGGGACGTCCCGAGCGGCGCGCGATTTCGCGCGCGAGACCTCGCTTGCTCTCGCCCCGCGCGAGCGCCTGGCGGATCTCCCGTTCGACGTCTTCGATCGGCTCCGGCGCCGCCGCCCCGGAGGCGGAGCCTCCCTCGACGACGACCGTGATCTCGCCTCGTCCGGCTCCGCGCGCGCGAAAGATCGCGGCCAGCTCCGGGAGCGTCCCGCGGACCGCCTCCTCGTGGCGCTTGGTCAACTCCCGGGCGACACAGGCGCGTCGCGGGCCGAGAATCCGGGCGGCGTCGTCGAGCGACGCGAGCAGACGGTGCGGCGCCTCGAACCAGACGAGCGTCTCGGCTCGGTCGGAAAAGCCTGCGAGCGCCCGGCGGCGCTCTCCCGGCCGCGACGGAAGGAACCCCGCGAAATAGTGGGGAACCGCGGGCAGCCCCGAGATGGCAAGTGCCGCAGCCGGAGCGGACGGGCCCGGGACGACCTCGACCGCGTAGCCTCCGGCGGCGGCGGCTTCGACGAGCTGCGCGCCCGGGTCTGAAAACGACGGCATGCCGGCGTCGGAAACGAGCGCGACGGTCTCCCCGCGCCCGAGGCGGTCGAGCAGGTCCGCTGCGCGGGAGCGCTCCCTCGGCGCCGGACAGGAGATGCGCGGGCCGGCGAGATGGACGCGCGAGCCGAGCTTCGCGGTGACGCGCGTGTCTTCGCAGAAGATGGCGTCGGCCGTCGAAAGCACCCGCGCCGCGCGCGGCGAAAGGTCGTCGAGATTCCCGATCGGCGTACCGACGATCACGAGCTTGCCGGCTTTGGGCGAAGTCATTCGCTCCCAAATAGTACGGTGAGAGTCGCCGGGGGATGGGGACAGACCACGGTTTCCAGACCAATCGAGTCTTGGGGCATGATTCTCCAGGAAACCGTGGTCTGTCCCCGAATAAGGAGCCTTCTTGCCTGCCTCGCGTTCGCGCTCGCTCTCGCGGCGACCGCGGACGTGGTCGACCGCATCGCGGCGACCGTCAACGACGTCGCGATTCCGGAGAGCGAGGTCCGCAAGGCCATGGTGGTATCGGCGCTGCAGCCTGAGCCGGCAGAGTCGCGCGACGCCTTTCGAGGCCGGGTTCTCGATGCGCTGATCGACCAGCACCTCGAGTACGAAGACGCGCAGCGATTCGGCTCCGCTCCGCCCGACGCGGCGGAGATCGAAGCCGCGATGCGCCGCCTGCAGGACCGCCTTCGCGCTGAAGGAAAGGACCCGGAGAGCGAGTTCACGCGGGCGGGCTTGACTGCAGGCGAGGTCCGCGCCTCGCTCGAACGGCAGCTCGCAATCCAGCGCTACCTTCGTGACCGCTTCAACCCGGTCGCGCTCGCCGACGAGACGAAAGCTCGCGAGGAGTACGAGAAGTACTACGTGCCTGAGCGCCGCGCCGCGGGTCTCGCGGTGCCTCCCTTCGAGTCGGTCCTGGAAGAGGTCCGGAGGCGGTCGCAGGAGCGCACGTTCCAGGAGGAGATCGAGAAGTGGCGGAAGGACCTTCGCGAAAAGGCCCGCGTGGGCGTCTACCGGATCCCGATTCCGGTTCCGACCGAACGGGCGCGGATCTCCCTATCGTCGATCGCGAAAGTCACCCCGACGCCGCCTCCGCGCGTCCCGCCGACCCCGACGAGCGGTCCGAAGAAGTAGCGAACGTTACGCGCGGGCGGGCTCGTCCTCGAGCATTCCGCGGATGCGCTCGCGCAACTCCGGCGAGTCTTCGTGTCCATGGCTCGCCACCGCGTGCTGTGTCGCCGCCTCGAGGACCTCGTTCTCGGTTCCCGAAATTTTCAGCGAGCAGTCTCTGTCACTCGGGAAGCGGCTGCAGTCGGCAACTTTCCTCGTCGAATCGGGCATGGCAACCTCCTGAAAGTCGGAGCGGGATTCTATCCCTTCATCCCGGAGGCCAGCGGAACGGGCGACCGCCCAGGAGGTGAAAGTGGAAATGGAACACGGACTGGCCGGCGCCCTCTCCGTTGTTCGCCACGAGCCGGTAGTCGGACAGACCGCGCTCCCGCGCGATCGCCGCCGCCCGCGCCGCGAGAGCGCCCACGAGCGGCTCGTCCTCCGGACTCATGTCCGCGAGCTGCGCGACGTGCTTCTTCGGGATCAACAGGACGTGCGTCGGAGCCTTCGGGGCGATGTCCTCGAATGCGTAGATCGTCTCGTCCTCGTAAACCTTTTTGGAAGGCACCGATCCGTCGAGAATCCGGCAGAACAGGCAATCGCTCAAGTCCGTCCCGCCTCTGCCGACACCCTCTTGACCGAGGCGCCCAGCGCGTTCAGCTTCTCTTCCATCCGCGAATACCCCCGATCGAGATGGTACACGCGCTCGATCGTCGTCGCTCCTTCCGCCGTCAGGCCCGCGATCGCGAGCGCCGCGGAGGCGCGCAGGTCGCTCGCCATGACGTTCGCTCCGGTCAACCGGCACCCCTCGACGATCGCCCGGCGCCCCTCGAGGCGGATCCTCGCTCCCATCCGGACGAGCTCCGCGACGTGGTGGAACCGGTTTTCGAAAATGGTCTCCGTGATGGTCGAGACGCCGTCCAATCCGGTGGCGAGCGCGGTCCACTGGGCCTGCAGGTCGGTTGGAAAGCCGGGGTAAGGGGCGGTCGCGACGTCCTGCGCGGGCAGCGCGCCTTCCGCGCGGACGCGGAGCACGTCGCCGTCGGCCGCGACGCGCACTCCGATCGCGGCGAGCCGGGTCGTCAGAGCCCGCAGGTGCTCGGGGCGGCACCTCCGCACGACGACGTCGCCGCGGGTCGCGGCCGCGGCGATCGCATACGTTCCCGCCTCGATCCGGTCCGGGACCACCTCGTGCTCCGCGCCGTGGAGCGCTTCGACTCCCTCGACCGTGACCGTCGCGGTCCCGGCGCCGGAGATCCGCGCGCCCATCGACACGAGCAGCTTTGCAAGGTCGGCGACCTCCGGCTCCCGGGCGGCGTTGAAAATCCGTGTCGTGCCGTCGGCCAGCGTCGCCGCCAGCATTGCGTTCTCGGTCCCCGTCACGGTGACCGTCTCGAAGACGACGTCGGCGCCGCGGAGGCGGCTCGCTTTCGCTTCGACGTAACCGTGATGGAGAGAGACCTCCGCTCCCAGCTTCCGGAAAGCGGCGAGGTGGAGATCGATCGGCCGGACCCCGATCGCGCACCCGCCCGGGAGCGACACGCGCACTGATCCGGCGCGCGCCAGCAGCGGTCCCAGCACGAGGACCGAAGCCCGCATCGTCTTGACGAGCTCGTAAGGCGCGTCGGCCGAGAGGATCTTGGGGACCCCGACGGTGACGGCATCCGGGCCGGCCTCCACGGTCGCGCCCACGTGGACCAGCACCTTCTGCATCGTGCGGACGTCGGCGACCCCGGGGAGGTTCGTCAACCGCATCGGCTCCGCCGTCAGCAGCGCGGCCGCGAGACAGGGGAGGGCCGCGTTCTTCGCGCCGGAGACCGCGACCTCGCCCTCGAGCCGCGCCGGGCCGTCGATGACGAATTTGTCCACGGCCCTGTGGAGGAGCTAGGTCCGGAGGAGGACCACGACCCGCGGGATGCCGGCCAGGTCGGGAATGATTCGGTCGAGCCTCCAGGCGCGATGAGCTCTCACCTGACTCTCGACGGCAGGAGCCTGGCCGGCGCCGATCTCGAAGAGAAATGGCGCGCCGGGAACGAGGAGCGTTCCGACCTCTTCGAGCAGCCGCCGGATCGCGTCGAGCCCGTCGGAACCGGAAAAAAGCGCGACGGCCGGATCGTGATCCCGGACCGTCGTGGAGAGCGCTCCGGCTTCGGACGTTGCGAGGTACGGGGGATTCGAGATCGCGAGGTCGAAGAGCTCATGGGAAGAGAGCGCCGAGGTCCAGTCGCCGGCCACGAGCCCGAGTCGCGGCAGGACCGAGTGGCGCGAGCCGTTCGTCCGGGCCAGCGCGAGTGCTTCCGTCGAAACGTCCACCGCGACCGCGCGGGAGTCGGGGCGCTCGAGAAGCCAGGTGACCGCGAGAGTTCCGCTTCCCGTTCCGAGATCGAGGACGCGCCGCGCCTCCGGGGCCTCGGCGAGCGCGGCTTCGATCAGGATTTCCGTCTCGGACCGCGGCACGAGCGCGCGGCCGTCGATGGAGAACGGCCGGCCGAAGAAGTCCCACTCTCCGACGAGGTGCTGCACGGGCCGGCCCGCCAGCCGTTTTTCCCAGAGCGCCTCGAAACGCGACTCCGCCTCGACGGGAAGCTCCTCCCGCGGCTCGAGAGCGAGCGGCCGGCCGTGGCCGATCGAGTGGGCGAGCAGCAGCCGCGCGTCCCACGGGGTGGCATCGGCGGCGCGTTTCCGGATCGAGCGCGCGGCCGCGTCGAGGACGTCCCGAACGATCATGCTCGGGCCATCTCGTCGCGCAGGCGCTCCGCCTGGAACTGCGCCGAGAGCGGCTCGACGAGCTCGTCCAGGTTGCCGTCGAGGACCTCCGCGAGCCGGTGCGTCGTGAAACCGATGCGGTGATCGGTGATCCGCGACTGCGGGAAGTTGTACGTCCGGATCTTCTCGGAGCGGTCGCCGGAGCCCACCATCTTCTTGCGCTCCGCAGCGATCGCGCCCTCCTGCTTTTCGCGCTCGATGTCGAGCAACCGCGCCTTCAGGACCCGCAGCGCCTTCGCCTTGTTCTTGATCTGGCTTCTCTCGTCCTGGCACTGGACGACGAGCCCGGTCGGAAGGTGCGTGATGCGCACCGCGGAATAGGTCGTGTTCACTCCCTGGCCTCCCGGCCCCGACGCGCAGAAGCGGTCCACCCGGAGGTCTTTCTCCTCGACTCTGACGTCGACGTCCTCGGCCTCCGGCAGGACGGCGACCGTGGCCGCCGACGTGTGGATGCGCCCGGACGCTTCGGTCTGGGGCACGCGCTGGACCCGATGGACTCCGCTCTCGTACTTCAAACGCGAGTACGCGCCGTCCCCTTCGACCAGCGCTGTGATCGCCTTGATGCCCCCGATGCCGGTGTCGTCGCGGTCCACGATCTCCACCTTCCAGCGGCGGGCCTCGGCGTACCGCTGGTACATCCGGAAGAGCTGGGCCGCGAAGAGCGCGGCCTCCTCTCCTCCGGTGCCCGCGCGGATCTCGATGAAGACGTTGCGCGAATCGTTCGGGTCGCGTGGGACGAGGAGGAGCTTCAACTCCCTTTCGATCTCTCCGAGCCGTTCGGTCAGGCCGGCGCGCTCCGCGGCGGCCATCTGGTAGAGCTCTTCGCCCGGGGAGAGCGACTCGACGAGCTCGCGCGCGCCCTCGAGCTCCCGGGTGACCCGGCGGTGCTCTTCGTTCTTCGCGATGATCGGCTCGAACTCGGCGAGCGTCTTCTGCGCGTCGCGCACGGCGCGATGATCCTGGACGAACTCCGGGTCCGCGAGCCGGACGCGGAGCTCTTCGTACTTTCGGCGGATCTCTTCGAGTTTCGAGAACATAAAAAGCTGTCAGTCGTCAGCTCTCAGCTCTCGGGCTGGAGCGAAACTGCCAGCCCGGCTAGAGAGCGGTGAAGGGAACGGGGCGCGAAGCGAGAGGAGACACGGAGCGCGGCTGTCCGCCTAGGCCGGGGCGCTGCTCGGCTTCTTCTCGTAGCGCTTGCGGAAGCGCTCGACGCGTCCCGCGGAGTCCACGAGCTTCTGCTTGCCGGTGAAGAACGGGTGGCACTTGCTGCAGATCTCCAGGCGGAGCTCTTTCTTCGTGGACGACGTCGTCCAGGTCTCGCCGCAGGCGCAGTGGACCAGCACTTCGTGGTACTCGGGGTGAAGGTTCTTTTTCATGGAACCGCGCATTCTACGGGAGGAAATACGCCGGCGCAAGCCGGTCGGATTCGAGCGCTGCCGCCCGTCTGACTTTTCGCGTTCTGCCGGGCGCCCGGCTTCCGGGTCGGGCTTTCGTACGCGAGTAGAATCCTTTGACCATCGTGTTCTACGTCTACGTGAGCGCGCCCGGCATGGCGGCGCGCAAGTTCCCGCTGGAGAAGCCGGTCACGACGATCGGGCGCTCCTCGATGAACGATCTGCCGATCTCCGACAAGATGCTCTCGCGCCAGCACGCGCGGATCGTCAAGGACGACGACGGCGGCCTGGTCGTGGAGGACCTGGGTTCGCGCAACGGCACCTTCCTGAACGGCGACCGCCTGGCGATCCCCCAGCCTCTGAAGGCGGGCGACCGGATCACGCTCGGGGGTGTGACCTTGAAGCTCGAGTCGGAGTCCACGACCCGCGTCCGGATCGAAGCGGGCGGCGCGGATGCGCTCGACAACACGATCCTGAAGGCGTCCGCCGAGCTCCTGCGCGCGCAGCACCAGGAGACGGACCCCCGTCTCCCGGCCGAACAGCTGTCAAAGCTGATCGAGTCGCTCCGAGTCGTCAACGAGCTCACGATCGAGCTCCTGCGCGACATCTCCGTCGACGAACTGATGAAGTTCCTGATGGACAAGGTGTTCGAAACTCTCATGCCGGACCGGGGCGTGGTCCTGCTCCGCTCCCGACTGACGAACGAGCTGATCCCGGCGGTCGTCCGGGTCGCGGAGGGGATGTCGGCCGACGACATCCGGCTGTCGAAGACCCTCGTCGCCCAGGTCGTCGAGAAGAGGAACGGGCTGATCCTGATGGACACGTCGACCGGCTCGGGCGTCTCGCTCGCCGACTCGATCCGCCTCTCGGGGATCAAGTCGGTCCTGGCCGCGCCGCTCGAGAACGAAGGCGAGGTGGTCGGGCTCATTTACGTCGACAGCCAGGTGGGCCATCGCTCCTTCGAGGAAGCGGACCTGCGTCTCCTGACGTCGCTCGCGAACGTGGCTGCCGCGAAGATCCAGAACGCGCGGTTGATGGCGGAGGCCGCGGAAAAGAAGCAGATGGACCGGGAGTTCGCGCTCGCCCGCGAAATCCAGCAACGGCTCCTTCCGGAGAGCCCGCCGACGATCCCGGGTTATGAGCTGCAAGGCTCGAATACCGCTTCGCGCCAGGTCTCCGGCGACTACTTCGACTTCCGCGCGCGGTCCGACGGGAAGGTCTACGCGGCGATCGCCGACGTCTGCGGCAAAGGCGTGGGTCCGGCGCTCCTGATGGCGTCCCTCCAGGCGTCGTTCCACGCCTGGGCGGACGAGTCAGTTCCGGTGGCCGAGATGACGGGCCGTCTTTCGGAAGCGATCTCGCGGCGCACCGGACCCGACCGTTTCATCACGTTCTTTCTGGTCCTGCTGGACCCCGCGACCGGGGACGTCGAGTACACGAATGCAGGTCACAATCCAGGAATCCTCTTGAAGTGCGACGGATCCCTCCAGGAGCTGTCGTCGCACGGCCTGCCGCTCGCTCTCTTTCCGGGCAAGCCCTACGGCTCGTCGCGCTTCACGCTCGGTGCCGGGGACCTGCTGTGCCTGTATACCGATGGAGTCACCGAAGCGAACAGCCCCGACGGCACCGAGTTCGGGTTCCCGCGCCTGAAGGAGTTCCTGGGTGGGCAGGTCGGAAGGATGCCCCTCGAGATCGAAGACTCCCTATTGAAGGAGCTCGAAGAGCACGCGCAGGGGGAGCCTTTCGCGGACGACCGGACGCTCGTGATGATCCGCCGCACTCCGGCGGCGTAGCCGACCGTTCGTGACCCGGCTGCTGATCGAGGGGGGCACTCTCCTCGGCCTCTCTTCTCCCGGCGACGTGCAGCGAGGGGCAGACCTCTACGCGCAAGATGGCCGCATCCGCGCGGTCGGCGGCGAAGCGCGGCGGCTGGCTCGAGAGGATCCATCGGCCTTCGTCGAAAGGTTCGATGCGCGCGGGAAATGGGTCCTCCCCGGGTTCGTCCAGGCGCATCTCCACCTGTGCCAGACCCTGCTTCGAAACGGGCCGGACGACCTGGAGCTGCTGCCCTGGCTGGAGAGACACGTCTGGCCGGGCGAGGCGGCGCACGACGCCGAGACCATGTCCGTCTCGGCGCGGCTGGGGATCGCGGAATTGCTCTCGGCCGGCGTCACCTCCGTGCTCGACATGGGGAGCGTGCGCCACTCCGATGCGCTCTTCCAGGCCGCGGCAGCCGCCGGCATCCGCTACGTTGGGGGAAACGTCCTGATGGACGACCCCGAGACGACGCCGCCCACCCTTCGCGCCGCGGCGGAGGAGGGCATTGCCGAGACCGAACGGCTCCACGAGAAGTGGCACGGAAAGGAGAATGGGCGTCTCTCCGTCGCGGTCCAGCCGCGGTTCGCGGTCTCGTGCACGGACGCGCTGCTTCGCCGGGCGGGCGAGCTCGCGCGCGACCTGGGCCTCGTCGTGCACACCCACGCGAGCGAGAACGAGGACGAGTGCGCGCTGGTCGAACGTCGGACGGGCTTGGGGAACCTCGAGTACTTGGACGCCGTCGGGCTGCTCGGTCCGCGCAGCTGCGTCGCGCACGTCGTTCACGCGGGGGGGAGCGATTTCCGGCTCCTCGCGCGGCGTCGGACCTCGGTCGCGCACTGTCCTTCGTCCAATCTGAAGCTCGCCTCGGGCATCTGCCCGGTTCCGGAACTGCGCCGCGCCGGAGTCCACATCGCGCTCGGCTCCGACGGGGCCGCTTGCAACGATTCCCTCGACCTCTTTCGTGAGATGCGGCTGGCGGCGCTCCTTCCCCGCGCCCGACGGCCGGCGGAGCGGATTCCGGCGTTCGACGTTCTGCGCATGGCGACCCGCGAGGGCGCGTCGGCGCTCGCGCTGGAGGAAGTCGGAGGCTTGACCGCCGGCGCGCGCGCCGATCTCGTTATCCTGGACCCGGAGACCGCGTGGTCTCTGCCGGACGACTGGTCGGACGAGCCTTACGGCGCGATCGTCTATTCGATGGGGCGCGAAAACGTCGCCGCGACGGTGGTCGACGGCATCGTGCGATACCGGAAGGAAGATCCTTCGGTCGGGGGAACGAAACCAGCGGCGGAAGTGGTTCGCGAGGCGGTGCGGACCCTGCGGGCCCGGATGGAAAAGGCGCCGGCGGCTACGGCGTCGGCGTGAACGACGGCGCCAAGATCGAGGCGTTGCCGAAGAGGAGCGAAGTTCCGAGCCAGAACCCGCGGAAGTTCGGATCGTCCAGGAACGTGATCGCCCATCCCTTTCCGGCGGGCTCCGCGATCAGGTAAGGGGTTCCCGCCATCCGCTCGATCGCCTCCGGCCAGGCATGTCCGGATGCAAGCGGCTTTTCGCGCTCGATCGATACGACGGTCTCGAAGGGATCCGGCGGAGCGGTGAGCGGGGCGTCGGTCGCGAGCAGCACTCGCGGCGGCTCGGGGCTTCCGAAGAGAAGAAAGTGGTCGGGCTTCGTGCGAGTCCGGAAGATCGCGCCGGGGATCCGGATCCGGCGGTTTTCGATGTCGGCTTCGTCCGCCGCCGCCGGCTTCTTCGAGCTCTTCCGCTCTTGCGCCGCGGCGGCTTCTTTTTCCTTCGCCGATTCCTTCTCCCGCGGCGGTTTCCATTCGGCAGCGCGGGACAGTTCGACGTCCTTCTCGCGGAGAAGGGCCGAGCCCCCGGCGATTCCGACGAGGACCCCTCCCGCCTTGACCCAGGCGCGCAGCGCCTCGCCGTTTCCTCTGGCGAGAGACGCCGCGACGCTCGAAGCCGCGTCGGGCACGATCAACGCGTTGTAGCGCGCGAGCTCGGCCTCGTCGAACGAATCGACGTCGAGCACCGACACGGGGTAGTGGAAGACCCGGTAGAACTGGTCGATCGCCCAGCCCGACGACGACCGATCGACGCCCGGCCCGGTCAGAAGAGCGACGCGGGCGGGTTTCCAGGTCACGAACCGCTCGGAGCCGAGTGCGATGCCTTCTTCGGTCCACGCCGACGCGACCCCTGTGAAGTCCGCGCCGGTCGAATCCGCGAGCTCCCGGACGATCGAGTCGAGATCCGAAGGCGCGCCCTCGCGCCGGAGAAACAGCGACCCGGTCGCGTAGCTCTCTCCGGCGAGGCGGAACTCCTTCGCGGCGATCGACGCGACGACGTGCCTTTCGGAGCAGCGCGCGAGGATCGGAAACGCCGCGAGACCGGGGGACCGGACGAGGTACCCGAGCCGGGCGCCGGAGCCGACGCGGCCGGGGCGTGGCTCCGCGTCCGCGCCGGCGGGCGCGCGGCCCGCCATTCGCGAAGCGCGCAGGCCGAACGCCGCCGGCAGGGACCACGCAGTCACGTCGTAGAAACCTTCTTCTTCCCGGCGCAGGAATTTCGTGCGCTCCGATTCGAGAAACTTCGCCGGGAGCTCTGCCTTCTCGTCGAGAAGCGCCGCGGCGAGCGCTCCCGAGGGCTGCGCGGTCTCGACGATCAGGGGCCCGCCGTCGTTCTTCTTAGCCGGCGCGCCCTGCCGGACGCGGATGCCCTGCGCGGAAAGGGTCTGAAGGAAGAGCCGCAGCCGATAGGCGTCCTGGTCTCCCGGGATCACGTAGTAGCGGTCGGTCGACGCGAGGTGGGCCGCCCGGGCCGCGGCGAAGTCCCGCAGAAGCTCCTCGCGGTGCGCCCCGGCCGTCGCGAGCGTCGTCAGGCCGCTGACGAAATGCTTCAGCGCGCGCTCCTTCAGAGTCAGCAGCGACCCGTCGCGGCGGCGATAGGCGAGCCCGGCGCCCGGGCCGCCCGCCATCTCGTAGGTCATGCCGATCGCGCCGTTGAAGAAGGACCACGAGTCTCCGTAGGCCGGATAGAACAGGTCGTACTTCTCGCGCACGAAGTACGTCCACCCCCGAGCGTCGAAAGCCGACGCGTTCTCGCGCCCGAAGACGCCGAGCCATTTGACCGAGTCGCGATGGAGCCCCGCGTGCAACGGCTCCGCGGACGGGGGGAAGAAGTACGAGCTCTCGGGACCCATCTCGTGGAAGTCGACGTGCACCTGCGGAGGCGTTCGCGCGTAGCGGGCGATCCGGGCTTGCGTCTCGGGCTGGGTCACCCAGGCCCAGTCCCGGTTGAGATCGAAACCGAAGTGGTTGGTCCGGCCCCGCGGCCACGCGGGATGGTGCTCTCGCGCGTCGGGGTTCGCGTCGGGTTCGCCGGTGACCGCGGTCGCGAGCCAGGACAGGTACCGCATCCGGCCGTCCGGATTGGCCATGGGATCCATCGTAAGCACGACGCGCCGCAGGAGCTCCACGGTCTCCTGGTTCCGCGACGCGGCGAGGTGGTACAGCGTCGCCATCGCGGCGTCGGGGCTCGCCGCCTCGTCCCCGTGAACTCCGTACGAGAACCACACGAAAACGGGGAGATCGGCGGGCACCGTCGTCGCTTTCGTGGACGATGGTAAATAGAGCGACCGCACCTTTCCAGCGAGCTCGTCGAAGCGGGCGAGATTTTCGGGCGCCGTGACGACCACGAGGAGAAGGTCCCGGCCCTCCGTCGTCTTCCCGTACGTCTCGACCCGAACGCGGTCGGGCGCCGCGGCGGCGACCGCGCGAACGTAGCTCGAGACGTCTCCGTGCGTCACGAAGCGATCGCCGATCTTGAAGCCGAGCGTCTTTTCGGGAGTCGGCACCCGCGGGTCCATCTGCGCGGGCGCGTAGTTCGAAGCGATCCCGGCGGCCGAGAACAGTGGGTCTTCCCCCGCGCGCGCCGCGAGAGGCAGCAGGAGACCGATCGCGATCGAGATCGCTCTTCTCAGGGAAGCTCCTCTGGAGGCTGGATTTTAACGACGAGCGGGTTACTGCTCGCGGATCTCGAGCCGCTTGATGATCTCGTGGAGCGTCGTGGGTTTCAACTTCAGGAGCTCCGCGGCGCGCTTCTGGACTCCGCCGGTACGCCGCAGCGCCGTGCGGATCAATCGCCGCTCGTACTCCTCGATCAGGTCGCGGTAGGTCGACCCGTTTTCGGGCAACCGGATGAGCGCCTCTCCGTGCCCGGGCTGAAGGACGGTCTCGGGAAGAAGGTCGAGGCCGATCGAGCCGCCGGAGCACAGCACGACCGCCCGTTCGATCGCGTTCTCGAGCTCGCGGACGTTGCCCGGCCAGTCGTAGTCGAGGAGCGCCTTCATGGTCTCCGGTTCGAGGCCCGAGATCGGCTTGTCGTTCTCGGACGCGTAGAGCCGGACGAAGTGATCGGCCAGGAGCGGGATGTCCTCGCGGCGGTCGCGCAGCGGAGGAATCGGAATCGTGATCACGCAGAGCCGGTAGTACAGGTCCTCGCGGAAGCGCCCTTCGCCCACCATCTTCTTCAGGTCCACGTTAGTCGCGGCGATGATCCGGACGTCCGCCTTCTGCGTCTCGACCGAGCCCAGACGCATGAACTCTTTTTCCTGGATGACACGGAGGAGCTTCGCCTGCGTCTCGAGTCCCACCGTCCCGATCTCGTCTAAGAAAATCGAGCCGCCCTCCGCGACCTCGAACAGCCCTTTCTTGTTCGCCACGGCTCCGGTGAAAGCGCCGCGGACATGGCCGAAGAGGTTCGACTCGAGGAGGTCCGCGGGCATCGAGCCGGAGTTCACGGTGACGAAGGGGGCGCCGGAGCGGGGCGAGTGGGTGTGGATGGCGCGCGCGACGAGCTCTTTCCCGGTGCCGCTCTCTCCCTCGACGAGAATCGTAGATTTCGACGGGCCCGCGAGCCGGACGAGGTCGAAGACCCGGCGCATCCCTTCGGACTTCCCGACGATGCGGCCGAGGCCGTAGCGTTTCGAGAGCTCCTCCTTCAGGCGGCGGTTCTCCTCGGTCAGGCGCCGCGCGTCGGCGCCCTTGCGCACCGTGAGTAAGACTTCCTGGTTCTGGAAGGGCTTCGGGATGTAGTGGAAAGCGCCTTCGCGCATCGCGTGGATCGCGCCCTCGATCGACGAATACGCCGTCACGATGACCACGACGGCGTCCGGATCCTGCCGGCGCACGTCGCGCAGGAGGTCGAGCCCGGACCGGTCGGGAAGCATGAGGTCGAGGAGAACGACGTCGTACGGCTCGGCCTCGAACAGGGTGAGCGCCTCTCCGGCGGTCGACGCGACCGCTACCTCGTAGCCCTCCTTCTCGAGCAGGGTCGCGAGGACGTCGCGAATGACCTCCTCGTCGTCCACGACGAGAATTCGCAGATCGCGGCTCACGAAAGCCTCTCCTTCTTCCCCGACCGGTCGCCCGACGCGAGAGGCAGCGTCACCCACGCGACGGTCCCTCCTCCCTCGCGGGGCGCGAGGCCGATGTCGCCGCCGTGCCGGAGGACGATGTCGCGTGAGATCGCAAGGCCGAGCCCCATGCCGCCCGCTTTCTTCGTCGTGTAGAACGGCTGAAACAGGCGGTCGCCCGCGTCGGGTGGAATGCCGGTCCCGCGGTCTGCGATCGACACGCGCGCGACGTCTCCTTCCCGAAGGACCTCGCACGAGATGGTCCCGTCTTCGGGCGATGCGTCGCGCGCATTGGTCAGCAGGTTGACGAAAACCTGTTCGAGCTCGCGCGCGTCGCCCAGGACTTCGACCGGCGCGCCGCCGTCGCCGGAAACGGTCAGCTGTCGCGACCCGAACGAGGTCTCGACGGACTCGGCGGCGTTGGCGAGGACGGCCTTGAGGTCGGTGCGCACTTCCGCGCGCTTCCTCGGGCGCGCGAATTCGAGCAGGTTGTTGACGAGGTGCGCGGCCCGGAACGTCTGGCGCTCCATCTTCTTCAGGATCGCGTACCGCGGATCGCCGGGCGACGTCTCCGACAGCAGTAGCTGCGCGTAGGAAGACAGGCCCGCGATCGGCGTGTTCACCTCGTGCGCGACGCCGGCCGCGAGGATACCGAGCGAGGCGAGGCGCTCGCGCTCGGCAAGTGCCCTCTCCATCTTCAGCCGGTCGGTCACGTCGTCCACCAGCACGACGCGGCGATCGGGCGCTCCCTGAAGACGCGAGATCGAGACGCGCAGGTCGCGACCGACCCCGTCCGGCCCGGTGAAGGTCGTTTCGAACGTCTTCTCCTCGTCGCCGACCGGCGCGTTCCCGAGCCCGACGCCCGGAAGAATTTCGGAGAAATTCCGGGTCAGGAGCTCGGCTTCGTCACGCCGAACGAGCTGCGCGAAAGCGGGGTTCGCCGAGTGCACGCTATCGTTACCATCCAGGACGACGATCCCCGAAGACGAGGATCGGATGACGCTCTCCTGGTACTGCTGCAGCGCCCGGATCTCTTCGAGCCGGTCGGCCAGCGCTCCATAGAGGCGCGCGTTCTCGTAGGCGAGGCCCGCCTGCGCCATCACGGCGGAGAGCAGCGACTCGTCTTCCGAAGACAGCGGCACGCGCCCGTCCTTGTGCCCGACGCCGAGCGCGCCGGCGAGCTTACCGCCCGAGTGCATCGCGAAGAACGTGCGGTAGCCCATCGCGTGGAGGTGCTGAGCCGCGGGGTGATCTCCCGGACCGAAGGCGGAGGCGCGAAGGCGCCACATCTCTTCGCCGGAGAGCCGCGCGGCGAGCAGCGCGCCTTCGGGCGTGTCGCCGTCGCCGTTCTCGAGCAGGAAGAGCGAGCAGGGCACGACGTGCAGCCCCTCCTCGACCCGCCGGACGACCGCGTTGACCAGCTCTTCCTTCGGCCTCGGTGTGGAGAAGTCGCGGGCGACGTCGAGGAGCGCCCGCCGGGCTCGATATGTCTCGCGGTACTGGATCTTCTCGAGGGCGTCGGTCAGGCGCCTCTTCACCGGGACGAGGAGAGAGGCGAGGACGAGACCCGAGGCGAAGGCGATCACGTTCTTGCCGGCGTCGGCCATCCCGACGAGCGTCCGGTCGAGCAGCGCGTTCAGCAGAACGAACGTCATCCCGCCGAGCAGCACGGCGCCGGTCGCCGCGACCGCCTCGCGGACATAGATCTCCACGTCCCACAGGCGCCACCTGAGAATCGCCCACGCGAACGCGAGCGGGATGAACACGAGCGGAACCACCGCGACGGTCGAGAGGAGAGGCGATGCGAAACCGAGCGCCCGGGGCAGCGCGGAAAGAAGCACGAACGGCGCGAGACCCACGGTGACGCCGAGCACGACCCAGCGGGTCTGTTTTTCGGCGTCGGGGCTCTCGCGGGTCCGGAGGAGGTTCGCCAGCCGGGCGAGGACCGCGATCGCATA
Organism: Acidobacteriota bacterium; assembly: GCA_003222385.1. Classification (GTDB taxonomy): domain Bacteria; phylum Acidobacteriota; class Thermoanaerobaculia; order UBA5066; family Gp7-AA6; genus Gp7-AA6. The sequence continues at coordinate 34,723 of QHVV01000108.1, forward strand.
CAGCGCGAAATAGAGGAACCAGAGCCGTGTCGCGGTCTCGGCGGCGCGCGCGGCTTCCCGGACGTCCAGGTTCAGGAGCACGGGCTGCGCGGCGACGTAGGCGGCGGCCGGCAGGTAGAGCAGCGGGATAAGTCGGCGCGACCGGACCGGGCGCGGAAAGATCAGGAAGAGATGAAGGAGAAGAGCGGGAAGCAGGGCGCGGAAGAAGTCCTCCGCGAGCCAGGTGATCTTCCAGACGGAGTCGTGCGGCCCCGCGGGCGTGAGCACGTAGATCGCGAAGGAAGACAGGCAGAGGGCCCAGAAGACCCGCGACGCCGGAGCGCGCTCCCGCGCGACCGTGAAGAGCCCGATCGCGAGATAGAGCAATCCGACGAACGCGAGGAAGAGGTACGTGAAGTCCGGCCGAATGGACGGCTCCTGGATCGCAAGCGCGTTGATCGATCCGTTCGAAAGGACGACGACGCGGTGGGGGAAGGGCCGCCGTCCGAGATCCTTCTCCGGCCAGTCCAGAGATGCCGCCGTTCGTCCGTCCGCGAGCACGATCCGATCTCCGGGGCGCAGGCCGGCCGCTTCCGCGGCGCTCCCCGGCTCGACACGTCCGATGACCAGAGAGTCCCCGGCACGCTCGGCGGCGAAGCCCGCCGTCCGGAAGGTCGCGACCTTTCTCGCGAACGAGACGAATGCGAGTCCCACCGTCGCGGCGGTCAACGCCACGGCGACGGTCAGAAGAAGAATTTTCAGGCCGCGGGGCACGGCTGCGGATTCAGCAATGCGAATGCCACGTTCGGAATTCTGAGAGTCGCTGCTAAGCCTTTTCCGAAGAGGCCTTTCCGGTTCCTGCCGCCTTCGGGCGCCGCCCGCATTATCCAAGTATTTGAACGCGGTTCAAAATTATTTTGGAGCCGCGGCGGAGTTCCGTCGCCGGAGGCGGGTCGGGACGCACCGCGAGTCGGAGAGGCGAACGGGAACGCGCGGGATGCTAGAACGCGAGCGCCAGCCCGCCGAGGATGCGGTTGGTCGAGGCGGGATCCTCACGCTCGCTCGATGCGGTCGAGCGAGCCGACTCGAGCGCCAGCAGGAGCTTCCAATCCGAGCCGAACGGCGTCAGGCCGACGACCGAGAGGTCCTGAGCGATCGAGATCGCGAGCTTGTCGGAGTCGTTGGTGTGGCTCGCCGCGGGGCTCCGGAGAGCCTGGCGGACGCCGCGAACGAAGATCGCGACGCCGGTCTTCGTCGGAAGGATCTCGACGGCTGCCCGCGCCGACCAGAAGCGGCCGTCGCTGTCGGAGATTCCGAAGCTCGTCGCCGAATCCGGAGCGATCGTTCCGCGGATCTCGCCGTAGCGCACCGCGACGCTGCCCGAAACCTTGTCCGTCAGCCGATGGGTCGCGGACGCCTGCATCTGGCGGACGGTGTTGCCGTCGAAGAAATACACGCTGTCGAAATCGGTCAGCAGGTCCCCCTCGAAGAAAGCGCGGACGACTTCGTCCATTCGCTGCGTGGAGACCTCGAACCGAACCGAGGCATTCCCGGCGCGGCGCTCGAAGCCGACCGCGTAGCTCTCGCGCGAGGCGGGATCCGCGTTGTCTTCGATCGACGCGACCCGCGGCAGGACGGTCCCGCTGCTCGCGGCGCCCGATTCGACCACGCGATGGAGGCCGCGCACGAACACGATGGCGCCGTTTCCGAGGTCGTACCTCAACGTCGCTCGCGGCCCGACGCCGTAGCCGCCCGCCATGTACCGGCCGACCATTCCACCCTCGACTTCCACCCTCGGAAAGAGCCGCAGCGACGTCGAGGCGGAGAGATCGGCGTCGGGACCCGAAGGAATGAATGCCCCTTCGGAGCCGACACCCGAAGGTCCCACGGTTGATTCCCGGTGTCGATATGTCATCGCGACCGAAACGCCCGGAGACTCCTGGACGGGCCGGGCGTATTGCGCGTTGACTTCCCACGTTCGCGACGCGACCGGGAAGAAAGACGTGCCGAGAGCGGTCGCGCGATAGAGGTTCGTTTCTTCGATGTAACGAGCTCCGACCGATTCCGCGCGACCTTCCTGCCCGTCCCGGCTCCAGCTCACGCCGTGAGTCTGGAAGCTCGCGGGGCGATCTTCGCCGAAGCTGATCGTGTGGCGGCGCGTCGAGAGACGAACGCGATCGGCCGGCGACGTGGCCACGTCCAGGGCCAATCCGGCGGCGTTGCCGCTGGCAGTCTCATCCCGGGTGACCGTCTGGTCCGAGACTGCCGCGTATTCTCCGCGCAGGTCGTACTTCCAGCCGTTGGGCAGGCCTCCCTGGACTCCGAGCGCGGTCCGGGAGAGGGAGGTATCGCCGCCGACGTCCGTGACGCTTCGGAGTTCGCCCGCGATCAGCCGGTCGAGCCGGATCCGGTCGAGGGAGCTCACGGGGGCGTCGGACACTTCTTCGAGAGCGATCTCGCGCAGAACGTCGGCGGGCAGCCGGTCGCGCAGGTCCCAGAGAGTCGATGGAGTGGACGCAGCGCCCGGAGTGCGGCTGGCCGCCGCGAGCTTGATTTCGACGGTGCTCACGCGCTCCGGAAGAGCCTGGTGCCAGAGCCTCACGAGCGCCGGCAGGAAACCTCTCTTGTAGGCGATCAGGTCGTAGACGCCGACGGGGGCCGTGGCGAGAACGAACGTGCCGTCGGGCGCGGAGCGAGAGCGGGTGAGCGTCGTGTCGCCCAGGTTGTAGAAGATGACGAGCGCTCCGGCGATCGGCTGTTCGAGGTGCCGGACGACGCCCGAGATGGGCGGTGCGGGAGGCGGCGAGGCGAAAGCGGTTGCCCCCGCTCCGAAGAGGGGAACGAACGCCGCGATAAATGCCGGTACGCGTCGGCGCATAGACGGACCCAGTCGGGTCCTGACTCGAAGTATAGAATTCCCGCGGGTCAATTGCTATTCCCGGGCAGCGGCCGGGCCCGAGGCCGTAACTCCCGATGAAAGAGTCCCTTGACCACGTGTCCGGCGATCGCCGGGTTTTCCTTCAGGCGCCGCATCGAGTACGCCTCCCAGGCCTCGCCGTACGGGACGTAGACCCGGAGCCGGTGTCCTGCCGAAACCAGCCGGCGGCGGAGCTCTCCGGCGACCCCGAGCAGCATCTGAAATTCATACGCTTCGGGCGGCAGCTCGAGAAGGGAAACGGTCGCGAGCGCCCGCTCGACGAGGACCGGATCGTGCGTCGCGATCCCGACGTAGCACCCCGCCCCGAGGAGAACGTCCACCAGGGACGAGTAGCTGTCGCGGATCTCTTCCCGGTCCTGGAAGGCGATCTCGTCGGGCTCGACGTAGATGCCTTTGCACACGCGGACGTTCGCGCGGAGCGCGGCGGCTCTCGCGGCGTCGTCCCGGCTCCGGCGCAGATACGCCTGCAGGACGAGACCGACGTTTTCGGAGTCTCGGCGAGCTTCCTCGAAGAGACGGATCGTCGCCTCCGTGACGGAGGAGTCCTCCATGTCGATCCGCACGAAGTTGCGGTGACGGCGCGCGGCTTCCGCGATTCGATCGAATTCGCGGCGACAATGCTCTCGATCGATCTTCAGACCGAGCGCGGTCAGCTTCACCGAGACGTTCGAGTCAAGGTGTCGGGACGCGATGCCGTCGAGGGCGCGCACGTACTCGTCGACCGTGCGCCCGGTCTCCTCGCGCTGCTCGACGTCCTCGCCGAGAACGTCGAGCGTGGCCATGCACCCCTCGTCGTTCAGCGCGCGGACCGTTTCGAGGGCTTCCTCGAGCGTTTCTCCGGCGACGTACCGATGCGCGATCCGCCGCACGACCGGACGCGGCACGAGCGGCATCGCCGCGACGACCAGGCGATTGACGAGGTTCATCCCGAGTCGGACGGTTTTTCGTCCCGGTCGAAGTCGTCGCGGGAAGCGCGCGCGAAGCACCACACGTCCACCTGTCCGGCGCCCGCCGCGACGAGAGCCCGGGCGCATTCGCGCGCAGTCCACGCCGACGTCGCGACGTCGTCGATCAGGAGAACTGTCTCTGGAGACGGGCCCTCCGCTCGAAACGCTCCCTCGACGTTCGACCGGCGGTGCTCCAGGGCGAGCGCGCTCTGCCGCGACGTCTCGCGAATCTTGCGGAGGCGCCGCGGCGAGAACGAAAGGCCGAGCTCCTTCGCCACCGCTTCCGCGAGGAGCTCCGCGGGATGGTATCCGCGGCGGCGCACCGCGCGCGCGGTCGCGGGAACTGCCGTCACCTCGGACGCGGAAAGCGTCTCTTCCCGCGCGAGTCTGCCGACCACGACTTGCGCGAGCCGCGGCCCGAGATAGTCGGCGCCGCGGAACTTGAACGCGAGGAGAATCGAACGCGCGCTGCCGCGATACGGCGCGGCGGCCCGAAGCGATCGGAACGACGGCGGATGAATCAGGCAGCGTCCGCATCGCTCCGCGCCTTCCGCCGCGAGCGGTTCACCGCAGACGGCGCACGCGGATGTGGCCGGCTCCGGGATCGCGCGCCAGCACGCCGAACAGACTCCGCCCCGGAAGACTTCTTCGACCGGGTTGATTTCACACGCGAGGCAGCGGGAAGGAAGGAAGTATCTCGCGGCGGCCCGGCCGATCCTCTGGAGCGCCGTCGCGGCTGGTATCGCGTCCCCCTTTCGCGCCGCGATTCTAGACCGCTCACGGAAACGGAAGGAGACGGCGCGGGCGCGGCGTCCGTACATCGTGTAGAGTCGAAACAGGCTCGTCGGGAGGTGGTCTTGTCGATCCGCAAGGTGCTCGGACTCGCGCTCGTCGTCGCGGGAATCTCCGCGACTCCCGGTTTCGCGCAGGACTGGGGGATCGGCGCCTCGATCGGTCTCCAAAGCGACATCGAGCGCCATTTCCGGCTCGACGACTTCGCGGCGCGCGACGGAAACGCGTGGGTCGATTTCCGGCTCCAGGAGAAGGTCCTTCTCCGGGGCACGTTCGGCTCGATGAAGGTGAAGGGGGACAACGCGGGCCGGACCGTCGACGTCAACGGAGAGGACGTTGTCCTTCCCGATCTCAAAACGCGCATCGACTACGCGACGATCGGGGTGTCGTACCAGTTCTGGGAAGGCGACTACACGTCCGGTTTCTTCGGAGGGATCGGCGGCTACAAGGTCAACCCCGATCCGGCGCCTTCCGAAGCCATCACGAATTTTCGCGATGCCCGCGAATCGGTTTTCGGATGGCACATCGGCGTGGACGGCGACCTCCGGGTGGTCTCGCGCCTCTCGATCGTGGGCCGGCTGACGTTCCACGAGATCTACTCGCTGTCGCGACGCTCGATCCTGACGGCAAATGCGGGGGCGATCTTCCGCTTCTGAACCATCGCGGTGGCACCCCCTTTGCATCGACACGGCGCAACGTTTATGTCCAAGGCAAGCGGTCCCGCCCCCTTTGCCCACTGTACCGACCGCCGGAGCTCCCGCGCGGCCCGGCCCAAGACTTTCCGCTTCTAGGGATCCCACCCGAAAAGGCCGTCAGGCCGATCCGTCCGGCGAAAGCCGGGCGGACGCCCTCCATTCACGTCGCTCTCGCAGCGTGAGGCTCCTCCCTTCGGGAGACTGTTCGCGCTGCGACGAAAGCTCTACTTTTCTTTGTCCGGCTCGTTCACGAGCGGGAGGAGCGTGGACTCCTTCTTGGAGGCGAGTGAGAGGCAGGTGCGGGTGCGGGCGACCCCTCGGATCGCGAGCAGCCGATGCTGGATGAAGTCCGCGAGCGAGCCGGGGTTGGACGCCTTGACCTTCAGGCGGTAGGCGAAGTCGCCCGCCAGGTAGTGGCACTCCTGCACGGCCAGGAGCCTCTCGAGATCATCGACGAAGCTCTTCTCGAATCGGGGATGCTCCAGGGCGACGTCGATGTATGCGGTGAGCGGAAGGCCCATCTTCTCGTGGTCGAGCAGCGCGACGAAACCCTTGATCATTCCGTGCCGCTCCATCTTCTTGATCCGTTCGTTGACGGAGGGCGTCGTCAGGCCCACGGCGCCGGCGATCTTCGCCTGCGACAGCTTTCCATTGCGCTGCAACATGTCGAGGATTCGGAGATCGATGTCGTCGATAGCCAATCCGTCCTCGCCTTATAGAATTAGATAGCAGAAGAGTTGCGACTAATAATATTAGACTCTCGTCGGGTGTCAAAGTCTTAATTTCGGCCTGACTATAATCGCGCCAAACGGATGAAAAAGCGCGATTACTACGAGGTTTTGGGTGTGTCGAAAGGTGCTTCCGAGGCCGACGTCAAGAAGGCCTATCGGCGCCTGGCCCGAAAGCTTCATCCGGACGTCAACCCGGGCGACAAGACCTCCCAGAAGCGTTTTCAGGAAGTCCAGGAAGCCTACGAGGTCCTGAAGGATTCCGAGAAGCGCCGCGCCTACGACCGCTTCGGGCACGCGGCTTCGTCCGCGGGCTTCGATGCCGAAGCCGCGGGGGGCTTCGGCCGCGGGGGCTCGCCGTTTCCCGGGGGAGGATCTCCGTTCCCGAACGTCTCCTACGAGTCCACCGATTTCTCGGAGCTCTTCGGAAACATCTTCGGCGGCGCGTCCCGGTTCCGGACCGGCCCCGAGAACGGAGAGCCGTCCTACGGAACGATCGAGGTTCCCTTCCGCGACGCCGTGCTCGGAGGAACCGCGTCGCTATCTCTTCGTCGCGAGAAAGAGTGCCCGACATGCCACGGATCGGGACGGACCGGGCGCACGGTCTGCGCGACCTGCCGGGGAGCGGGCAAGGTCGCGGAAGCCGAGACGATCCGGATCCGGATTCCGGAAGGCACCGCGGACGGAGGGACCATCCGCATTCCCGGAAAGGGTGGACCCGGCTCCCGCGGCGGAGAGGCGGGAGACCTCTTCGTCACGGTGCGCGTGACGCCGCACTCCTACTTCGAAAGACGCGGGGACGACATCCACGGAATCGTCCCCATCACCGTGAAGGAGGCGTACGCCGGGGCGGAGATCGACGTCCCCACGATCCACGGCACGTATCGCGCGAAGATCCCGGCCGGGACGCAGGGACGGCAGAAGTTCCGGCTGCGCGGAAAGGGAGTGAAGAACCCGCGCACGGGAGAGACCGGAGACCACATCTATACGGTGCGGATCGTGGTGCCGAACTCGAAGACGCCGGCCGGCCTCGACGCCACGACGCTGCTCGACTCGCTGTACGAGCGTCCGGTGAGAGAAGGGTTACCGAAAGGAATCTAGATCCCTCGCTTCGCTCGGGATGACGCGCGAATGCCTTTCGCGCGTCGCGCGTCAGTTCGCGCTGGCCATCCCCAGGACGAGAGACAGCGCGCGCTCGTACGACATCGTGTCGCCGAGCTGGATCGCCTTCACCGAGTTCCATTCGCGGCCGTCGAAACGCGTGTAGAGGAGCCGGTCGGCGTCCCGCCAGTAGAACGTGGGTCGGTATCCCGCTCCGAGCGCGGTTCCCATCGAGGCGATCCGAACGGGTGCGGTCGGCGCGAGGGGCGCGTCGCCCACCTCTCCCACGATCGGGATGTGGCGGCGCATCCACGTGATGTTGCCTTCGCCCGGCGTTCCGAGATCGGTCGGGAAGGTGATGCGAACGACGACGTTCCTGCGTTTGTTGAGATCCGCGAAGCTCGCGAGGATCGCGCCTCCCGGCCCATCGGAGTGGAGCGCCGGAAACAGATACGCGCCGGAAGCCACGTCCTCGTAGGTGGTCGGCCCTCCGCCTCCGGACAACACCGGCAGGTCGTACACGGCGACGTTCGTGAAATCGAAGTTCTCTTCGTCGAGGAAGATCGGCGCATATCGGGCTTGGGCGTACTGGGACTCCTCCCACCACACGATCGAGAGGATCGACCGATCCGCCGAAAGCGCCTCGCCGTTGTCGCCGGTCCAGTGGACCGTCGTGTGCGAAAGCCGCATCTGCGGGTTGTAGGCTCTCGACATCCCGAGGTTCGGAAGGAGAACCGAGGTCTTCCACGCGCCGTCGCGCAGGACCCCGATCTGCAGAACGTTGACGGGCGTCAACTCTTCCTTCCAGAGCAGCAGGAGCGAACCGGTCGGTTCGTCGAAAGCCAGATCCAGGTTCCGCTTGACGTTTCGATCCTGCGTGCCCGGAACGATTCCGAGCCGCACGGAGCCGTCCTGCGCGTGCGCGGTCCATTCGATGACGTAGTCGTCGGGCTCGACCGACCCCGGCGCGAGACCCAGGTCGGCGGCCGTTCCCGATTGAACCTCGTACAGGGTCCCGTCCGCCGCGAGAAGCGACTTCTCCTCGGCCACGGCCGGCACCGCGAGCGCGAGGACGAGCGCCGCCGCGCCGAGCGAGATTCGGGTGAACAGCCGGTTCACGTTCTCAAGCCCTCAGGTTCAACATTCCCATCACGCTGATCTGGTGCAGGTAGTGCTTGAGCGCGGGGAAGTCGGGGTAGTAGTTCGCGAGTGCTTCGTAGTGGTCGTCGGCGCTTTCCGGCCGGCCCATCGTCGAATAGATCTCGGCCAGGAGGTAGTGGGAGTTCTTGACGACGTCTTCCCGGCCGAACTCGTTGCCCAGGCCGAGGGCGCGGATTCCCCAGCTCTCGCCCTGCTCCAGCTTTTCGAGCTTCAGCATGGCGAAGCAGAGGTCGAGGCTCGGATAGTCCATCGCCTGCCGGGCCCCCAGGCTGTCGAGAACGCTGATCGCCTTCTGGACGTAGGGCAATCCGATCTCGACCCGGTCCATCGCGATGTGGCAGTAGCCGAGGTTGTCGCAGACCACGGCGCCTTCCCGCGAGAGGCCGTCGCCGCGCGCTTCGAGCCGATCGAGCGCTTCCTCGAACAGAGCCTTCGCCGACTCGAACCGGCTCTCGCGAAGCTCGAGGTTGGCGAGGAGGTTCATCGACGCCGCGGTCCACTCCTCGAGCCCGAGGTCTCGGCTCTTCTGGAGGGCGGCCTGCGCGTAGAACGCGGCCCGTGAGGTTTCGCCGCGGACTTCGTGAGCGTGCGCCGAAGCGTATGCGGCGAGGACGCCGTTGGGGCTCGCCGGGCTCCGCAGCAGGATCTCCTTCAGGGCGGAGAGATCGAAGTCCTGCCGGTCCATCTCGAGAAGCGTCGTGGCGCGGTTGCAGGTGAAGAGATCCTCGAGGTCCCGGTCTTTCCAGGAGCGGGCCAGGGCGAGGCCGTCCTCGTAGAGCGACAGGGCACGGTCGTAGTCACCCGCCCAGATCGCGTCCCGGGCGGTCTTCCGCAGAAACTCCAGGTGTTTGCGTCGCTCGGTCATTTCCACCCGTCTGGATGCGGAGACTTGCGCGATTCTAAACCCGGAGCGGGCGATCTCACTCTTTTTCTTCCCGGGAAGGGCTCTCGGAGTCGGGACGGGTCTCTTCCTGCATCTTCTTGAACCGGACGAAGTCGCGGACTTCCTGCCGCGCCTCCTCCGAAAGGCCGCGGTACTCCGTGACGAGCTCGCGGTCTTCCGGACCCGCGGTCTCGCTCTCCCCGAAGAACTCGCCGATCTTCAGATCGAAGACCTGGAGCAGCTTGAAGAGCGTGTCGAGTCCGACCTTGTATTCCCCCTGCTCCATGCGCGAGAGGTCCGACTGCGCGATGCCGATCTTGTCGGAGAGCTCCGTCTGCGTGAGGTGGTGACCTTTGCGCAGCTCGCGGATGCGCGAGCCGACCAGATTCACTTTCCGGGGAGAAGGATAGGGAGACATTTTGCCGGGATGCTATTGCGCCATAAAAGCGCGTCACTATAATCCCCCCTCTGCGACGAATGTCAAGAGACAGCCGCCGACTTTCTGCCAACCTTTTCCTGCTCAAGGAGATGGTCGTCCGGGACCTGCGCGCCCGGTACGCCGGATCGGGGCTCGGCGTCGCGTGGGTCTTCGTCCAGCCCGTCCTCTGGATGGTCCTCTACACGGCCGTCTTCTCCGTGATCCTGCGGGTACCCGTCGAGCAGGGCTTCGCGAACTTTCCGGAGTTCTTCTTCCGTGGATGGCGATCCAGGAAGGGATCTCGCGCGCCGCTTCGGCGCTGCCCGATAACGCCGTCATGGTGAAGAAGGCGGTCTTCCCGATCGAGATGCTCGTCGCGTCGGTCGTCGTCTCCGCGGTGGTGAACCAGTTGATCGCGTTCTCCGTCTTCGCCGCGTACCTGCTCCTCCTCGGTCACCTCTCCGTCTGGATCGTGCTCGCTCTGCCCGCGCTGGCCGTCCAGGTCCTTCTGACGTACGGAATCGGCTGCCTCGCCGCGACGATCACCGTCTTCGTGCGCGACGCGGGGCACGCGATCGGGATCCTGCTCTCCGTCGTCTTTTTCGCGACCCCGATCGTGTATCCCGCCTCGATGGTTCCCGCGCGGTTCCGACCGATCCTGGAGGCCAACCCGGTCGCCCATCTGGTCGCCTGGTATCGGGACGCCTTCACGCTCCACACGCTGCCCGAGCCCCGTTCCGTGCTGTACCTGCTGGTCGTTTCCTCCGTGGCGGGACTCCTCGGAGCGCTGCTCTTCGTCCGTGCGCGGCCGCACTTCGCGGACCTGATTTGAGCCGGAAATTGAAATTCGGCCGGTCCCGCCCGGCTTACGGAGGGTCGAATTCCCGATCAGGAGGTTTCGTGAACAGGAAGCTCCTTCCGCTCTTTCTCGCGGCCGCGGCCGTCGCCGGTTTCGGCTGTTCTTCGTCGCCGCGCTCGAACG
>QHVV01000108.1:45464-46221 GCA_003222385.1 Acidobacteriota bacterium
TCAAGCACCCGATCCTGGGCGGCAAGATCGAGTTCTTCCGGGAAGACGACCGGTACTACTACGTCTCGGTACCCAAGCGGATCCCGGAAGAGGAGGCGCTGAAGTCCCCGGCGGGATCGCCGCCGAATCGTCCCCGCCGGCGCCCGCAGGAGTCGGCCGAGCCGGGGCCGCCCCTCTCGGACTTCGCCGACCTCTTCCCGCCGCGGGTCACGGGCCGGCTGCGGCTCGAAAAAGTGGACTCCGGGCTGCCGACCCAGGGCCTCTGGAGGGCTTCTTTCGTTCTCGCCGACGTCAATGAAGACGGCATCCTGGACATCGTTTCTCCACCCTCTCGCATCGGCGGGAACCCGGTCCTCCACATCTTCATCGGCGACGGAAAGGGAAAGTTCTCGCGGTGGCCTCTCACCTTCACCGAGGCGGGGAAAGAGAAGGCGGACCCCGGAATGGACTACGGCGGCGTCGCGGTGGGAGACATCGACGGGGACGGACACGCCGAGGTCGTCTCGGCTTCTCACGGCGGAGGCCTCGTCAGCTTGTTCGGCGACGGGAAGGGAGGGTTCCGCGTCGTCCGCGACGGCCTGCCGGGACGCGACTACTCCGCCCAGGCGATCGTGCTCGCCGACGTCGACAAAGACGGCCATCCCGACATCGTCGCGTCTCGCGACGTGGTCGAGTCGACGGACAGCGGCGTCGTGGACAAGCGGCAGGTCCGCGTCTATCTCTTCGCGGGCTCGAAGGGATGGCAATTCGTGCCCGA
>QHVV01000108.1:46310-72023 GCA_003222385.1 Acidobacteriota bacterium
GAAGAACGAGGGCAATGGACACTTCTCGCCCGTTTCCTTCCCCGAGATCGAGATCTACGCGTATCACTTCGCGACCGCCGCCGGAACCTTCGGCCGCGAGCGATCGCCCGCGTTCGCCGACGCCTTCTACATGTCGACCCATGAGCCGCGCGTCGCTCACGCAGCGGGGATTACCCTCTACGTCTGGAAGGCCGGGGCCTGGCAGCGCCACCGCGTCTGGCGCAGGAAGGACGCGAAGACGCTCGAGTACGCGCTCGCCATGGGCGATCTCGACGGAGACGGGTTGGACGACATCGTCTTCCCCGACAGCGAGGAACGGCGATTGAAGATCTTCTTCCAGCAGCCGGATGGCTCTTTCGTGGAGGCGTCCGAGCGCGAGGAACCGACGTTGGACTCTCCCGGCCAGTGCGTGCGCCTGGCGGACGTCAACGGCGACGGGAAGCTCGACATCGTTCTGGCGAAGACCGTTTCCTCTTCGCGTCCCGAAGATCCCGGGGGGTGGGAGGTCTTCCTCAACCGGGGAACCCACGCGGCGGGAAGGGCTTTGTGCCCAAAAGATGATCGGAGAGCATATTTTTCGGTTTTTTGTCTTGACAGCCGCAGATCAAGGGCCGAAGATGCCCTCACGACCGGAACGGAACACGTTCCAACTTGAAGAGAACCCCAAGCCCTTTAGGTGGAAAAAATTTGAATTACGGGAGGTGATGGGATCGCGAGCAACGGACGCTCCAGGTGTCTTTTTTCAGTGTCTAAATGTGATGAGGAGATCTCAATGAAGAAAACCCTGATGACGTGCCTGGCGATTGCGGCACTCTTCGCCATTGCGGGGAGCGCGAGCGCCATCACGTGCACCATTGACCAGCGCCCCGCGGCGACGCTTCTGGTCCCGTACTTCGAAGCGACGTTCAATCCGGACGGGACGCCTCTCGGGGTCGGACCGGACGCCCGGGACACGCTCGTGACGATCTGCAACGCCTCCTCGGCGCCGATGATCGCCCACGTCAACGTGTTCAACGAGCGCACGGAGCTCGTGCTCGACTTCAACATCGCTCTGACGGGCTTCGACTGTCAGTCGATGTCGATGGCGAGAACCCTGCAGGGCTTCCTGCCGGCGACCCCGGTGACCACGGCGCACGCAGCGTCTGCGAACGACGCCTGCCAGCGCAATCCGAACGCGGGCGTCTACAGCCCGCCGGTCGTGACGGGCGAGTTCCTGCGTATTCGACCGGTCGACACGGCCACGCCTCTCGACAACACGCTGGCGACGACGCTGTATCCGCAGCCGGCCTGGCCGGCGGGGAGCGACTTCGCCAAGCAGGTTCTCGACTCCCTGGATGCGACGGATGACTCGCTCGGTTGCGGCGGAGTCGATGGAACGATCACCAACCCGATCCACGGCTACCTCGTGATCGACCACGCGAACTACTGCAACCTCTCCAACCCGTCCGACCCGAACTACTACCTGCGGGACGCGATCGGTATGGAGAACAACCTGTTCGGCGAGGTGATCTTCACTTCGGGTTCCGGCCTTCCGACGTTCGGAAATTCGACCGTGAACATCGAAGCAGATCCGTCGCTGGCGGGTGACGTCGATACGGATATCCGGACCTTCTACCACCGCTACGTCGGGACCGACGTCCTCTGCTCGCCGGGCAACTGCCCGCTCTTCGTCACGAACCCGTGGAACGAGGGCATCGGCGACCAGCGCGAGCCGCTCGGCCTGAAATACGCGGCCCGGTGGTTCAACACCGGCGCGATCTCGTCCAACCTGAACGTGTGGCGTGCCTCCTCCGGGTTCCTGACGGACCTGCTGGACGGCGGCGATTGCGACACGGAAGAGCCAGTGGTAACTCTCTCCTTCTTCGACGAAGACGAGAACACTGTCCTCTCGGGCGTCTGCCCCTCGCCGTGCCGTCAGCCGACGTTCAACTTCCCGTTGGAGACTCAGCGCCGCAACATCAGCAGCTTCTCCGGATCGATTCCTTCGTTTGGAGTCGGCTGGGTCAGCATGGAGTTCTTCAACTCGAGTGCCCCCAACAGCGGTCGGTTCGACCAGGCCTGGGTCGAGTACGACTTCGAGGGTCCGACTTCGTTCATCTCGGCCGGCCAGCCGGCGACGCAGCTCGATCCTTCGAACTGCAACCCGCTGGGCGTGACCGGCGTCGTGACGGTCGCTCCCGCGATTCCGACGATCGTCGGAACGGGTCCATAGTCGTCGTTTCGTGAGTGGGCGGGGCCGCAAGCCCCGCCCACTTTTTTCGTCTCGGGAAGGTTCGGCTGTTGAAGGCTCGATCGGCCTGATTTCAAATTTTCTAAACAATCGGAGAACGTGAAATCGGACCTTTCAACCGAGCCGGAGGCGTCGCTGCCCATCTCCACTTCGGAAAGGATCTCTACCCAATGAAACTGGCCGCCCGTTTTCTGTCTGTGCTCGTCGCGGGAGTCGTTCTCTACTTGCACACCGGCGCCGCCCGAGCGCAATCCGCGTGCGGTCCGACAGGCACCCCCTCCAGCGTTTCGTTGCCGCAGTTCGCCGGAACGCTCACGGCAGGAAATCTGTCGACGGCGGGAGGCACCTCGAACTACCTCTACGTCGTCACCCAGTGGGGCTTTGCGAGGGGAAGCCTCTCCAACCCGTCGAGCCCCGGAAACTTTTCGCAGGTCGTGATCGCGGACGAGCCCGGGTCCGGAAACGGAGGGCTCATTCAACTCAGCTGCGACTGTCACCAGGGCGGGACGGCATTCGCGGCAGCGGAAGCGCCCGACGGAAGCGCACGGATGATCTCGGACTTCAACGCTTCAAAGCAGGCCGGAACGATTCTCGCTCCCTCCGAGGCGGGGCGGGCCGACGCTGGCGGAGGCGTCAAGTTCGGCCAGCAGGTGAAAATCGCCAACGGATCCGACGGGACGTTCCCGCTCGGGGGAAAGATCGCAGCGATCTACCTCGCCGGTCCGGGCAAGTTCTTCGGCTACGTCCCGACGCCGAATGGCGTCGCGGTCATCGACCTGACCAATACGAACGGACAAACCGTCAAGAGCGCCGCTCTGACGCCCGTGTCGATTCTGGGCTGGGCCCCTTCTTCGGCGGCGCGAGTCGCCGCGTTCAAGGTCACCTACGGCGGGAGCGACTTATACCTGCTGGCCGGCTCGATCGACGGCGCCGTGCGCCTCGCGACCATCAACCCGACCACGGGGATCCCGTCGGAGAGCGCTTCGGTCGCGGCCTCCGCCACGCCGAAGTCGCTCGCGGTCGCCGCGGTCAACGGAAGGATCTTCGTCTTCTCGGCGGAGGGTACGGGGGGGCTGCACGTCTACGAGTACGTGCCGTCGCAGTTCAGCGGCACGCTGACGCCGGTGGCCACGTCGATTCCGGGTAACTTCGACCGTGTGATGGTGCGGGGCTCCCAGCGGGCCAGGCCGCGATCCAGATCTACGACACGAAGTGGCTGACGCAGGGGGGATCGCCGCGGTTGGCGTATTCGCTGGCCCAGGCCGGCTCCGGCCTCCTCTATTTCGACAACAGCTTTGAATCGATCGTGAAGACCAACGGCGGGGCGGTGACCGCATACGTCTACCGGCTGAAATCGCCGGGCGTGTCGGGCGCCGAAGTCCTCGTGGCGACGGACACGGTGGACATCTCGTGCATCTCCGCGGACACGACCGCACCACCGGTCTCCGGCGCCAGCATGTCGAATCTGTCCGCGGCGCAGCGCACCGGGGCCGAAGCGCAAAAGAACTACTTCGGTGACCGCTGGCGAGTCCAGGACAGCTCGTCCAGTGGAGCCGCGCTCGATCAGATCGAATGGGACTGGAACGTCGCTTTGGTTGGAAGTCCGCCGACCCCGACGTACGTGGCGGACGCGGCGTACTCCGGCGCGTTACCGAGCGCGAGCCTGACGGACTTCAATCCCTCCTACTTTCCGTGCGATCCGAGCGGACCCGTCGCCGGCGACCCGCGGAGCGGCACGAACTGTTACGGCAGCGTCGGCAGCCCGGTCGCCCCGGCCGGCGCGGACTATCGGATCGGCACGCGCAGCCACAACGCGAACGGTTGGACGGCGTCACCCTTCGTTTCCCCGGCCGTGACGGTTTTCTCGCCGGCCGCCGACATCGTCGGGCTCGATCGGAGCGTCAACCCTTTCAACCTTCGCGTCCTGCGGGGAGGCACGGCGGACGCCGGCGCTTCCCAGGGCAACCTCGCGGACGCGTCGTTCTTCTGGACGTTCACGACTCCCTCCGGTCCGCTGGTCGGCGGGGACATCACGACCCCGAACAAGGTCGTCCCCATCCCGACCGCGGCGACCGGGTTCCGGATGCGCGTCACCTATCGGGGCGGCTACGTGACGCCGGACATCGCCGGCAACCTCTCCCAGGTCGACCTCGTGCCGGCCTTCACCGCGACGCCCGATCCGGTCGTGAAGAACGCCGGCCTCACCCTGTCCAACACGATGCAGATCGCACCGGCAGCGTCCCTCGCGTCGGTCGACTGGGCGATCACGAACTCCTCGACGCCGCCCGCGACGTTCTCCGGGCAGCTCGCGTCGAGCTTCCTGTCGGCCAACGGAACGGATAGCGGGCGCAGCGCGCCCGGATCGCCCGGGACGTACTACGTCCACCTCCGCTACAACTATTCGGTCTCGGGAACCGGCCAGACGCCGATCGTCGTCTCGAAGCAGGTCACGGTCATCGACCAGATCCTCCTGTCGTTGAACGCGAATCCTTCCAGCGCCGACGTCGGATCGCCCATCACTTTCACCGCGAGCGGCGGGCTTTCCACGTCGGTCTACGGGTGGAACTTCGGAGACAACCCGTTCGCCTCGGCGCTGACGCCCGGCCCCGCAACGAACTCGCATTCGTACTCGAGCGCCGGTCCGTATTCGGCCATCGTGTGCGTCACGAACGTTTCGCCCCAGCCTTGCGCGACGGCGAACGTCACGATCACCGGCTCGGCGCCTCCGCCTCCGCCTCCGCCGCCCCCGCCGCCCCCGCCGGGTAACCTCTCGGTGTCCCTGTCCTGTCCTTCTCAGGGCACGGCGGGCACTTCTCTCTCGTGCACCGCGACCGCGACCGGCGGGAGCTCGTACTCGTACTCGTGGAACTGGGGAGACAATCCGTTCGGCGGTTTCAGCTCGGGGTCCGCGACGACCTCGCACACGTATTCGGTCGCCGGCGGCTATGCGGTGACCGTCCAGGTGACGAGCGGTACCAAGTCGGGTTCGGCCAACGCAAACGTCAACGTCGTGCGCGGCGGTCCGCCGTCTCCCTCTGCCAACTACACCCTGACCGGAGCGACGCAGAACCAGTTCAACGGAAGCTGGGAGGTCGAGGCGGGACGTTCCATCACGCTGACCGCCAGCGAGCCGGATGCCGGCGCGACCTTCGCCTGGACGCCGTCGGCGACGACGACCCCTGCGGGTCCGTTCAGCGGACGCACGGTTCAGTTCGCGTTCAACTCGCCCGGCTCGCGCACGGTCAACCTGGCCGTCACCGGAGGCGGGACGACGACTACGGGTGTGACGTCGACGACCATTCGCATCACGGTTACCCCTCCGCGGTTCCAGGCCCTGATGATCCCGGGCGCCGGGCACATCGACCCGGTGCCGCCCGCCACCGACGGCACGTGGGCGACCGACATCTCCATCGCGAACCCGGGGACCACGGCGATGAACTTGACCCTCGACTTCGAGCCGTTCGGCACGGAGTTCCCTTCGGACCTCTCGCAGATCGCGTTCAACTCGGTCAACAGCGTGCCGCTCGCGGCGGGCCAGTCGTGGTCGGCGACCGACGTCATCAAGACCCGGCTTGGCAAGGACGGTCGCGGGGTCCTCATCCTGAAGTACGACGGGGGAAACGCGGACCCGATCGCGACGGCGACCGTGTACTACACGCAGCAGGGCCGCTCCTTCGGATCTTCTCTTCCATCTTTCAAAGTCGGCCCCTACGGGACGACCACGCAATCTCTCGAAGTCGCCACCGAGCAGACGCTCGTGGGACTCCGAAACGACAACAACTACCGGTTCAACGTTTCGCTCTTCAACGCCTCGGGCGACAGCGCGTTCTTCCGCCTGACCGCCTTCGGTGAGGACGGCGCTCAGGTTTCGATCCTCGATGAGGCGGGCGCGCAGACCCTTTCGCGCGACTTCCCGATCGGCGCGTTCCAGCAGTCGCTCGTGCAGGCCGCGGACCTCGGGTTGACCGACTCCAACAGGCGCTACGTCTTGAAGGCCTCGCCCACCGGGTCGGCCGGCACGCTGATCGTGGCCGCGTCCGCCCTGGATCGGCGCAACAACGACCTGGTCCAGGTTTCCGACGACACGCCGCGGATTTCGGCGGCGGCCGATACGCTCCTCGATTACTTCATTCCGGGCGTCGGCCGCATCGGACGCGACGACGTGGCAGACGGGCCGCACTGGAAGACCGATCTCACGCTCTACAGCAACAGCTCGGTGGCCCGGGACCTGACCTTCGAGTACCGCTTCACGGACCGCAACGGGGTCGAACAACGGGTGCTCGCGCCGGTCTCGATCGGCCCGGGCCTGTCGCTCATCCTGGATGACGTGGTCGGAAGCATTCTTGCCCGTTACGGACCGACCGGCGTCGACCTCAAGACGGAATCCACGCTCGGACTTCTCCGCATCTCTTACCGCGCCGCGAGCGACTCGTCGGCCGCGCCGCTCCTGATCGGAGGCCGGATCTACGACGACCGGGGGACCGCGGGGACCGCCGGGATGCAGCTCTTCGTGTATTCGAACGGCGAGAGCGTGGCTCCCGGCAGCCCGCTCGTTCTTCCGGGCGCGCAGCAGAACCTGCGCTTCCGGACCAACATCGGCTTCTTCGCCATGGGCGACCTCGTAACCCGGGTCCGCGTGACGGCGGTCAAGCAGGACGGCTCGGTGGGCGGAGTCTTCGAGTTCGTGCTGAACGACTCGACCCGCTCGGGCCACTACGTCCAGCTGCCGATGTCGGCCATTCCGGGCATCGTGGGAGACCCGATGACGATCCGGATCGAGGTGCTGGAAGGAAGCCGGGTCGGCGCCTACGTCGTCACGGTCGACCAGATCAGTTCCGACACCGTTTTCGTCCAGGGGCGTCCGACGCATCTTTTGAACTAATCAATCGGCCTTGTTTAACCAGGCCCCGGCTCTTCCGGGGCCTTTTTTTGCCGGCTCGACGCCGGCGAGGGAGTAAACGGCCGCAGGGCAGCCAGCCTCCCATGGCTGCTACGCAATACATTTGCGACCCGGATGTTCGTGTAGCGGGCAACGTAAACCAGCAGTACCAGACAGTAGAATGGCCGCGGCCGAGACGATGAGCGAGACCGAAACACCTTCCAGCCCGGCCGTCGCAGCCGTCCTGGAAGTGGGAACCCCGTCGCCCTATCTCCACGACCGCGGCCGGGTCCTGTACAACCCGACCACCGGCCAGTCGCTGCCGAAGGACGGACCCGGCTATCAGGCTCTGACGCAGTGGAAGGACGGCACGGCGCCGGCGGTCGATCCGGCGGTGCTCGAGCACCTCCGGGCCGCGAGATTCCTGATCGACGACGTGGAAGCCGAGACCCGGCGGTCGCACCTCTTGTACGTCTCGCTCGAGACGTGTACGAGCTGCAATCATCGCTGTCCCTTCTGCCCGGTTTCCGTCGACCCGCGCGAGCGGGAGGTGATGAGCCAGGAGCTCTTCGAGAGGATCGCCGATGAGGTCGTGGAGGTCGGCGGCCGCGAAGTCGTCGTCTTCCTGTCGAACTACAACGAGCCGACGATCGACCCTCTCTTCGAGGAACGGTGTGTGGCGCTCTTCACGCGGGGGCTTCCCGTCTCTCTCCTCACCAACGCGTCGCACTTCGGTCCGGACCGGGCAGGGCGGCTGTCCTCCGCCGGGCGCTTTCGCTACATCGGAATCAACCTGCCCACGCTCGACCCCTCGCGCTACGAGAAGATGCACGGCACCCGGGATCTCCCCCGGGTGCTCGCCAACATCGACGCGCTCGCCGCGCGCGAGATCGCCGAGGAGACGGTCATCGTGGTGCTCGGGGACAACGACGAGCCCCACCGACGCGACGTGCGCGAGATCCGGGAACGGTTCGAGCCGCTCGGCTGGGACGTCAAGTCTTTCCGGATCCGCAGCCGGCCGGGGAGCGGCACTTTCGTGCCGGAGCCCCCTCCGGTCAAGGAGCTCAAAGGCTGTGAGCTCATGGGGTCGCGCCCGTTCGAGCACTTGCACGTGACGGCGACGGCGAAAGCGGTCCTCTGCTGCCAGGACTACTACGAAAAGCTGGTGATCGGCGACCTGAACGTTCAGAGCGTCGGCGAGATTCTGGGCGGCGACGTCATGGCGAGGCTGAGGCGGTGGACGTACGGCGTCGAAAAGGCCCCGGACGACTTCCTCTGCCGCCGATGTGAGTTCG
Source organism: Acidobacteriota bacterium (assembly GCA_003222385.1). GTDB lineage: Bacteria > Acidobacteriota > Thermoanaerobaculia > UBA5066 > Gp7-AA6 > Gp7-AA6. Next base: position 54,715 of record QHVV01000108.1, read on the forward strand.
CGCTCGGGCGGTGATCGACCGGAAGGCCCGCCCTTGACGGACCGCCTCGCGGTCCGCGCGGATTCGATCTCGAAGGTCTACCGGCTCTACGCGAGCCCTCTCGACCGACTGCGCGAAGTCCTCTTTCGCGCCCCGAGGCACCGCCCGTTCCACGCCCTGCGGAACGTCTCCTTCGAGCTGCCGCCCGGACGGGCCCTCGGCCTGATCGGCGAAAACGGCGCGGGCAAGTCGACGCTTCTCAAGATCGTGGCCGGCACGACGCACCCGACGTCCGGATCGATCGAGAGGAACGGGACCGTGGCCTCGATCCTGGAGCTCGGGATGGGCTTCCATCCCGAGTTCACGGGGCGCGAGAACGCCCGGATGAACGCGGTTCTTCTCGGCCTCTCCGCGGGAGAGATCCGTCAGCGTCTCCCGGAGATCCGGAATTTCGCAGAGCTCGGAGACTTCTTCGATCGGCCGGTCAAGACCTACTCCTCCGGAATGGCTCTCCGGCTCGCATTCGCAGTCGCGACCCACGCGGACGCCGAGGTTCTGATCGTGGACGAGGCGCTCGCGGTCGGGGACGGTTATTTCCAGAAGAAATCGATCGATCGCATCACCGACTTTCAGAAGCGCGGCGGCACGCTCCTCTTCTGCTCGCACGCGCTCTATTACGTCGCGCTCCTCTGCGACCGCGCGATCTGGCTGCGCGAGGGACAGGAGGCAGCGTCGGGTCCGGCGGTCGGAGTGGTTCGGCGCTACGAAGCTTTCCTGCAGGAGAAGGAGCGAAAGGTCGCCGGCCTGTCGGACGTCTCCGAAGTCTCGACGGAAGGCCGGCGGCCCGCGCTCCTGACGGACGTCGTCGTCCATGACGGATCGGGCCATGCGAGGACGGAGTTCGCGAGCGGAGAAGCGCTGGTCGTCGATATTGGGTTCGACTCCGTGGAACCCGCGCTCGGCTTCCAGGTCCGCGTGGGGATCGACCGAGAGGACGGCGTTCAGGCGTTCGCGATGGATACGCGCGGCGAGGCATGGGCTCCGCTGACCGGTTCGAAGCGCTATCGCGTCCGATTGACCCTGCCGGAGCTTCCGATCGCGCAGGGCCACTTCAAGGTCTACGTCTTTCTCGCGGACGAGAAAGCGCTTCACCTGCACGACATGCGGATCCTGGACCCGGGTTTCTCGGTGGTCCCCGCCGAGTACACGGTCGGCCTGATGAACCCGGCGCACGCGTGGAATCTGGTGGAGTCGGACGCCGCCGAGCCCGCGACGCCGGAACCCGGTTCCGCCGTGTCGAGCGTTTCCTGAGCGTTTCGCGATCCGTGCTCCGGCTCGTATTTCTCCCTTCCGACGCTCCGCTCGATTACGGCGTCCGGATCGGGCGGCTGCGCTGGCGCCGCGCGCTCGGCGTGTCGGAGGCGGCGGAGCCTTCCGAAGACGACCCGGTCGCTTTTGGAGAAAGCGCGGAGGTCGTCCTGGTTCGGGGGAGCCGGGCGCTGCCCGCGCGGCTCGGGCGACCGCCGCGCGTCGACGGCGACGCGCCCGTGCCGTGCGTTCCTCTCTCGGTCGCCGACGCCGGCTCGGTCCACACGCTGCGCGAGCTCGAGGAAAGGGGGTGGCCGGTCTCGACCGCGAATTTCGATCCGTCCTCCGCGCCGGCGGTCGCGTTCCGCCCGGAACGGATTCCCCCGGACGCCGGCGAGAAGATCCGGGCGTACGCGACGCGGCTTTTTTCGAGCGCGACCGGTCGGGTCGATCCGGAGTTCCGCGCGCTCGTCTTCGACGACCCTCCCGAGCACGATCGGCCGGAGCTCGTCGAACGTCTGCCGGAGTCCGCCCGCCGGCTCTGCGACGTCGGGTGCGGAGCCGGAGGCGCGGGAGCGGCGTGGAAGAGCCGGTCGGGCGGACAGGTCACCGGGATCGAGAGAGATGCGGTCGCCGCGGAGCGGGCGCGCTCGCGGCTCGATCGCGTCGTGGAAGGCGAGGCCTTCTCCGCCCTCGAAGCTCTCGCCGCCGCGGGGGAGACGTACGACGCATTTCTCTTCGGCGACGTGCTCGAGCACCTGGAGGACCCGGTCGGCGCCCTCGCAGCCGCGCGCCGGCTCGCGGCTCCCGAAGCGACCCTCGTGGCGAGCGTTCCGAACGTCGGACACTTATCGCTCGTGCGCGACCTCGTTCTCGGCCGTTTCGACGTGCTGCCTGCGGGGCTCGCCGACGCCGGGCACCTGCGCTGGTTCTCCCGTTCGTTCCTGGAAGAGGCGCTCGAGGAAGCGGGATGGCGGACCGTCGTCATCGAGCCGCTCGCCGGCGCCCCCGCCCCGGCCGCGGAGGCGTTCCTGAGCTGGAGCTGCGCCTTTCCGCAGGCAGACCGGGGGAGCCTGACGACGTACCAGTGGATGGCGGTCGCGAGCCCGGCGTGAGCCTCCGAATCGCGTATCTCCTCGAGTCGACGGAGCTCTGCGGCGGCGTCAAGGTCTCGATCGCTCAGGCGGAGGCGCTTTCCCGGAGGGGACACGCCGTCGCGATCGTCTCGCCGCAGCCCCGGCCCGACTGGATTCCGATGGGGCGGGCCCGGTTCGAGCATGCGGCGTTCGCGGAATCCGCGGAGCTCGCGCGAGCGGACGTCCGAGTGGCGACGTTCTGGACGACGGTCGCTCCCGCCCTCGCGGGATCGCGCGGCCCCGTCTTCCACCTCTGTCAGGGTTACGAGGGGGACTTCACGTTCTACTCGCACGTGAAGGGCGCGATCGAAGAGGCGTACAGCGCGCCGACCCGGAAGTTGACGGTCTCCGAGACTCTCGCGGAGCTTCTCTCCGGCAAGGGCTTCGGTCCGGCGACGAACGTGGGACAGGCGTTCGATCACGACGGTTTCTTTCCGGCGGCTTCGCGGCCCCCGTCCGATCCTCCGGTCGTGCTCGTCGTCGGTCCATGGGAAGCGGACGTGAAGGGGATCGCGATCGCTCTTGGAGGGCTCGCCCTCTGGCGACGCCGCGGCGGAAGATTCCGGGTCCGGCGCATCTCGACTCTGCCGATGAGCGACGCCGAGAAGGCGACCGCGGTCGTCGACGAATATCATCACCGGCTGTCTCCCGAACGGATGCCGTTCGCCTACCGCGCGTCGGACGCGTTCATCGGCCCCAGCCGGCGCGAAGAAGGCTTCGGGCTCCCGGTCGTGGAAGCGCTCGCGAGCGGTCTGCCGTGCCTGTTGTCCGACACCGCCGGACACCGCGAGATCGCGGGCGACACGGCGCGTTACTTCCCCGAGGGAGACCCGAACGGTCTGGCCGATGCGCTTCCTTCCCTGACGACGGCGGAAGCGCGGGAAACCGCTCGCAGGAAGGGGCCGGCGACGGCTTCGCGATTCGACACGGCGTCGGTCGCGAAAGAGATGGAGAGGGTCTTTCTGGACGCGGTCGGGACCGCGCCGCACCGCGGATGATTCGACGGTCCGGGCAGGTCCGGTCGGTACAATCCCCGGGATGAAACCGGAAATCTCGGCGGTCGTCGTCTCCCACCGCACCTCGTTCGAAGCCATCGACTGCGTGGCATCTCTCCGGGAGGCGCTCCGCGCGGAGGCGATCGCCGGCGAGGTCATCCTGGTGGACTGCGGCTCCGGCGAGGAGGAGGCCCGGCGACTCCGCGACGCTGGTGCGGACCGCCTGATCCCCCTTCCGGACAACCGGGGCTACTCGGGAGGCTTGAATGCGGGGCTTGCCCGGGCTCGAGCGCCTCTCCTTCTTCTCTCCAACGCCGACGTCGTCTTCTCGCCCGGCTCGCTCCGGTTTCTCTTGGAAGCCGCGGCCCGGCCGGCCGTGGGCGCCGCGGGACCACTCTGTACCTGGGACGGATCCGGTCGCCTGCGCCTGCCGCCCGGGTTCGCGCCCGGATTTGCTCGCGATTTCCTGCAGCTTTCGGCGGGTCGCTTTCCGCGGCTCGAGCGCCGCCGTTTCGCCGCCTTCGCCCGCGAATGTCTCGAGCTCTGGAGGGAGGGAGGAAGCGTCCGGCACCTGACGGGGGCCGTGCTCGCGGCGCGGCGGGACGTCCTCGACCGGGTCGGACGGTTCGACGAGCGCTTTCTCCTGGAGTACGAGGAGACGGAGTGGGAAGACCGCGTGCTCGCCGCCGGCTTCGAGCTCCGGTATGAGCCGCGGGCTCGGGTGCGGCACCTCTACGCGCGCTCTTCCCTCGGAAGCACAGACTCGGCCGGTCGGCGCCGGGCTTCCCGGGACCTCTACGTGCGCCGCCGCTACGGGCGGTTTGGCGCGCGGCTGCTCGACGCGGCGGGAAGGCTCGCGCGCCCCGTTATCGTCGAACGGATGGACGAACCTCGCGCCGCCCGCCGGGAGGGCGCATGGATCGCGATTTCGCCCAATCCGTCGCTGCTCCCGTTCGTCGGTGCGCCTCTCGACGAGGACTTCCAACTTCCTCCGGAGACGCTCGCGTCGCTTCCAACCGGCGCCTTCTTCCGGACGTTTCGCGCCTGCGATGGGGAACCGCTCTCGACATTCCGATGGGAGAAGGCGGCGGCGTGACTCCCTATCGCGTGCGCGCCGCGACGGTCGAAGACGGTCCCCGGATCCGCGCCCTCTTCTCGCGGGCCTACGGCGCGGAATGGCCCGAAGAGGACTGGAAGTGGAAGTTTCTGCGCAACCCGGACGGCTGGTTCGGAGTCGTCGCCGAAACGGAAGAAGGGGAGATCGTCGGCAACTTCTCGGGATGGCCGATGCAGTTCCTGCTCGCGGGAGACCGCCGCCGGGTGTATTCCGCGGGAGACGTGGCGACCGCGCCGGAGGCGCGCGGCCTCGGCAAGAACCGCAACGTATACGCGGACATGGCGACCGCCTTCTACGACTCGGTCCAAGCGGAGGGAGTTCCTTTCACGATCGGTTTCCCCCATCCTCGGGCGCACGAGATCTCGCGGCGTCTCGGCCGGACCCGCGACTACTTCGCGGTCCGCGAGGTCCGCGTTCCCTGCGAAGCATTTCCTCCCGCGCCGCCGGGCGTCGAGACCGGAGACTTCGTGACCGAGAGCTTCGATCCTCTGTGGACCGCGGCGTGCTGGACGCTTCCCGCCGCGGCGGTGCGGGATCGCGCGCGGTCCAACTGGAGGTTTCACGCGCGGCCCACCCGTTATTACCGGATGGTCCGCCTGGTCTCGGGGCGTGAAGACCTGGCCTGGGCCGCCCTTTCCGTCGTCGGCGAGGACGCCATCGTCGCGGATTTTCTGGGCCGCGACGAGGAGGGGGGCGACCTGCTCCCGCTGTTCTCGGCGGTCGCCGCCGAAGCGAGCCGACTGGGCGCCCGGAGGTTGAAGTTCTGGAAGAGTCCGGGAGGCCCGGGCGGCCGAACGATCGAAAAGCTCGGCGGGGAGGAGCGCGACGCCGGGTTCTGGATCGTCGGTCGGGTTTTCGACGAGGAGGGAGCCCGACTGTTTCTGCGGAGCGGCCACTTCGTCCCATCCCTGTGGGACGTGATATGAGCCGGGGCCCGCGCACCGGCGGCGTCGCGTGACCGAACGAAGAGAAGACGAGCGGATTCCGTACCGCACCGCGGAGCTCTCCGGGGAGCGAGTGCTCGTGCTGTCCGCGCACCCCGACGACGAAACCCTGGGCGCGGGCGGCACCATCGTCCTGAACACCCGTCGGGGAGCGGCCGTCCGCATCTGGATCGCCACCGACGGGGAGCGGCAGGAGGGATCGAGCGACGACGCCGGATACGGCGGTCGCCGGCGGGAGGAGGCGCGGCTCGCCGCCGCGACACTCGGGGCTGCTGCCCCGATCTTCGCCGGGCTCCCGGACCGGTCGCTGGACTCGAGTCCCGACGCGCTCGCGCGCGCGATCGGGGAGCAGGTGTCGGAGTTCGAGCCGGATCTCGTGCTCTGTCCCTCTCCGGCGGAGATCCACCCGGATCACCGCGCGCTCTCCGACGCGCTGTATCGCGCGGTCGGCGCCTCGCGCCCGGAAGATCCGGATCACGACCGGTATCGCTTTCTGCGGCTGGGCTTCTACGAAATCTCGCAGCCCTTTCTCCCGAACACGCTCGTGGACATCGCGGACGTCGCGAATCGAAAGGACAAGGCGCTCGACGCGTACGCTTCGCAGCAGACGGTGCGCGACTATGCGGGCGCGCTCCGAGGCCTGAACGCGTACCGCCGGCTGACCTTGTCGGGCGCCGGCCCGGTCGAGGCGTTCTGCGTGCTCCGCTGGCCGGAGGTCTCCGGCCGCTCGCTCGAAGAGTTCCGGCGCGCGATCGGCCCGGCGGTCGTGGAGGACGGCAGCCGCGGTCCGGCTCCCGTCGCCGTGGTGGTGCGGACGCGCAACCGTCCGGCGCTTCTCGCCGACGCCCTGGGGAGCCTTCGCGCCCAGACCTCACGCCCGACCCGCGTGGTGGTCGTCAACGACGGGGGAGCGTCCGTTTCGGCGGTCGTCGAGCCGTTCCGGGACGCGTTCGCGATCTCGCTCCAGGAGTTTCCGGAGCGCCGCGGGCGCTCGGACGCGGCGAACCTGGGAGTCGAGGCGGCGACCGAAGATCTCGTCGCGTTTCTCGACGACGACGATCGCTGCTTTCCGGATCATTTCGAGAGGCTGCTTTTCGCCCATCGGTCGGGGCCGGAGCCGGTCGTCTATTCCGACGCGGCGACGGTCGTCTACCGGCGGGACGGAGACGGCTGGGAGCCGGGCCCGAGGACCCTCCAGTACTCGCTCGACTTCGATCCGGACTATCTTCTCCTCGCCAACTACATTCCGCTCCACACCCTCCTTCTGCCGCGAGCGCTCTTCCGGAAGCTCGGCGGCTTTGACGCCTCGCTCGACTACTCGGAAGACTGGGATTTCCTGATTCGCGCGTCGTTCGAAACGTCTTTCCGGCACGTGCGCGCGGTGACCTGCGAGTACCGGGTGTTCGAAGCGGAGAGCGGCGATCCCGCGCACGCGACCGCTGGCTCCGCCGACTTCCAGCGCGCCCGCCGCCGGATCTACGAGAAATACTCGGCGCGGCGCACCGAAGAGGGGCTCGCCCGCGTGCTCGATCGGATGCGGGCGCAGATCGCGTTCTGGTACGAGCGCGACACCGTTTCCCAGGGGGAGCTCCGGTATCAGCGGGAGAGCCACCAGCGGCTCGCGGAGACCGTCGGGAAGCTCGAGGCGAGGCTGGCGTCGCTCTCACCCGTGGAGGGCCGGATGGACGATCTCGAACGACGCGTCTCGAGCCTGCAGATCGAGCGGACCCGGCTGCTGGCGGAAAACGAGCTCGTCCACGACCGGCTCGCCGAGGTCTTCACCGTGAACGAGGAGTACGACCACCAGCTCTCCAACACGTATGCGGAGATCGACCGGTTGAATACGATCTTGAACCAGATCTACGGCTCGCACACGTGGAAGCTGCACCTCTTCCTGGACCGGGTCCGCGGCAGATGAACGACGTCTCGTCGAGCGTGGCCGTGCTCGCACCGGAGCCGATCCGTCCGCGGATGGCAGGGATGGGGATCCGCGCGCTGGAACTCGCCCGTACGCTGGCCCGCGAGCTCGAAGTGAGGCTGCTCGTTCCGAACGATCCGGCGGAAGCCGCGGAGGTCGCGGCCGACGTGCCGGTCGTCTTCGCGCCTCCGGAAGGGGACCTCGTCCGAGCCGCGCAGGGCGCGACGGCCGCCGTCGTTTCGGGCCACGCCGCCAACTACTGGTTTCATCAGGCTCCCGGGATTCCCGTCGCGGCGGACCTCTACGATCCGTTCCCGATCGAAAACCTGCACTACGTCGAAACGCTCGGGGAAGAGACGGCCCGGCACGATCGGGCAGCCCTCCATCTCGCGCTCGCGAGGTCCGACTTCTTTCTATGCGCCTCGGCGGAACAGCGTCTCTTCTACGCCGGAGCCCTCTTCGAAGCGGGCCGCATCGGCGCGGCGAACTTTCCGGAGGACCCGGCTCTCGAGAAACTTCTCGCCGTGGTTCCTTTCGGCGTGCCCGGGCGCCCCGCACGGGGGGATCGCGCCGCCGGGCGCCGGGCCGCGGGAGTCCCGGAGGATGGGCCGCTGGTCCTCTTCGGAGGGATCTACGACTGGAACGTCCCGGAGCTTCTTCTCGACGCGTGGCCCGCGGTCCGGCGGAAAGAGCCGGAGGCACGCCTGCTGTTCCTGGACAGTCCCAACCCCGAGACGACGCCTCAGCGCGTTCATGCAGAAGCCCGCCGCCGCGCCCGCACGCTCGATCCGGACGGCCGCTCGATCGTCTTCTCGCCTTGGCTTCCTTACGACGCGCGCGAAGACCTCTACGCCGCGGCGGATCTCCTGGTCTCGATCTCCTCTGACGGTCTCGAATCGGATCTCTCGTACCGGACCCGCCTGCTGGACGCAGCCTGGGGCGGCGTCCCATCGATCTCGATCTCCGCAGGAGCACTCGCGCGAGAGATCGAGGACGCCGGTGCCGGCCGCCGCGTGGACCGGTCGGCCGGCGCTCTCGCGGAAGCCGTCGTCACGGCGCTGTCCGACCACGCGCGGCTCTCGGCGGCGGCCCGGCGGTTCGCTCAAGAGAGAACGTGGGGCCGCGTGGCCCGGCCGCTCCTTTCCTGGTGCCGCGGCGCCCGCGTGAACGGCGGAAGGCTCCCGCTCCCGGAGTCTTCCGCGCCGCGCTTCTGGAGCCGATTCCGGCGGCGCACGGCGTCGTCGTCATGAAGTCTCCGGACGCATCGGTCGTCGTCGTGCACCATCGCGACCGCGAACGGCTCTTCGAGGCGCTCGCAGCGCTCGAGCAGGCCTGCCACGGCCGCCTCTCGGCGGAAATCCTGGTGGTGGACAACGCCTCGCAGCTCCCGGTCGACGAGCTCCTGCGGCGGCACCCGACGACGCGCCGCGTTGCCGCCGGCGCAAACGTGGGCTTTGCGGCGGGGTGTCGTCTGGGCGCCGAAGCCGCCCGCGGCCGGGACCTCGTCTTCGTCAACGACGATGCAGTGGTCGAGCCGGAGGCGCTCGAGCGGCTGGTCGAGACCCTGGATCGCTCCGATCGAGACGTGGTGGCAGTCGCCGGAAGGCTCACCGATGCGACCGGCGAGCGGAACGACTTCTCCGACGGTTTCCTGACGTTCGACGGTCACGCGTTTCAATGCGAGGTCGGGCGTCCGGTCGCCACGGTGCCCGAAGGGATCTCCGGGGAGGAGAGGCTCTTCGCGTGCGGCGGACTGATGGCCGTCAAGCGCTCCGAGTTTCTGGCCTCGGGTGGATTCGACGAGGATTACTTCGCGTACCTCGAAGACGTCGACTTCGGCTGGCGTCAGTGGATCTTCGGACGCCGCATCGTGGCCGAGCCCCGGGCGCGGGCGCGCCACCGCGGGGGGGCGACGGGGGAGGCGCTCGGCATCTATTCGCGCGGCTACCTCTTCGAGAAGAACGCGTTCGCCACGGCGTACAAGAACTTCGACCGGGAATACTTCACGGCCCTGATGCCGTCGGTGCTGGCCGCCTTTCTCGTCCGGATTTCGGAGATGCTGGCCTCCCGCAATCCCGGCGCGGCCGAGCTCGCCCGCGATCCCTACGCGCCGGAACCCCGGTCCGCCTCCTTCGCCCGCCGGCTCTTCGGCATCGCCGGGAGCTCCCGTCCGCCGGTTCGGCTTGAAGATCCTCTGACGGTGGCGCACTTGAAGGCGCTCCTCTGGATCCATCGGAACCAGGAGTCGCTCGCGTCGAAGCGCCGGGCTGTCCAGTCGCGAAGGAAACGGCCCGACTCCGAGATCTTCGCGAAGTTTCCGCTGCGCCTCGTTCCGACGTACCCGGGGGACGACCGTCTCGAGTCCGAGTTCTTCCGCGAGTTCCTGGCCCGCGCGCCGCAGCTCGTCCGGACGACTCTCGAGGAGATCTTCGTGGGAGGCGCCGTCTGACCACTTTTTCCGTCGTCATCCCGACGCACCGCCGTCCCGACACTCTCGTGAAGGTACTCGATGCGCTCGACCACCAGGAGAACCCGCCCGAATTCGAGGTCGTGGTGGTCGACGACGGATCGGGCGATTCGACGCCGGATCGGCTGCACGCGCACCAGGCCTCCTATCCGCTGCGCTGTTTCTTTCAGGAGAGCTCGGGGCCCGCGCGCGCGCGCAATCGGGGAGTCCGGGAAGCGCGGGGCGACATCGTCGTCTTCCTGGGAGACGACACGGTACCGGAGCCGGTGCTCCTCGCCGTCCACGCGGCAACGCACGCGGAGAGGCGGGAGGGCGCGCTCGCGGTCCTCGGATACACGACGTGGCCGCGCGAGCAGTGGGTCTCTCCCTTTCTCCACCACATCAACGAGTACGGGCTTCAGTTCGGATACGGCCTGATCGAGGATCGCGACTCGGTTCCGTTCAACTTCTTCTACACGTCCAACATCTCTCTGCGGCGGAAGCTGCTCGAAGAGGCGGGTCTCTTCGACACGACGTTCCCGCACGCGGCGTGGGAAGACATCGAGATCGCCTACCGCCTGACGAAGCGGGGGATGCGGATCGTCTACCGCCCCGACGCGGTCGCGCGTCACTACCACGACCTCCGATTCGATTCCTTCCGCCGGCGCCAGCGGAGGTCGGGTGAGGCGGCCGCGATCTTCTTCGAAAAGCATCCGGAGCTCGGGGGTTTCTTAGGCGTGCCCCAGGCGCTCACGTTCGTGGACGGCTCCGGCTTCGCCGATCGGCTCCGCGTCCTCTGGGCATCGCTGGCGGAACGGTGGGATCTCCCCGGCGGTCGGCAGGCCGTCGACCGCGTCCTGCGGGACGACTACCTGCGCGGTCTGGCGGGAAGCCTCGAAGCGCGGGGCTGGTCGGCGACGGGCGCGCCGCCGCGCGCTGCCGGGACGGCGGGCACGCCTGCAGAACGAGCGGGCGATTCCTCCAGATGACGCCGTGCCCTTTCGAGAGGTCAGGACGGAGTCTCGGGGATTCGGCCACCGATCTTCGATCCTTCTCAAAAGACGAGACTTCGTGACAGGGTCCGGGGAAGTCAACGTGGCGTCGGGTTTGCTCGTCTCATCTCTCGGAGGATTTGTATGAAAAGGCTGACACTCGCAATCGGCCTGCTGGTTCTGGCCGTCTCCGCGGCCCCGCTCTCCGCCGCCCCCGTCCGGGGAGGAGGCGGCTTTCGAGGCGGTTTCCGCGGCGGTTTCCGCGGCGGCCACCGGTCGGTCGTCATTCGACCTTCCTTCTGGGGCTGGGGCTACTGGTACGACCCGTTCTGGTACGGGCCCTGGTACGGGCCTTACCCCGGCTACTACGGCTATCGCTACGGCTACGGCTACGGCGCCGAATACGGCGGCTACGGCCGGTCGCGTGACTGGGCGATTCTCGACACCGACGTTTCTCCCGAAAGCGCCCGGGTCTACCTCGACGGCCAGTACATCGGGACCGCCGACGATTTCGACGGCTACCCGGACTACCTCTATCTTCGCGCCGGAAGCCACTACCGGGTGGAGTTCCGCCTCGACGGCTACGAGACCCGGACGATCGACGTGGACGCCCGCCCCGGCGTGAAGCTGGACGTCAACGACAAGCTCGCCAAGATTCCGGGGGCGAAACGGTATGGCAGCTACGAAGAGTCGCCGCCGCCCGGCGGAGTCCGGAGATTCTGGGCGAAGCGGGGCAACTCGACCGAAGCCTGGACCGGAGAAGACGAGAGGTACGGCAGCGGAGCGCCGTATTCTCGCGAGCGCGAACGGTACTCGGACGATCGCGACCGGGACAGCGCGCGCGACCGCGAAGAAGCGATCGAGCGGGAAGACGAAGGCGATCACCCGCGCGGGGAGGTTCGAGTCTGGCGGGAGCGCCGCGAGACGCAGAGAGGCGACACCTGGGTTCGGCTGACCGTCGAGCCTCCGGATGCGGCGATCTATCTGGACGATCGCTTCGTCGGAACCGCTTCGGAACTCGACGCCGAAACCGGATTTGCGGTGTCACCCGGAAAGCACACGCTCGTCATTTCACGGCCGGGATACCGCGACCGCCGCGTGCAGCTCGACATGACTCGCGGGAAAACGGAGAGATTGGACATTCGCCTCGAGCACTGAGGCGAGCGCAGGGAGTTCGACTTTCGTCGACCTCGACTACACCGACTTTTGTCGCGGATTCCGCGAAGAGTTTGGGTCTATACTTGTGCTCACTCGAAGGAACTAAGGGGAGGCGTAAAGACCAGGCGGCGTCTGTCACGGTGGGTTACCCCACCTTCTGCCAGTTTCGGTAGCTCCCAGGTCCGCACTCTTCCCGAATCCTTCCGATCCCGTCGGGTCGGAGCGCCTCCCCGCTGTTCCTTCGAGTTCTTCGGGGAGCTTCTCCCCGCTCCCTCTCTTCGAGCCGACTATCGCGTCGAGCTCGCCGCGAGCCACAACTCGAGCAGCACCATCTCGAAATGAAGGCGCCGATTTCCGCGTCGCGTGTCCGGCGGATGATCCGCCGCGACCCGCACGGCTTTCGTCAGCGCGGCTGAACCGATCCGCCGGCCGATCTGGACGAGCGGCCCGGCGGCGGCTCGGTGCGAAAAGAGCTCGGCGGAAACGCCGGCTGCGGCGAGCGCCGCGTCGGCGAGGAGCTCGATGAACGACGTGAGCTCGGCCGGCTCGGCCCGGCCGAGCCGCTCGGCGAGAAGCACGAGAGACGCGATCTTTCGATCGAGAAGGCCGGCGGCGAGCGCTTCGATCGCATCGGATCGGAAGCGCCGCGCCTCTTCCAGCCGTTCGCGGGCTTCCTTCTCTTCCGCGCCGGGCAGAAGAATCGCGAGGTCCGCGGCGTCCTCCGCGTCGAAGCCGCGCGCCTGCCATTCCCGAACGCGGTCGCTGCGGGTGCCGGATGCGACGGGCGCCGCGAGGCAGCGGGAGCGGATCGTCGCGAGGAGCGATTCTGGCCGCGTCGTCGTCAGGATCCAATGGAGCTGGGCACCCGGCTCTTCGAGCGACTTCAGCAGCGCGTTCGCGGCCTCGGGACCGAGGATCTCCGCCCGGGCAATACGGACGACGCGCCGCGCGCTCTCGTACGGCTTCCCGGCTCCGAACGCGATCGCCTCGCGCACGCGGTCGACCCGGATCTGGACCCCTTCCGGCTGGACGTTCAGGAGATCGGGGTGAAAGGCGTGGAGCGCGCGGCGGCAGGACTCGCACGATCGATCCGGATCTCCTCCCGGACAGAGCACGGACGCCGCTATGCGGAGCGACTCTTCTTCGAGCGCGCTTTCCGATGGCCCGTGAAGAAGGAGCGCTCCCGGGAAACGACCGCTTACCCCTTCGAGCCGCCGGAGAATCGGCGAGGACGACGCGGAGCTCAAACGCCGAACCTCTCCGACAGCGCCGACCAGGTCTCGCGGAAGAGCAACGCCGCCGGTTGACTCGCGTCGAAGACGCGTACGCGCGCCCGATCTCTCTTCGCGATCCGCAGGTAGGCGCGCCGGACATCCTCGTGAAACCGGATCTCCGTTTTCTCGAACCGGCCGACCGTGCCGCGCCCGCGGCGGCGAGCTCGCGCGAGCCCTTCGCGAGGATCGAGGTCGTACAGAAGGGTGAGATCCGGCACGATCCCGTCGCGTGCGAGCGCGTCGACCTTCCCGACGAGGCTCCGGTCGAGCCGCCGGCCCACCTGCTGGTAGGCCTCCGTGGCGTCGGAAAAGCGGTCGCAGAGAACGAAGAGTCCGGCAGCGAGCGCCGGGCGAATCACCTCGAGGACGTGCTGACGGCGATCGGCTTCGAAGAGAAGCCACTCCGTCACCGAATCGAGCTCCCGGCGCCCTTTCGTCAGCAGCAGACCCCGGAGAATCCGGCCGATTCGGGTGCCGCCCGGTTCGCGCGTGGCGAGAACGGGCCGGCGGCGGGCGCGGAGCCGGGCGGCCGCGAGCTTGACCTGGGTCGATTTGCCGGAGCCCTCGACCCCTTCGAACGTGATGAACGGCATTGGGCCGTCGAAGAATAAACGAGGCAGACGGGACGCACCCGCAAGCTCGGCTAACATTGCCTTCTTTTGAGCGTATCCGCTCCCATGAGGAGGTCCGCGGGGTTCACCGGGTCGGCGCGGGCGTTCTATCTCGCAATCGGGTTCGCCGGTCTCTCGCTGGCGGTCGCTTCGATCGCGGACATGTTCGCGCCGCGCCCTTACGAGGGGATCGTGCCGGTGCCGTACAGCCGGGGGGGCATCGAGGTTGGAGCCTCCGTCTCCGGGGGGCCCGCCGACGCCGCCGGAATCCACGCGGGTGTCACGGGCCATCGGAAAGCGCCTCGTCAATTCGACGTCCGACGCCTCAGCCGAGCTTCGGAAGCACGCGATCGGGGAAAGGGTGTCCTATCTCTACCATCGGGGACGCTGCGGTGGCGAGACGAAAGGCGAGATGCGCACGACGCAAGTCCGCCTCTCCTCGGAGCGGCTCGGCGGGACGACGTATGTCTACGCGGCCGCGCTCGGTTTCCTCTTCTTCTTCATCGGGTTCTTCGTGTTCAACCGGCGCCCGGAGGACCGCGCGGCCCGGATTTTCTTCCTGCTCTGCGTCCTGTTCCTGCTCTTCTTCGTCTGCCGGCTGCGGCCCGCCTCCTACTGGTGGATCGATCTGTTCGTGCAGAACACCGGAACGGTGTCGCTGTTCCTGCTCCCCGCAGTCTTTCTCCACTTCTTCCTGATCTTTCCGCGGCCGAAGGAGTTCACGTTCGCGAAGCCGGACGAGTGGACGGGGGAGCCTCCGCCCCGCTGGAAAGAGAAACTGCAGGACTTTCTCTCGGCGAGCCCCGGTCTCTTCTACCTCCTCTACTCGATTCCCCCGGTCGTCTTTCTCTACGACGTCCTGAGGCAGCTCCGCGGCAACCGCGTCGCGATCCTCTCGGGTGCGCCGCTCTCTTCCTGGGTCCTTCTGGGCGACTACCTGATCCTCGGCCTGATCGCGCTCGCCCACTCGGCGTTCACGCTGCCGGACGCCCGGGAACGGAGGCAGGCGTTCCACGTGTTCATCGGGACGATCCTCGGGACCGCTCCGTTCGTGCTTTTCGGGATCGTTCTCCCGTCGGCGTTCAACATCGAGGACTACGTCTTCTACGGCATCGTCCCGATGATCTTCATCCCGCTGACGTTCGCCTACGCGATCGTGCGATTCCAGATGTTGAACGTCCGCGTGATCGTGCGGCGGACGTTCCTGTACGCCGCGACGACGGCGATCCTGTTGGGGCTGTACGCGCTCGCGGTCGCGATGGCCAACGTCATCTTCGCCGAGTCGAGGCTCTCTTCGTCGCCGCTCTTCAACTTCGGGTTCTTCCTCGTCGGAATCTCGCTCTTCGAGGTCCTGCGGCGCCGGTTGCAGACGCCGCTCGACAAGTTCTTCTTCCGGGAAAAGTTCGATTATCAGAAGGCCCTCCTCGACATGAGCGAGGCGATCACGGGGGAGCTCGACCTCGGCCGGATCGCGGACTTCCTGACGGGACGGGTGGCCGCGACGATGCGGCTCGACAAGGCGTCCGTCTGGCTGCGCGACGAGCAGGGATGGCTGGAGCGGCGCGGCCGGCGCGAGGACCGGCTGTCACCCACGGCGGAGGTGCGCCGGCTGCTGCGCGCCGAGGGAAAGCCAGCGTTGCCGGAGGATCTCCGCCAGCGGGTCTCGGACACGGAGAGCGTCATGTTCTGCGACCGCGTCATCGCCGAAGAGTTTCGTTTGCTCGTGCCGCTCGCCTACCGCGAGCGGTTGATGGGGATCCTCGCCCTGAAGGAGAAGCTCTCCGGCGAGCGCTTCGACCGGGACGACCAGACGCTCCTTTCGACGCTCGCGAACCAGTCCGCGCTGGCGATCGAGACGGCGATTCTCCACGACGAGATGACGCGTCAGGCGGAGCTGCGGCGCGACCTCGAGATCGCCCGCGACATCCAGACGAGCCTGCTGCCCCGGTCCCTGCCGCAGCTCGCCGGGTTCACGTTCCTGGGCGGCAGCCTCCCGGCGAAGGTCGTCGGCGGAGACTTCTACGACTTCATCTCCTTCGACGACCACCGGCTCGGAATCGTGATCGGGGACGTCTCGGGAAAGTCGGTGCCCGCATCGCTCCTGATGGTGGCGTCCAAGGAGATCGTCTACTCCCGGGCGCTCACGACGCGCGACCCGGGACGGCTCTTCCAGGAGTCGAACCGCCGAATCTATTCGATCAAGCGGCGGATGTTCGTCTCGCTCGGGTACTTTCTGCTCGACCCGGACGCCATGAGCCTGCGGTACGCCATCGGCGGCCAGCCGCTCCCGATGATCTTCCGGACCGGAGACGGCGGTGCGCGGTTCTTAGAACCCCCGGATCACCGGCTCCCGCTCGGCGCGCTCAAGGAAGTGCCCTACGACACCCGGGAGATCTATCTGAAGAGAGGAGACCTTCTCTTTTTCTACACGGACGGTTTCACGGAGGCGATGGACCAGGAGATGAACCCCTTCGGAGAGGACCGGATCATGGAGTCGCTGGCGTCCCGCCGGAACGCTTCCTTGGACGACCTCGCCCACGGCCTTCTCGCCGACATCCGCGGCTACGTCGACGGCGCCGAGCAATACGACGACATGACCTTTCTCTTCATGAGGGTGGAATAGGCAGGTTTCAGGTATCAGGTGTCGGGTTTCCGGGACGAGAACGGAAGGCAGGTATCCGGTGTCAGGTGCCAGGTTTCAGGGACCGAAGCTTGAAACCGAACGATTCCACCGAAATCTCCCTAACTCCTTATTCCCCTGACATCTGACCTCCGAAACCTGAAACCTGCTTCCGCCGTATCATCGGTGTGCGATGACGCAGCGCCGCGCGGTCTCCCTGTTCGGCTTCCTCCTGGTCGCCGTCGCCGGCGTGGCGGCGGCGCTCTATCTCTCGAACCGCCGGGACGTCACGACCTCGTCGGACGAGGCGTTCCGGGTGTACCGCGAAGCGACCGAGAACGAGCGGCGGTTCTACGCCAAAGAAGCGCGGGTCGGCTACGCGCGCGCGCTCGAGCTCGACCCCGACTTCGCGATGGCCATGCTCGGCCTCGCGAGGATGTCGGAGCGGGAGCAGGCCCGCTCGCTGATCCGGCGCGCCGAGCGGCTGAAAAGCCGGTTGACCGA
Source organism: Acidobacteriota bacterium (assembly GCA_003222385.1). Taxonomy (GTDB): domain Bacteria; phylum Acidobacteriota; class Thermoanaerobaculia; order UBA5066; family Gp7-AA6; genus Gp7-AA6. Next base: position 71,717 of record QHVV01000108.1, read on the forward strand.
CCGCGAGCGCCGTCACATCGACCTGCACCTCGCGATCTACGAGAAAGGTCCGGAAGAGCGCCAGAAGATCGCGCACGAGATCCTCGACCGGTATCCCGACGACTTCCGGGCGACCTCGATGATCGCGATGTACGAGATGTCGAAGGGCCGGACGGAGGAAGGGGTCAAGGTCTTCACGAAGCTCCTGGAGGCGGACCCGAACAGCGCCGAGGCCTACAACATGATCGGCTACTACTACGGCTATCGGGGCGAGTACGAGAAAGCGATCGAAAACCTGAAGAAGTACCAGTTCATGGCCCCTGACCAG
>QHVV01000025.1:0-18363 GCA_003222385.1 Acidobacteriota bacterium
GAAGGAAAGCTGGGTCCGGATCTGGGTCTGCTGGTGAGCGGGGAAGACGTCGATGATCCGGTTGATCGAAGAAGACGCACTGTTCGTGTGGAGGGTGGCGAGCGTCAGGTGGCCGGTTTCCGCGATGCGCAGCGCCGACTCGATCGTTTCCAAGTCGCGCATCTCGCCGATCAGGACCACGTCCGGGTCTTCGCGCAGAACGGATCGCAGCGCGTTCGGGAAGGAATGCGTGTCGGCGTGGAGCTCGCGCTGGTTGACGACGCACTTTTTGTGGGTGTGGAGAAACTCGATCGGGTCCTCGATCGTGACGATGTGGAGCTGCTTCTCGCGATTGATCTTGTCGATCATCGCGGCCTGTGTCGTGGTCTTTCCCGGGGTTTGTCGCAGAGGAGCTCGACGACCGGCGGCAGGCCGAGCTCGCGGAATCCCTGGATCTGGTAGGGGATCTGACGGTAGACGCCGCCGACCGCGCCGCGTTGCATGAAGTTGTTCGCGCGGAAGCGCGCGAGGCCCTTCACCCCGAAGGAAAAGTCGAGCTCGAGGTTCTCCTCGAAGCGATGCTTCTGGGTGTCCGTCAGGACCGAGTAGGAGATCTGCTTCGTCTCGGCGACGGTCAAGGGCGGATACGGCAGCGGCAACAGCCGTCCGTCGAGCCGCACCATCGGAGGCGAGTTCGTGGTCAGGTGGAGGTCGGATGCCCCCATTTCGACCATCTGTTTCAGAAGTTGATGAAGAGTGGCTTCCCCTGCCATTTTTTGACGGCCCTCGGTAAGAAGTTGTGGTGACTGATCTGCAAGTTTAACAGGGAGCGGGGTGTCGGGGTATAGGGATCAGAAGCAAGACCTGGAACCTACATAACGGTCTCTCGGAGCACCTCTTCGAGCGTCGTCACCCCGTCGCGGACCTTGTTCAGTCCGGCGACCCGGAGCGTCACCATGCCCTCTTCGACCGCGCGGCGCTTCAGCTCGATCGAGGACGCTCCCGAGAGGATCATGTCGCGGATCTCGTCGGAGAAGAGGAGCACCTCGAAGAGGCCGATCCGCCCCTTGTAGCCGGTGTTCTTGCAGGTCTCGCAGCCCCGGCCCCGCTTGATCTTCAAGGCTTTGACCTCGTCGGGAGCGAAACCGACCTGGATCAGCATCTGCGGCGAGGTCTCGAAGTCTTCCGCGCACCTCGAGCAGACGACGCGGACCAGGCGTTGGGCCGCGATGCAATTGACCGACGTTGCGACCAGGAACGGCTCGATGCCCATGTTCATCAACCGGTTGACCGTCGACGGGGCGTCGTTGGTGTGGAGAGTCGAGAGCACCAAGTGGCCGGTCAGGGCGGCCTTGACGGCGATCTCGGCCGTCTCGAAGTCCCGGATCTCGCCGACCAAGATGATGTCCGGGTCCTGCCGGAGGAAAGAGCGCATGGCAGAAGCGAACGTCAGGCCGATCTGCTCTTTCATCTGCACCTGGTTGATGCCGGCGAGGTTGAACTCGATCGGGTCTTCGGCCGTCAGGATGTTGACCGCCGGGTCGTTCAGCTGCGCGATCGCCGAGTAGAGAGTGTTCGTCTTGCCCGACCCGGTCGGTCCGGTCACCATCACGATCCCGTAGGGTCGGTCGACCGCGTCTTTGAAGCGGCGCAGGGGCTCCTGGTCGAAGCCGAGCTGCGTCATGTCGAGCTGGAGACGCGATTTGTCGAGCAGCCGCATGACGACTTTCTCGCCGAAGTGCGTCGGGACGACCGAGACGCGCAGGTCGAGGTCGCGCGTCCGCTCCTCGACGCGCAGCCGGATCTTGATGCGGCCGTCCTGCGGAAGGCGCTTTTCGGAGATGTCGAGCTTCGCCATGATCTTCAGCCGCGAAATGAGCGGATCCCGCCGTCCACCCGGAACCGGACCCGGAACTCCTTCTCGTAAGGCTCGACGTGGATGTCCGAAGCACCCGCCTTCAGTGCTTCGATCAGGATCAGGTTCGAGACCTTGATGATCGGAGCCGACTCGGAGGACTTGGCGAGATCGATCAGGTCGATCTCCTGTCCCTCTTCGCCGCGGACGACGTCGACGTCGGCGTCGAAGCCGGTGATCTCGTCCATGTTGAACTCGGAGAGGCCGACGCTCGCCATGTCGTCCATCGTCAACGCCGACGACATCAGATCGTCGATGTTCGTCTCCATCGGCGCGCTTCCGGTGGTCGTTCCCTTGGGCCGCTCCTTCAGGACGACGGAGCGCGGCGTTCCATAGTGCTTGTCGATCGCGCGCCTCAACGAGGCCTCGGAGGCGACGACCGGCTCGACGTTGTAGCCGGTCATGAACTTGATGTCGTCCATCGCGAAGACGTTCGTCGGGTCCGACATCGCGATCGTCAGAGTCGCCCCGGTCTTGTTCACCGGAAGGACGCCGTATTTCCGGGCGACCTCGCCCGGCACGACCTTGATGACGGAGGGGTCGATCTCGAAGTGCGCCAGGTCGATCGAGGGGACGCCGAACTGCTGGGAGAGCGTTTCGGTGATGTCCTGCTCGCTGACGGCGCCGATCCGGATCAGAGCCTCGCCGAACTTGCCCCCCTCGTCCCGCTGGGACTGGAGCGCCGCTTCGACCTGCTCGGGAGTGACGAGTTTCGCCTTGACCAGCAGATCGCCGAGTTTTACAGCCATGGGGAAGTTGCTCAGGGTAAGGCTTTGGCTTCGATCTGTCAAAAGGCGAGACACAACGCCGGCAAACGCGTCCGAAACGCGTCCGAAATGGGGACAGACTTATTTTCTCTCGAGGGTCAGGTCTCCACTTGCCACTTTGCTTCGCAAAGATGGCAAGCGCAGCATCTGTCGCTCAGTGCTTCGGTGATCCGTGAAGACCTGACCCCACTATTCTTTTTCGATCGCCTTCAGTTTTCCGACGAGGGTTCCGACCTTCAGCTTGGACCGGATCTGAACCGGCATCTTCTTCTCGTCGTCGGTCAACCAGAGGACCAGGTTTTTGCCTTTGCCGATCAGGCCTTCGTTTTCGCTTCTCGGCTCCACCCGGATCGTGCGGAAGGTGCCGGCGGGTGTCGTGACCGTCTCGCGGCCCTGCACGACCACGGAGAGCGGATAAGCCTCGCGGGAAACCACGGTGAGCTGGATCGGGGTGCCTTGCTGGAGGTCGAGAAGACGGATGTAGTAGACCGACGAAAGCGAGTCGAACGTCGAGTCTTCGATCGGGATCGACTTGCCGTTGCGGAAGGCGAGCTTCTTCGCGTAATCGAACTCCACCAGATCGTCCCGGACCCGCTTCCCCTCGACCGTGTGCTTCTCGAAGCGCAGCGATCGGAACGTCTTCGGATCCACCCAGGACGCGAGGTAGTCGCGGACGAGAAAGAGCTTCGAGAGGAATTCACCCGAGATCGCGGAAAGCTCGAACTTGTAGACCGGGCGGCCCTCGAACGAGGTTTCCCGGGCCGACAGAGTCAGCTCGCCCGCCGAAGCTCCCAGGACCGACATCGCGAAGCGAAGCGTCTCGCCCAGAAAAATGGGACGTCCATCGAGCTTCGGCTGCGCGCGCGCGGCCGGAGCGAAGCCGACGGAGAGCGCGAGGAAGAGCGCCGCCAGAACGAGACGATCCGCTTTTAAGATCAGGCCGCAAGCACCTCGAATGCCTTTCGGGCGACCTCTTCGGCACCCGTCGCGGAATCGTACCGGATTGCGGAGCCGGGACTCCGATAGGGGCCGTTGCGGGCGGGAGTGTTGTGGTCGGGATCGGTCGACCCGAAGAGCGCGAGAGTCGGTGCCCCGACGGCGTCGGCCAGGTGGAGAGGTCCGGTGTCTCCGCCGATGAAGAGAGACGAAGCGGCGATGACCCGCGCGAGGCCGGCGAGCGGAAGGAGCGGGAGAAGCCGCGCCTGGGGCAGAATTTTGGACATCCGGAAGGCCCGCTCCTCGTCGCCGGGCCCCCAGGAGACGACGGCCGACATGCGGCCGCCGTCGGAGACGAGGCGGGCGAGCTCGGCGAAGCGCTCTTCTCCCCAGGTCTTTTCGGGCCGACTCGCGCCGGGGTGATACACCGCGAACGGCCGCGTCTGGCCGGCCAGAAACGCGTCCGCCTCGGGCGACGGCCGCCCGAGCAGGAAGCGGGCGTCCGGCGAGCGGACCCGGACGGGGATCCCCGCCGCCTCGGCGAGGGCCAGGTTGTGATCCACGATGTGTCGGCCGACGACCGGTTTGACCGTCCGGTCGCAGAGGAGGACGGACCCCCGCTCTCTCCGATCGGCGGTGCCGAAACCGACGACGGGGCCGCCGGCCGCCCGCGCCAGCACGGCGGACTTCCAGAGACCCTGTGCGTCGATGGTCGCGTCCGGTGAAAAGCGGCGGAGCCTTCGGAAGATCGATCGCATTTCCGCGTACGTCCGCGGAGAGAACGGCCTCCGCCGCCAGTTCCTCGTGTCGGCGAAGAAAACTTCGTCGACGTCGGGATTGCCGTCCACGAGCTCCCGATATGCGGATTCGACGACCCAGCCCACCCTCGCGCCCGACCGGCGCGCGTTCGCCGCGATCGGGAGCGCGTGCACGACGTCGCCCAGGGAGGAGAGGCGCACGAGGAGGAGGTTCACGAGGCCGATTTCCGGATCCTTTCGATCAAGTCCGTCGTCGCGTGGTCCTTCGGATCTCCGACGATCACGGTCTTTCCCCCGTATCCGGCGACGACCTCGCGCTCCGGGACCGATTCGGCGGTGTAGTCCGTTCCCTTCGCGTGGACGTGGGGCCGCAGCTCTTCCAGCAGCCGGGCGGGGGTGTCTTCCTCGAAGACGACGACCGCGCCGACGCACGCGAGCGCCGCCACGATTTCAGCGCGCTCGTCCGCCGGCACGACCGGACGGTCCGCGCCCTTCGATCGGGCAACCGAGGCGTCCGAATTCACGCCGACGATCAGCCAGTCCCCTTCGGCCCGCGCGGCCTCGAGATACCGCACGTGGCCCACATGGAAGACGTCGAAGGCGCCGTTCGCGAAGACGATCCGCCGCCGGGCTTCCCTCTCCCGGGCCGCGGCGCGAACGGCTTCTCCGCGCGAAACGATTTTTTCGCGCGACGAACGGGCCTCGCCGGTCACGCGGTCAGCGTCCGATCGGACGCGATCGCCTGCTCGAGCTCGTCGGAGGAGACCGTCGCGGTCCCCATCTTCATCACGACGACGCCCCCCGCAAAGTTCGCGAGCAAAGCCGCTTCGAGCGGCGTCGCTCCGGACGCGAGCGCCAGGGAGAACGTGGCGAGAACGGTGTCGCCGGCGCCGGTCACGTCGGCGACCTGGTCAGTCCCGTGCACCGGAATGAGCGTCGGCGGATTTCCTCCGTCGAAGAGCGCCATGCCGCGCGACCCCCGCGTGACCAGGAGCGTCCGACACCCGAGCTGTTTCCGCAGCCGATCGCCGGCGAGCGCGAGCTTCTCGGTCGAATCGCCGAGCGGTTCGCCGGCGCACTCCTCCAGCTCTTCCTCGTTCGGAGTCGCGGCGTCCACGCCTTCGTATCTCGACAGCGAGTGCCGGGAATCCACGAGCAGCTGGGCGCCCGTCCGCAACCGCTTCTTGAGCGGCGCGACCGCCTCGGGAGTCACGGCGCCGTAGCCGTAGTCGGAGAGCACGGCGGCATCGACGCCGCCCGCGACTTCGCTCAGCTTCTCGGCGAGCCGCCGCCGCCAGGCGCCGTCGGTCGGCAGCACCTGCTCGCGATCGAAACGCACGACCTGCTGCTTGATCGAATGCGCTCCGCCGGCGAGCACGCGCGTCTTCGTCGGGGTCTCGTAACCGGGGACCGGCAGCAGCGCCTCGGTCGAGATCCCGCGCTCGCGGAAGATCGCCGCCAGGAGGCCGCCCGCCTCGTCCTCGCCGACCGGGCCGACCGGAACCGGCATTCCTCCCAGCGCCCGGACGTTCGCGGCCGTGTTGCCGGCGGCGCCCGGAAGACTCTCCTCCTTCCAGAACTTCAGGATCAGGACGGGCGCCTCCCGGGAAATCCTCTTGGGATGGCCGAACACGAAGCGGTCGAGCACGTAATCCCCCGCGACCAGCAACCGCCGTCCGGCGAAGGAAGAGACGAGCCCGAGGAGACGCTCCTTCGAGGCCGGAAGTCTCATCGGCGCTATATAATGACGCGGTTTTCGGCCAAGTGATGCTCGACTCTCAGGTTCTCGTGCTGAATCGCGTCTTCCAGGCCGTGCACGTCACGTCCGTGCGCAAGGCGTTCTCTCTGTTCTACAAGGGACACGTCCGGGCGGTCCTGCCCGACTACTCGACCTACGAGTTCGAGAACTGGTGCGACATCCCGGTGCAGCCCCAGGACGAGGTCGTGCTCACGCCGTCGATGGCGATCCGGGTGCCGCGGGTCATCGCGTTGAAGAGCTTCGATCGGCTTCCGCGTCAGGAAGTGAAGTTTTCCCGGCACAACATCTACCTGCGCGACGGGAACCGCTGCCAGTACTGCGGGCACAAGTTCACCTCTTCGGAGCTGTCGCTCGATCACGTGATCCCGCTCTCGCGCGGGGGCACCTCGTCGTGGGAGAACATCGTCTGCGCCTGCCTCGCGTGCAACGTGCAGAAGGGAAATCGCACGCCGGCGGAGGCGTCGATGCGCCTGGTCGCCCATCCCCGCAAGCCCCGGTGGCATCCGGTCGGCCACTTCGGATCGAGCAAGCTGCACCCCGCGTGGCGGAACTTCCTCGACGTGGCCTACTGGAACACCGAGCTCAAGTCGTGAGACCCTCTCGCGTCTCACGTCTGACGAGTCTCTCCACGGCCGCGACGACGTCCGCCACCTCGATTCCCCTCATGCACTCGTGCCCGTACGGGCACTCCTTCAGATAGCAGGGGGAGCAGAACACGTAGCGGTCGAGGACGTCGTGCCGGACTCCGGTCGGCCCGGTTCTCCCCGGATCCGTCGGGCCGAAGAGCGCGACGACCGGCGTCCCCACGGCGGCCGCGAGGTGCATGGGCCCCGAGTCGTTGGCAATGACAACCTTCGCGCGGGCCGCGAGCGCGGCGAGACCGACCGGATCGAGATCCGCGCCCAGGACGGGAAGGCGGGAGCCCGGAGCGTCGGCGCGAACCTCTTCGGCCAGCCCTTCTTCGCCCGGGCCGACGGCGAGAGCGCACGAGAAGCCGCGCGAAGCGAGGGCCTGCGCGAGCTTCCCGAATCGGGCCGGCGGCCACCTCTTCGTCCAGCCGAACGCGGCGCCCGGGGCGAGCAGCGCGAGCGGTCCGTTCGTGAGGAGTCCAGCGCGGGAGAGCGCGCCTTCCGCGCTCTCGACGTCCTCCTGCCGAATCGGCAGACGGGGCGGTCCCGCGTCGGGCGCGATTCCCCGGGATTCGAGCAGCCGGTCGTAGTCGTGCAGCTGGTGGCCGGTTCTCGGAGGCGCGTCGGACGCGTGGGTCAGGAGATGACGCCGTCCGTCGGTCGCGTATCCGATGCGCCGGGGGATCGCGGCGAGAAACGCGACGAGCGCGGAGCGATAGGAGTTCGGCAGGATCCACGCCTCCGAAAACCGTTCCCGCTGCGCGGCGAGCGAGTCGCGAAGGAGCCCCGACGTCGTCCGAACTTCCGACGCGGTTCCCTCGGCCCGGTAGATCGCGGCCGGGCCGGGTCGGGCCAGGACCACCAGCCGCTCGCCCGGCGCGGCGCGCGAGAGAGCGCGAAGGACCGGAAGCGACAGGACGGCGTCGCCGATCCAGTTGGGCGCGACGACCAGCCGGCCTCCGGATCTCTTCACAATCTACCTCGGACCGTTTCCGGCGGCGACGTCTTCCATCGATTGTGGAGCCACAGCCACGCTGCCGGATCCTTTCGGATCGCCGTCTCTGTCACCTCCATGTAACGCGCGGTGGCCCGATGCACGCGCTCGTCCCGATCGACGTCGGCGTCGCCGAACTCCTCCGGCAGAATCGGCCGCTCGAACTTCAGCCGGTAGCGCCCGTCCGCTGCCGGCCATGTGAAGACGGGCACCACCGCCGCACCCGTCTTCAACTGAATGAGCGCGAGGGAGGGCGTCGTCGCGGCCGACCGTCCGAAGAACGGGACGAAGACCGCTTCGCGCGGCAGCACGTTCTGGTCGACCAAGATCGCGACCGTCTCGTTTCGCGCCATCGCGCGAAGGAGCTCCTTCGCGGCCTGCCTCTTCGAGATCGGACGGTTCCCGAACCGCCGGCGGAGTTTCGAGAGCTCCTCTTCGAGAAGCGGGTTGTCGAGCGGACGGGCGACCGGCGCGATCGGCTCTCCCAGGAGTCCCGCGACGAGCGCGCCGACCTCCCAGCTCCCGAAGTGCGCCGAAAGGAGGAAAACCCCCTTCCCGCGGGACCGTGCGGCGCGCAGGTTTTCATCGCCTTCGACCGCGACCCGGGAAAGGAGCTCCTCGCGCGAAAGACGGCCCGTCTGGAGAAAGTCCACGAGGGCGCTCGCAAAGCCTTCGATCGAGCGGCGCGCGATGGATGCGATCCGCCCGGCAGGCTCGTCCGGAAAGGCCGCGGTCAGGTTGTCGAGAAGGATCTTCCGCCGCGAGCGGAGAAACGAGAACACGATCCGCGCGGCGGCCCGACCGGCGCGGCGCGCGGCGGCCGGAGGCAGCAGGGCGAGTCCTCCGGCGGCGGCCCGGAAGAGAGCGAGCTCGGCGCGGTCGCGGAGGGCGGATCGGCGCCGCTTGCGCGACCTCTGCGCCGTCGTCGCCGGGAAGATTGCCTGTCCCGCGAGGTCCGCCGCGCCGCGGGACGCGTTCACGTCGGCCGCGCCGATGCAGTTCGCGGTCTCTCGGGCTCACCCGAAATTCGGGAGAGCAGGAAGGGAAAGAATTCCGGTTCCGCCACCTCGACGTCGAGCCGCACCGTGACGACCGGCAGAAGCGTCTTTCCTTCGAGCTTCACGGAGTCTTTCTCCGTGGTCAGGATCCACGCGCTGCCGGTTCGGTCCGCGGCGCGGCGGATGCGCTCGAGGTCCCGTCTCGTGTAGCGGTGATGGTCGCGAAACGCGAGGACTTCTTCGGCGGAGAGATCGAGCTCCGCGAGCGTGGCCGTGAAGGAAGCGGGGTTGGCGATCCCGCAGACCGCGACGAACCGCCTCGCCGACAGCCGCGCGGAGGGTACCGCCGCTCCCTGCTCGTCCCGGAGCCCGGCGGCGCGGATCCGCGCGGAGAAGGTCGGAACGCCCGGATTCCACCGGTCGAGCGCGGCGCGGGCCGTCGCTGAGGGATCGCCGCGGTTCGCGCGGGTGAAGACGACCGCATCCGCGCGGGCGAGCGCCGAGAGAGGTTCGCGCAGACGTCCGGACGGCGGCAGCCGTCCGCCCCCGGTTCACGTCGCGGTCGAGCGCGAGGTGCTGATAGCCGTCGTGTAAGAGGATCACGTCGGTGCCGAGCTCGATCGCGGCCTGCGCCCCTTCCACGCGCCGCTCCGCCGCGACGACGGGGACCGCGGGCAGCCTTTTCGCGATCGCGACCGGTTCGTCGCCCCCCTCGTCGGGTCCGACGAGAGGACCCTCGCCGCGCGAGACGACGATGACTCCCTTCGACCGCCGGCCGTAGCCCCGCGAGAGGATCGAGGGGCGCTTTCCCTCGAAACGCAGCCTCCGCGCGAGAAACTCGACGAACGGCGTCTTTCCGGTTCCCCCGAACGTGAGGTTGCCCACCGATATCACCGGACAGGCCGCGCGCCGCGAAGCGAAACTGCCCGAGCGATAGAGGCCCGCTCGCGCCTCGAGCGCGCGGCCGTAGAGCGCGGAGAGGGGAGAGAGGGCGGCGCGGGCGATCGGACCAGCAAGCCCGTTGAATCTCACCCCGCGGCCCCTCGCCGCGCGGGTGCGCGGGACAGCAGAGTCAGGACTTCGTCGGCCGTGGCGTCGGCGGAGCCGCGATTGCCAGCCACGAACTTTCGCGCGACCGCGCCGGAGGCCGCGGTCGCCGCGGGGTCGGCGAGGCGCTTGCCGAGGGCGCGGGAGAGGTCTTGCGCGTCCGCGACGCGGTGAACGATGCCGAGGCTTCTTCCTTTCTCCACGATCTCCCGGAAGTTCTCGACGTGGGGTCCGACGAGGACCGGAACTCCGGCCGACCACGCTTCGATCGGGTTGTGCCCGCCCCGGGCAACGAGACTTCCCCCGACGAACGCGATCTTCGCGTGGAGATAGAGCGACGCGAGCTCGCCGATCGTGTCGAGAAGGTAGACGTCGCCGCGCGCCGGGTCGCCGCGCGTCGCGCGGAGCAGAGAAAAGCCTGCCGCCTCGATCTTCTTCGCCACCTCTTCGAAACGCTCCGGCCGCCGTGGCGCGATCGCGAGGAGTGGCCGCGGGGTCAGCCGTTTCCAGGCGTCGACGACGGCCTCCTCTTCTCCTTCCGCCGTGGAGGCGGCCACGACGATCGGGCGGCCCGCGGCCGCGGCCATCAGCCGTTCTCCGTCGCGAAACGGGGGAGCCGGCGGCACGTCGTATTTCAAGTTCCCCTTCATCCGGATCCTGGAAGGCGGGACGCCGAGCGACTCGATCCGGCGCGCGTCCTCTTCGCTCTGCATCACGAAGAGCGACACGCTCTCCAGGGTCGAAGAAAACCATCGCTTGAGCATCCGGTATCGCGGATAAGAACGTTCCGAGATACGGCCGTTCACCAGCGCGATCGGCACTCCCCGGCGAGCCGCGCGGTCGATGAAGAGAGGCCAGAGCTCGGTCTCGGTCAGGAGAACGAGCCCCGGTTGCACTTCGTCGAGCGCGCGCTCGACCGGCCGCGCGAGATCGAGAGGGAAGGCGAAGACGGCGACTTCGGGAGGGAGCACCCGCGGAGCCAGGTCGCGCCCGGCCTCCGTCGTCACGGAGACGCCAAGGCGCCGGTCGGGCGCCTTGCGCGCGAGCGCCGAGAGGAGAGCGGCCGCGACCCCCACTTCGCCCACGGAAACGGCGTGCACCCAGATCCCGCCGGCCAGGCTCGGCCAGTCGACCCGGCCGAGGCGTCCCCGAAGGTCCCCCAGGCGGCGCCGGCCCGTGATCGAGCGCACAAGGGCGACCGGCGAGTAGGCGAGGAGCGCGGTCCCCGCCAGGATCCGGTAGAAGAGCATGCCGCGAGAATTATCGTTCAACGGGGTTCGCCTTCCCCTTGCCCGGGTGCGGACAACGTTTTACCATTCAAAGGGTTATCGAGTGAAGAAAGACGATCCGGGGCTCGGTCCCTCGACGCGAACCGATCCTGGCGCCGCGGAACAAACCGGGCGACGGGAAGCGTTGCCGCTCCGTATAACGGCCGGGAGGACCCCTGAATGTCGCGGGGACGGGCTCTGGGAGCCAGCACCCGCCGAAGGTCAAGAAACGATGGAACTCGTTTACAGCGAAAGTCGGGACCGGCAGGAAGCGATCGAGCTTCCCGATCGCGAGCTCGCCCTCAAGGCCCGCGGGGGCGACACCGTCTCCTTCGAGGCCCTCGTCGTCCGGAAGACCCCGGCCGTCGTCTCGGTGGCCCGGCGGATCGTGGGGGATGCCGAAGACGCCCGCGACGTGGCGCAGCTCGTGTTCCTCCGCGTGTGGGAGCAGCTCGCCCGATACGACGAGCAGTACTCGTTCAACACCTGGCTCTACCGGATCGCGACGAACCTCTCGATCGACTTCCTCCGCAGCTCGCGGAGTCGGGAACGAGCGCACGGGGCGACCCTTCACCTGGTGCGCATGCGGGAAGAAATGACGGGACACGAGACGACCAACGCCCTCGAAGATGCCGAGCTCGCCCGGCTCTTCCAGACGGCCTCGGGCCGGCTCACCGGCAAGCAGAAGGCGGTCTTCGTCCTGAAGGAAATGGAGGACTGCGACACGAAAGAGATCGCCGCGATCTTGAAGTGCGGCGAGTCCACGGTGCGCAATCACCTCTTCAACGCGCGGCGGATCCTGAGACGGGAGATCGCCCGCATCTGCCCGGGTTTGATCGCGGGGAGAGGACGGCGATGAGCCTTTCGTGCCGGGACGTCCGCGCCCGCGCGCCGGAGTACCTCGACGGCGTGCTCGCCTCGCCCGAGAGTCGGAGCTTCCGGGAACACCTCGCCTCGTGTGCCAGGTGTCGGGACGGGCTCGCCTCGATCGAGCCGTCTCTTCTCTTCGCGAGGGTTTCCACCGAAGAGGTGTCCGCGAAGGACGTCGAACGGGTGCTCGCTGGCGTTCGGACCGGCGTGGCGCTCAAGCAGGCGGAGCGGAAGCTCGCGCTCGGCCGATCGAAGCGCTCTCGCCGCGCCGCGGCGATCGCTTCGGCCGCGGCGCTCGCGGTCCTGACGCTGGTGCTGCCCGGGTCGGCGCGGCGTCCGGAGTCTCGCGAGCCGGTCCGGGCCGCGGTCCGCTCGACGGCCGCGCCGGCGCGGGGCTTCGCCCCCGCGGCGCGGACGGTTCCGGCGGCAACGTTCCCCACGGACGCCACGATCTATGACTGGAACCCGGGAGCCGGCAGTCAGGAGCCTCGGGTGGTCTGGATCGTCGACCGCTCGCTCGACATTTGAGAATGTCGCGGGGACAGGCCCTCCGGGCCTGCACCCGCAGCAGGTAGTTCGAAGCCTCCGCCGAGGAGGCGGAATTCGGGTCCCCGACGAGGGGACGGAGCTTTTTACTCGCGTGAGAAAGAGAGTTTTTTTCGCGGCCCTCGCGGCCTTCTCGCTCTTCGCGCTCGCCCTTCTGGCGGCCGAAGAGGCTGCGGTGAAGGTGTTCATCCTGAAGTACCGGCAGGTCGAGGAAGCCGCGCTCCTGATCCGTCCCCATCTCTCGCCGGCGGGCTCGGTGACCCTGACGCCCCGCTTGAGAGCGATCACGATCACCGATCGGGAAGAGAACCTCCGGATGATCGCCAAAGTGATCGCAGAGTTCGACACGCCGCCCCGCGGGTTCACGTTCGCCGTCAAGCTCGTTCGCGCCCGCGCGGAGGTGCCGGCCGGTTCGATCGAGAAGGAGATCGGCGGGCTCGGCGCCAAGCTGAAGACGCTCTTTCAGTTCAACGACTACAGCCTGATCGACTCGACCGTGCTCCGGGGGATCGAGGGGGCGCCGGTGGCGGCCCAGCTCGGCGAAGAAGGAAACGCGTATCTGCTGAATTTCTGGATCGAATCGGCGGGCTCGGGCGATCAGGTTCTGCTCTCGCCGTTCTCGCTCTCCCGGCTGCGGAGGAACCCCCAGGGTCGCATCGTTCCGGTGGCGCTCTACCGCGCGCCGATGGCCGTGACGCTCAATCAAACGCTCGTCATCGGGGCGTCCAAGGACGAGGGCTCGAAGAACGCCTTGATCCTGGTCCTCCTCGTGCAGGAGACGCCGCGCGCCGGTGCGGAGCGCGGCACGGATGGACAAAAAACGGTGGAGAAGAAGCCATGAGCCCCCAGTTTTCGGTCAAAGCGGGCTGGCCGGACGGCTCCGTCGCGGAAGAGGCGGTGCTCGCGCCCGATTCGAAGGCGGCGCGCGTCGAGATCGAGCGCCGCGGGGGACACGTCTTCGAGGTGCGCCGGCACGGCTTCGGGCTTCCCGGCGCGCGCGGAGGGCGCCGGGGCCGCGTCAAGATGGCGGATTTTCTGGTGTTCAACCAGGAAATGATCGCGTTGCTCAAGGCGGGGCTGCCCGTCGTGCGCTCCTTCGAGATCCTGCTCGAGCGCCAGGAGAGCCCCGCGTTGCGCGCCGTCCTCGCCGACGTGAAGGACCGGGTGAACTCCGGAGCGTCGATCTCCGAAGCGTTCGCCGAGCAGGGGGACATCTTTCCCCGCCTCTATTGGACTTCGCTCAAGGCCGGCGAGAAGTCGGGAGAGATCGAGAACGTCCTGCGGCGGTACCTGAAGTACCAGAAGACCGTCATCGCGATTTCGCGAAAGGTGGTCTCGACGCTCGTCTACCCGGCGATCCTGCTCGTGATGTCCGGCGGTCTGATCGCCGTCCTGATGACGGTCGTCGTCCCGAAGTTCCAGCAGTTCTTCGCCGACTTTCACGCGGACCTGCCGCTGCTGACGGTGATCGTGGTGGGGGTCGCGGGGTTCCTGCGGGACAACGTGATCTGGCTCCTCCCGGCGCTGATCGCCGGAGGCTATTTCCTGATGCGGTGGATTCGAACGCCTGTCGGACGCGCGTGGTCCGACGGCGTGCTCCTGAAGCTGCCGTTCCTGGGAGGCCTCTTCCTGCGCTTCGCGATCACCCAGTTCACGCGGAGCCTCGCGACGCTGCTCGGCGGCGGCACGCCCCTCGTCCCCTCGCTCGAGAACGCCGCCGAGGCGATCGGGAACCGTCACATCGCGCGCCGGGTGCGCGAAGTCGTTCCGAAGGTGCGCGAAGGCGGTGAGCTCTGGCACTCGCTCGAAACGACCGGCATCTTCACGAACCTGACGATCGAAATGATCAAGGTCGGCGAGACGTCGGGCGCGCTCGAGGAAATGCTGACGGCCGTTTCGGACTTCTACGACGAGGAGATCGACGTGCTGCTCGCGCGCGTGATCACGCTCGTCGAGCCGGCAATTCTCGTGATGATGGGGGGCGTGATCGTCACGATCCTGCTGTCTGTGTATCTGCCGATTTTCAAGATCATGTCCCAGATCAAAGGGTAAAAAAGACGATGTGCGCGGACCAGAGATTCGGAAAAACGGCGGTTGCGGAGTCGGGGACGCGGTCCGGACGCGAACCGGTCGTTGCGGCACAGGTTCGGCTGCCTTCGAAAGAAGAGGAGGAGGCGCAGGCCGTCGCCCTGGCGGAGCGGCTCGGCCTGCCGTACATCGACGTCTCCTCTTTCCGCGTGGACCCCGACCTCTTCCGGTCCCTGCCGGTCGAGTGGATGCTCCGATACACGTTCATCCCGGAGAAGCGGAAAGCGCTGACGGTCATCTGCGCGGACCCGACCGACGTCGTGAAGTTGGACGAGCTCGAGCTCCTGACCGGGCTTCCTCTGCGGATCAAGGTCGGAAGCCGCGCCGCGATCACGGACATCCTTCAGAAGAGCGAGTCGTCGCAGAGGGTCCTGGACGAGGCGACCGAAGACTTCCGTCTGCAGCTCGTCAGCGAGGACGAGGAAGGCGAAGAGACCCTAACGATCGACCGCATCACCCAGGACGCTTCTCCGATCATCAAGCTGGTCGACTCGATCCTCTTCAACGCCATCCAGCGCCGCGCCTCCGATGTCCATATCGAGACGCAGGAGAACGTCGTCCTGATCAAGTACAGGATCGACGGCGTGCTGTACCAGGCGATGGACCCGATCGACAAGAGACACCACGGCACGATCATTTCCCGCATCAAGGTGATGTCGGAGCTCGATATCTCCGAGAGGCGGATTCCGCAGGACGGACGCTTCAAGCTTCGCGTGCGCGGGCGGACGATCGACTTTCGCGTCTCGATCATGCCGACGGTGCACGGCGAAGACGCCGTCATCCGCATCCTCGACAAGGAGTCGGCCAACGCGGAGTTCAAGAGCCTGAACTTAGACGTCCTCGGCTTCGACGCGGAAACGAAGAAGAAGGTCCGCAAGTTCATCCGCGAGCCTTACGGGATGGTGCTCGTCACCGGTCCGACCGGCTCCGGAAAGACGACGACGCTCTACGCCTGCCTCTCGGAAATCCAGTCCGTCGAGGACAAGATCGTCACGATCGAAGATCCGGTCGAGTACCAGCTCCGCGGGATCACCCAGATCCCGGTCAACGAGAAGAAGGGGCTCACGTTCGCGCGAGGTCTGCGGTCGATCCTGCGGCACGACCCGGACAAGATCATGGTCGGCGAGATCCGCGATGAGGATACGGCCCAGATCGCGGTTCAATCGGCTCTGACGGGTCACCTCGTGTTCACCACCGTCCACGCGAACAACGTCGTGGACGTGCTCGGCCGGTTCTTGAACATGAAGGTCGAGCTGTACAACTTCGTTTCGGCGTTGAACTGCGTCCTGGCGCAGCGGCTCGTCCGCAAGATCTGCTCGCACTGCCGCGAAAAGGTTTCGGTCTCTCCCCAGACGCTCGCGGAGGCAGGCCTCGACCCGGCGAGTCTCGACGGACAGGTCTTCTACGAGGGGAAAGGCTGCCTCGAGTGCGACGGCACCGGCTTCCACGGCCGGATGGCGATCGCAGAGCTTCTCGACCTGTCCGACCGGATCCGGGGTCTCATCCTCGAGCGCCGGCCCGCCGCGGAGATCAAGCGGGCGGCCCGGGAAGAGGGAATGACCTTCCTTCGCGAGGTGGCCCTCTCGAAGGTCTTCGAGGGCTCGACCACTTTGAAGGAAATCAACAAGGTCACGTTCGTCGACTGATGAAGATCCCTCTGCTGCCCCCGGTCGTTCCGCCGCACGTCTTCTGCCTGATGGCGGACGGCGTCACGTGGGCGAACGTCCGGCGCGACCCGGTGCCGGGGTTCGTCGACTCACGGCACTTCGCGTATCCCCCGAACACCCTCGGCTCGGGTCCGTCCGGGACGCCGCTCTTCACCCGGGACGCCATCGCCGACGCGGTCGAGGTCGCCCGGAAGCTGTCGGGCGGGCTCTCCCGCGCGTCCGTCGTCTTCCCCGATTCGTGGGCGCGCATCCTTCCGATCGACTTCGACACCCTGCCGGACTCGGAGGAAGCGGTGCGGGAGATGGTGGTCTGGAAGCTGAAGAAGCTCCTTCCCGGGATCAGCGAGGACCTCTCGGTCGTCTTCGACCAGATGCCGAAGGCCGGCGAAGAGGGGGAGCTGCGTCTCCTGGTGGCGGCGGCGCCCTCCGAGATGCTTCGCTCGATCGAGCAGTCTTTCGAAAGCCTGGGGGTCCGCGTCGGAGCTCTCGCGCCCTCCAGCCTCGTTCTGTTCGACGGTCTCTCTCCGGTTCTCGGCTCTCTCGCCGGCGGCGACTACGGGCTCCTCCATCGCTCCCCCGGCTCGCTCGTCTTCGTGATCGCCCGCGACGGGAACCCGGTCTTCTTCCGCCAGCGGCCGGAAGAGGAAGGCGCGGAGGCGGAGGACCAGGATCAGGAAGTCCGTCTCTCCCTGTCCTACTACCTCGAGAAGCTCCATGGTGCGGGTCTTTCGGCGGTCTACGTCCACGACGCCGCGCCCGGACGCGAGCTCGCCAGCGGCTCGGCTCTCCCGGTTGCCCAGACCCGGCTTTCGGGTGCGCTCTTTTCGGCGGACCGCGGCTTCGACGAGCGCGTCGCCGCGCGCCCGGAGCTCCTCTCGGCGTTCGCGGCGGTCAACGGCAAGTCATGACCTTGAACTTCGCCCGCCGCCCGTTCCGTGATTACCGTCCGGTCTATTTCGTGGCGGGGGCGACCCTTCTCGCCGGCGCGATCCTCTTCGGAATCAACGCGAGCTTGTACGGGCAGTTCCGCCGCGACGTCGCCGACACGCGCGAGGAAATCTCCTGGCTGGAAAAGCGCCAGGCGCGCGCCGGCGCGGCGGCGGAAGAAGCGCGGAACGCCCTGCACGCCTACGAGCTCTCGGAGCTGTCGCTCGAGAGCCGCGGGCTCCTCCGTCTGGTCGAAGAGAGGCAGTTTTCCTGGACGACGCTCCTCTCCCGGCTGGAAAGGGTCCTCCCGGCCGAAGTCCGCCTTTCCCGTCTCCAGCCGAGGTTCGAGGAGGCCGGAAAGATCGAGGTCGACATTGCGCTCGTCGGCCGCGGGCCCGAAAGCGTGGTTCACACTCTGGCGGCGCTCGCCCGGTCTCCGTACTTCACGGCGATCGAGCTCAAGTCCGAATCGCGGCCGGAGGCGAAGCAGGGCACCGCCGAGGGGTACGCCTTCATCGTGACGACGACCTACGCCGCGAAAGGGAACCCGTGAGAACCCGCGAGAGCATCTGGAAGCGCCGCGCGGGTCTGCTCGTCGTCGCGGGCATCTTTTTCGCGGCGAATCTCGCGTTTCTGCTGGGCTCCCGCTCGATCACCGCCGCCCGCCGGCAGGCGCTCGAGGAGAGGCGCACCGCTCTCACCCGGGACGTCGCGTCCCATGAGGCGGAAGCGACGAAGCTCGGAGGCCAGCGTGACCGGGTCGCGCAGGTGTCGTCCGTGATCGACGAGTTCTACGGACGCCGCGTCGGCACCCGACGGGAGACGCTCGCGCCGATCGTCGAGGAAGTCCACGCCGTCATGCAAAAGGCGGGCGTCGCGCCGGTCGCGATCAGTTACTCGACGTCGGCTCTCAAGAACCTGCCGCTTTCGCAGATGCTGATCGGTTTCCACTTCGACGCCGACTACGCCCGGTTCAAGAAGCTGCTGGCCGCGTTCGAAGCGGACCGGCGCTGGATCGTGGTGCGCGATGTCTCCCTGACCCGGAAGCCCGACGCTCCCGGCGAGGTCCAGGTGGGCCTCGTGCTCGCGACCTACTTCTCGGGGGAGGAAAGCATCCCGGCCCCTCCCCCGCCAGCGTCCCCCGCGCGGCGCACCGTGCGCACTGTCGAGCGGGCGGTGGAACGATGAAAGGGATCCCCGTCGGCACGCGCCGGC